>ONYA01000018.1 GCA_900321965.1 uncultured Prevotellaceae bacterium
GCGCCGGCAAGAAATCGCTTGCGATTTCATTCGTGAAATTCGTTTAAATTAACAACGCGCAGCCAAATTCGTGAAATTCGTGAAATTCGTGGTAAAAAAATACTTACGAAACTTGAATCATTTAACACTTTCGAAAACACGGAAAATGTCACTTGTCACTTTCACGCTTTCCGCAGTAAACACTGCGGAAACACGCAATTTTAGACTTTTGACTTTTGACATTCTTTGCATGCCGAGCGAAGCCCATTATGACTTGACAATGCAAAATAAGCCATTTCGGCTGGTGAAATGGCTTATATCGGGCGGCGAAAACACAAGTATATCAGTCCTCACTCATGTCATGCACCATCTTGCGATAGAGGGTGTAGAGACGCTGGCGTGAGATGTAGCCCTTCAGGTGGTTGTCGGTGTCGACAACGGGGAGCCACTCGGCACCCGTACGGTCGAAAGTTTTCATGACACTCGTCATAGGAGCGGAGTCAAGCAAGGTGGCTACGGGCTCTTCCATCAGCTGACTGGCGGTGAAATGGTGATAGAGTTCGATGCGGAACAGCACCTTGCGGATGTGCATGATATCAACCTCGCCCAACAGCGTGCCGGCACCGTCGGTGACGGGCAGCACACGACTGTGACTGCGGCTCACCTGATTGACAATCTGGCCTAACTCCATATCGGGACTGACGGCCTGATAGCCGCGCTCGATAACCGAATCAAGGTTCATCAGCGTCAGGGCAGCGTGGTCGGTATGGTGCGTCAGCAGACGGCCCTCCTTAGCCAGGCGCGACCCGTAGATGCTGTGGGGCTCGAAGATGATGATAGTGAGGTATGACGATACCGACACGATCATCAGCGGCAACAGCAGGCTGTAGCCGCCCGTCAGCTCGGCAATGAGGAAGATGCCCGTCAGCGGGGCGTGCATGACGCCCGACATGACACCGGCCATACCCATCAGCGCGAAGTTCTTCTCAGGCACGTAGACGCCTATCTGCTCCATATTCCAGAGGCGCGAGAAGAGGAAGCCGGTGAAACAGCCCACAAAGAGCGAGGGTGCAAACGTACCGCCGCAGCCGCCACCGCCGTTCGTGGCCGACGTAGCAAAGACCTTGAAGAGCAACACCAACGCGATGTAGGGTATCAGCAGGGCCGCCTGTCCGGCAAAGAGCGAGTTGTCGAGAATATGGTTCCAATCGGCCTCCGTACGGCCGTTGAGCAGCAGGTTGATGCTCGAATAGCCCTCGCCGAAGAGCGGTGGCAGCAGGAAGATGAGCAGGCTCAGCATCGTACCGCCAATAGCTAAACGCACGTAGGGCCGGTCCTTGAAACGCGCAAAGATGCCCTCGGCAAAGCTCATCGTGCGGATGAAGTAGAGCGACACCAAGCCACAGGCAATGCCCAACAGCAGGCAGGCCGGAATGCGCTGCACCGTCCACTCGTTGTCGAGGTGGAAGGCGAACAGGGCGGCATCGCCCCTGAAGATGTAGGTGAAACAGGTGGCCGTCACACAGCTGACGAGAATAGGCAGCAGCGACGACATCGTCATATCGATGAGCAGTACCTCGAGCGTAAAGACCAGTCCGGCGATAGGCGCCTTGAAGATGCCCGCAATAGCACCCGCAGCACCACAGCCGACGAGTGTCATCAGCGTCTTACGGTCCATGTGGAACAGCTTGCCCAAGTTCGAGCCGATGGCCGAGCCCGTCAGCACGATAGGCGCCTCAGCACCCACAGAGCCGCCAAAGCCGATGGTGATGGCCGATGCAATGACGCTCGACCAGCAGTTATGGGACTTCAGGCGCGAGCGGTTCGAGGAAATGGCATAGAGGATGCGTGTGATGCCGTGTGAGATGTCGTCGTGCACGATATAGCGCACGAAGAGCGACGTCAGATAGATGCCGATAACGGGATAGACGAGGTAGAGCCAGTTGGCCGACGAACTCTCAAACTGCGACGTCAGCAGGGCTACGATGAGGTTGATGATGCCGTGAAGCACATAGGCGGCAACAGCCGACATGAAGCCAACGACAAGCGCCAGAATCAGCAGGAACATCTTATCGCTGACGTGCTCGACACGCCAGTTGTGCAGACGTTTCATCCGAGAGAGTTGTCCTGTTTCTTCTAATACCTTATCCATTTGGCGGCAAAATTACACAAATTCGATGAAACAGCCAAAGGTTTGCGCAGGAAATTTGCTCACTTCGTGCTGTCGGCGATGGCTCGGACAACGGTATAGGCCGTTGTCCAGGCTGCCTGGAAGTTGAAACCACCGGTGACGCCATCGATGTCGAGCACCTCGCCAGCGAAATAGAGATGGGGCACATGACGGCTCTCGAGCGTCGAGGGGTTCACGCTGGTGAGGGCGACGCCGCCACAAGTGACGAACTCGTCGCGGAAGGCAGCCCGTCCGCTGGTAGTATACTGGTCGTTGACAAGGGTGTTCGTCAGGCGGTTCAGCTCCTTCGCGTTCAGGTTCTGCCAACGGTTCTGTGAACGCTCGCCAAGCGTCTTCTGCAAGAGGTACTCCCACAGGCGGGCGGGCAGTCCGAAGGGGCGCACCGTCTGCAGCTGCTTCTGCGGCTGACGGCTCATCAGCGACAGCAACTCCTCCAACACCTCTGGCTCGCGGCACCCCGTCCAGTTGACGGCCAACGGCACCTGATAGGCAGCCTCGCTCAGATGGCGGGCGGCATAGCTCGACAGCCTCAGGACGGCAGGGCCGCTGACGCCCCAGTGGGTGACAAGCAGCGGCCCGTCAGCACGCAACTTCGTGCCGGGGATGCCTATCGTCACGTTCTCGACGACGGTGCCCATCAGACTGCGAAGCACGGCATCGTCGATACTCAGCGTGAAGAGCGACGGCACGGGGGCAGCTATCTCATGACCGGCATCGGCCAGCCACCGCAGTCCCTCAAGGCGCGGTGAACCGCCTGTACAGACGGCCACAAAGTCGTAGTCGGACATCAGGGTGTCGAGGTTTTCCACACGCACGCCCGTACCTATTTCTATTTGATGGCGGCGGGCTTCGCTGAGAAAGCAGTTGATGATAGTCTGTGAGTCCTGCGAGGCGGGAAAGACGCAGTTGTCGGCCTGCGTCGTCAGGCGCACACCGTGACGCTCAAACCACTGGTAGGCATCGCGGTAGTCAAACTGCTTGAAAAGCCGCTTCAGCAGACGGTGACCACGGGGATAGACCTGAGACAGATCGCTGACGCCGGCAAAGGAGTTGGTACAGTTGCAACGTCCACCGCCGGAGACGCCCACCTTAGCCAGCACCCGCTGACTGCGCTCCAGGATGGTGACCTCCATCTGGGGCAGCATCTCCTTCAGGTTAATGGCCAGAAAGAAACCGGCCGCTCCACCGCCAACGACAGCCGTCCGCATCGGTCTACTTACGGATGATGGTCACCTCGCCGCCACGTCCTAACTTGATGATGCTCGACGGCGTATGGGGCTGATGCTCCTGACGTCGGCTCCAGCAGACGTAGTCGACGGCCTCGATGATTCGGGGGTCGATGTCGCGATAGTTCTGTGCTGCCGGTTCGCCACTGATGTTGGCCGACGTCGAGACGATGGCCTTCTGGAAACGGTAGCACAACTCCTTGGAGAATGGCTCCTGCGTGATACGGATGCCTATAGAGCCGTCGTCGGCAATGAGGTTCGGCGCCAGGTTGACGGCCCCGTCGAGGATGAGTGTCGTCGGACGGTCGCAGCAGTCAATCAGCTGCCAGGCGACGTCGGGCACGTCGCGCACATAACGCTGCAGACGGGCGTCGCTGTCGACGAGACAGATAAGTGCTTTCGAGTCGTCGCGCTGCTTGATGGCATAGACCTTCTTCACAGCCTCAGCATTCGTGGCGTCGCAACCGATGCCCCAGACGGTGTCCGTCGGGTAGAGGATCACCCCACCCTGCTGCATTACCTCAACGGCGCGCTTGATATCTTCTTCGCGTGTCATCGTTTACCAGTCTTCGTCCTCGTTGCCTACAATACCGTTCTTCAGAGCCTCCTCCACCTTGTCGATGATGGCGTTGGAGTAGGCGTGGGTCATCACTAAAGCCTTTGAGCACGTACGCTTCTGAGCGTCCTTTGGCACAAAGGGATAGTGCTTGGCAATCTCCCACTGTTCGTCGTAGAGACGGCGGTCGGTGGCGTCGTTCTTCATGCGCTTGCCGTCGCTGCGATAGTTGCGGTTGTCCTTGTCCTGACGGCTGTCGTCGAGCAGTCCTCCCAACCAGCCGGCATCCTCAGCTTTCAGGATGTCGTAGCTCTGCACGGTATAGGTGACGCGGACACGTCCGTCCTTGATGTCGAGACGGATGACGGGCGTGATGCTGACGACATAGCGGTTCAGGGTTCCCGTATGATCGGCAATGCCGTCGATGGTCGACGACACGATGATGCATCCGGCATCCTTATCGTTCAGCGTGATAGCCTGCTTGTCCTTGAAGGTGGCCGTCACCCAGTAGTTCAAGGCCACGTAGAGCTGCTGACGGGTTTTCCCCGGTGCCTCAATCACCTGCTGATAGGTGAGCGACTGGTTTTTGTCTAACGTCAGGCTACTGGCCAGATTGGCAGCGGCGTCAAGCCACTTGTCGCCATACTTACTCTTAGCATACTTCTCAAGGTCGGCGGCTTTCATCACCTGTGCCTGAACACCCATTGAACCGCAGAATGTCAGGATGGCGGCCAGCACCCATAATCTTGTCTTTATCATAGTCATTTTCTGTTTTTAAAATTCTGACGTAAAATGGAACTGTATATGCTCAAAGTCCTGTTGAGCCATCGAGAGCACATAGCCGGAGTCGGCAAGGAAGACGTCGCGTCCCTCTTTGTCCTTAGCCATATACTGATACTTACGCTTCTTGAAGGCTTCAAGCTCGGCTTCGTTGTCGCTCGAAATCCAGCAGGCTTTGTACAGGTGGACGGGCTCCCAGCGGCACTTGGCATTGTACTCGTTCTCCAAGCGATACTGGATGACCTCGAACTGCAGCTGGCCGACGGTGCCGATAATCTTGCGGCCGTTGAACTGGTTGACAAACAGCTGGGCGACACCTTCGTCCATGAGCTGGTCGATACCTTTCTGCAACTGCTTCGACTTCATCGGGTCGTCGTTCTCGATGTACTTGAACAGTTCTGGCGAGAACGAAGGCAGACCGCGGAAGTGCAACGGCTCACCCTCGGTGAGCGTGTCGCCGATCTTAAAGATACCGCCGGTATCGGGCAGACCCACGATGTCGCCCGGCCACGCCTCGTCGATGGTCGACTTACGCTGCGCCATAAACTGCGTGGGCGAGGTGAAGCGCATGGTCTTGCCCTGCCGCACATGCAGATAGGGCACGTTGCGCTGAAACTTTCCACTACACACCTTGCAGAAGGCGATACACGAGCGGTGGTTGGGGTCGATGTTGGCAGTAATCTTGAAGATAAAACCTGTAAACTTCGGTTCCTCGGGCTGCACCTCGCGCTCCTCGGCCTTTGTGGGACGGGGACTGGGAGCTATCTCGACGAAGCAGTTCAGCAGCTCCTGCACACCGAAGTTGTTCAAGGCAGAGCCGAAAAACACCGGCGCCACCTCAGCCGAGCGGTAGGTCTCGACGTCGAACGCAGGGTAGACGCCGTCGACGAGTTCCAGGTCTTCGCGCAGCTTCTCGGCGTCCTGGTCGCCGATACGCTTGTTGAGCTCGGGGGAACCGAGCTCCACACTAACCTTTTCGGTGACGCGCTGCTTGTCGGGGGTAAAGAGGTCGAGGTTCTGCTCGTAGATATTGTAAACACCCTTGAACTTCGCGCCCTGATTGATAGGCCACGACAGCGGGCGCACCTTGATTTCTAACTCCTGTTCCAGTTCGTCGAGCAGGTCGAAGGGGTCGCGGCCCTCGCGGTCCATCTTGTTGATGAAGATGATGACGGGCGTCTTACGCATGCGACAGACGGTCATCAGCTTACGCGTCTGGGTCTCCACACCCTTGGCACCGTCAACGACGATGATAGCCGAGTCGACGGCGGTCAGCGTGCGGAACGTGTCTTCAGCAAAGTCCTGGTGGCCAGGGGTATCGAGGATGTTCACCTTGTACTCGATGTCCTTACCCTCGGGGGTATAGTCGAACTCCATGACCGACGTCGATACCGAGATGCCGCGTTGCTTCTCGATATCCATCCAGTCAGACGTTGCTGTCTTCTTGATTTTGTTGTTCTTAACTGCACCTGCCACTTGTATCTGTCCGCCGAAAAGCAGGAACTTCTCGGTCAGTGTGGTCTTACCGGCGTCAGGGTGCGATATAATGGCGAATGTACGCCTGCGCTCAATCTCTTGATTCATCAATTATTTATTTTCTTTTTATTCTCCTTTTGTGTTAACGTAATGGCCGTCGGGACCTATTTCGCGGCCTTGTATATTCTTGTCGATAGGATTCTCATGGAACAGGTTCTGGGCACCAGGCTGCTCGCAGAGGTTCATGGAGCCAAGATTCTCGGTCGGATGGTAAACGGCACAGCCCAGCAACGTGAACTCACGGTCGAAACTGAAAAGTGTGGCGTCGCCCCAGTTGGCATAGAACCGACAGTCCTCGAACACGACTCCCACACAGCCCCGACTCTCAATCAGCGTATACTCGCGGTTGTTGAAGAAGTCGCAATGGGTGCAGCTGACAGCCTCGCAGTCGCGCAACTGCATGATGCCGTAGGTACAGTCGTGGATGTTGCTGGAGTAGATGGAGAAACTGTTGGTGCCCTCGAGGTCGAGGCCGTATGTACCGCAGCCATAGAGGTCGCAGTCGGCAACCATATTCCTCCAGCCGCGCTTCATGCCGATGACGCCGCCCTGACAGTAGCCGCCCTCGGTGTGACCGATGGTGAGGTTTCTCACCGTACAATTATTACAGTCGACGAAGTTCAGGCAGAAGGCGTAACGCGGCTCCACCACGATGCGCGAGTTCTGCTCACCCTCAATAACCAATTGCTTCATGTTGACCAGCGTCAGCTGGCGACCGTCGAACACCTCTTCGCTGACCACCGTCTCGCGACCGCCGGCAACACCCGAAGAGACGTCAGGCATCCACATCTTGAAGCGGGTGCGGAAGTTGCTCTGATCATTGAGAATCGGCGTCAGGTTAATCTCAGTATTCTTGGCCACAAGCACGTTGCGGTTAGAACCTAAGGCATTCAGGAACTGCTCGGCGGTATAGACGCGGATGTAGTCGTCGTCCTTATACTTGATGTTCTCGCCGAAACTACCCGTAGGTGCCGACACCTGCACGTTGCCGGCCGGACGACCCAGCTGTTCCTGGTCGAACTTGGCACCGTTCCACTTCATCAGAATCTGCACCTCATTCTGTGCGGCGTGAATGGTAGCCATGATGTCCTTGCCCGACTGAGGCAGGGCATAGGTGATAACCTTCTGCGTGTGGATGCCGGCACCGAGGTCGGTATTATAGGTTTGCGTCATCCTTTTCGTCTGGTTGTCGTAGGTATAGAACTTCAGACCCGTGAACTGCGCCGTCACTGGCTTACCCTGCTCGATACATCCTCTGTTCACGGCCAACAGCTTGTGTTTCTGGTCCTTGCAGTTCCAGTAGCAGAGTTCGGTGTAGCTATAGGTGTTGCCAGTATAGCGCTTGTCATAACGCACGAAGCCGTTCTTGACGTCGACAATAAACGAGGCACCGTTGCTCAGCGCCTGACCCTTCTGGCGATGCGTCCAGTCATCGAGAATGCCGTTAATCATTTCCTCGTCGTCTTCCTGCGAGAGATAGGCGGTCACGAAGTCGGCAATAGTAGGGTTCTTACCAGTATAGTGGACGCGGATGCCCTGTGCCAGGATTGTTGTCATGCCCGTCATGAGGGCGATGACTATCAAAAAGATTTTCTTCATATACTTAAGAGTTTTGCAATACACTCCCGTAACGACTCTTCCCAATAGGGAATTTCGATGCCGTACGTCTGCTTGATTTTCGTCTTGTCGAGCACCGAATAGTGGGGACGAGCGGCGGGCGTCGGGTACTCCGATGTATGGAGCGGACGCACGTGACAGTCGTTAACATCGGCGATACGATGGATGGCTTTCGTAAAGTCATACCACGAGATAACACCCTCATTGCTAAAGTGATAGACACCTGGCTTCACGCCTTGGTTGATGGCCGTCATAATACAGAGGGCGAGGTCGCGGGCGTAGGTCGGTGTACCTATCTGGTCGAAGATGACGCCCAGCTCAGACTTCTCGTTACCCAACCGGATCATCGTCTTGACAAAGTTATTGCCGAAGGTTGAATAGAGCCACGCCGTGCGGATAATCATCGTGCGGCTGCAGGCCTGCTGGGCAGCCTGTTCACCGGCTAACTTCGTGCGACCATAAGTGCTGTTGGGACAGACGGGGTCGGTCTCAACGTATGGTGTGTGGTTGGTGCCGTCGAACACGTAGTCGGTAGAAATCTGTATGAACCAGCCGCCGCGCTTTTCTACAGCCTCAGCCAGATAGGCAGGGGCGATATGGTTCAGCAGGTCGCACAGCTCTTGGTTGTCCTCGGCCTTGTCGACGGCGGTATAAGCAGCACAGTTGACGATGCCGTCAATCTGATGGTCGTCGACAAATCGGCCGACGGCCTCCTGGTTGGTAATGTCCAACTCCTGTACGTCTGTATTATAATAGGTGTGCTGGGGATTCTCCTTTTCCAGCAACTGCATCTCGTTTCCCAATTGGCCGTTACAGCCCGTTATCAGAATATTCATATCATTCGAATTTCAGTCCTTCTTCCTTATCCTTCTTGTAGTAATCAGACAGCATACCGATGAACGTAGAGATTTCCTTCACGGCATGCTGCGTGTCGGGCGAGATCTCCGCCTTGCGCAGTCGAAGCATCATCACGCCATAGAGCGCGTTGAAACACGTCTCAATCTCATTCTCCTGTTTATCGGCACCTCGTCCGCGCAACTCAACAATGAACGGCAGCACCTTGTAGTAGGCCGTATTATAGAACGGGAACTTCGGCGACTCCAACAGCTGGGCGTGCAGCTCGATGAGCATCTGCAGCGTCACACGGTTGATCTGCAGGTGGCCCTGTTCGCGACAGCCCTCCTCGTTCATCATCCGTATGAGGTTACCAAACCAGTCGGCCTCTTCCTCCTTTTGTTCGTCACTATAGTCGAAACGGTCGATATACTCGCGGCGAATGCGGGGCAGCGAGCAGCCGAAGGCACGTATCGTGTCTTCCACCTGCCACATATAGAGCAGGTATTCGGCAATATTCTTCTTTCGTAATTCCTGGGCAATAAACACCTTGAAATAATTTACAATTTAACGATTTACAATTTACAATTATCAGAAAAAACGCACCAAGTTCGTTGTCGTACCAAGCAGCATGATAACCGAACCGATAATCACGGCTACGCCAATGACCTGATTGATGATGCGGATGCCATTGGTGTCAAACTTCATGCGTATCTTATCCACTAACCACGTCAAACCCCACCACCACAGCAGGGCACCGCCCACGATGCTGGCAAAGCCCACGAGCATCTCGAACGGATGGTCGGGCAGCACAAAGGCAAACTGGGCGTACATAGCCAAGAACAGGAAAATGATAAGCGGGTTGGAGAATGTCACCAAGAAAGCCGTCCACGTGTTGTACCACAAAGTACCTTTCTGCTGTCCTGACTGGTGCATCTTCTTCGTGGGGTCGGTATGGTAGGTGTACCAGCCAAAGCCGAGCAGCATCAGGCTACCAGCAATCTGAAGATAGAAACGATTTTGGTCGTTGTTGATCAAGTCCATGACAAACGACATACCGAAGCCCGAGAAGCCTGCATAGAGGATATCGCTGATGGCGGCGCCTATGCCTGTGGCAAAACCATACCAACGCCCCTTGTTCAGCGTACGCTGCACACAGAGAATGCCCACCGGCCCCATCGGTGCCGATGCAATCATCCCAATAAGCATCCCCTTAAAGATGAAATCCAATATGTTGATTGGCATGTGAAATGGCATAGCGGGTGCAAAGTTACGAAAAAATGAGAGAAAAGCCAAATTTTTTTCGTTGTTTACAGAATAATTATTACCTTTGCAGCTACAAAAGTTAAACCAATTAAGAAACATAAGACTATTATGAACGAACAGCAGACAATGAAGCCATACGTAATTGGCTTAGACCTGGGAGGCACGAACTCCATTTTCGGAATCGTCGATGCACGTGGTGATATCAAGGCTACGACAGCCATTAAGACTGGCGGCTATGCTACCGCAGAGGAATATGTAGACGCCTGTGTCGAGGCGCTGCAGGTGATCATCGAGCAGGTGGGCGGTCTCGAGAAAATCAAGGCTATGGGCATCGGTGCTCCTAACGCCAACTACTATAAGGGGACCATCGAGTTTGCCCCCAATCTGCCGTGGGCTCACGAAGGCTGCATACCTCTGGCCGATATGTTCAGCAAGCGGTTAGGTGGCATCCCCGTGGCTATGACCAACGACGCCAATGCGGCAGCTGTCGGCGAGATGGTCTACGGTGTGGCCCGTGGCATGAAGAACTTCATTGTCATCACCTTAGGTACGGGCGTAGGAAGCGGCATCGTGGTCAACGGCCAGCTGCTGTACGGTCATGACGGCTTTGCCGGCGAACTGGGCCATGTGACGATGGTGCGCGGCGCCGAGGGACGCAGCTGCGGCTGCGGACGTACCGGCTGTTTGGAGGCATACTGTTCGGCTACGGGTGTGGCACGCACGGCCCGCGAACTGCTGGCAACGACCACACGCCCGTCTATCCTGCGCGATATGAAGCCCGAGGACATCACGTCGCTCGACGTCAGCATCGCCGCCGGCAAGGGCGACGAACTGGCTAACGAGATCTATCAGTTTACGGGCAAGATGCTGGGTGAGGCCTGCGCCGACTTCGCTGCTTTCTCGTCGCCTGAGGCATTTATCTTCTTCGGCGGTATGGTGAAGGCTGGCGAACTCATCATGAAGCCCATCCGCGAGGCCTACGACGCTCACGTCATGAAGATTTTCCGTGGCAAAGCCCAGTTCCTGGTCAGCGGTCTCGACGGAGCAAGTGCCGCCGTCCTCGGTGCCTCAGCCATTGGTTGGGAAATTCAATAGCCCACCCCCAGCCCCTCCCCAAGGGAGGGGTGTTCAGATACTGGATGAGCATTAGAATAAAACAACAGAAATACTAATTTTTAAAATATCAAATGGCCACTAACACCCAAAATATGTAATCAAACATCCCTCCCTTCGGGAGGGCTTGGGTGGGCTTTTAATATCTATGGAAAAAAAATTATTGTTGGGCGACGAAGCCATAGCGTTAGGTGCGCTGCATGCCGGTCTTTCCGGTGTGTATGCCTATCCTGGTACGCCGTCCACAGAGATTACTGAGTTTATCCAGGGTAACGCTCTGGCTAAGGAGCGCGGTGTACACAGCCGCTGGTCAACCAACGAGAAGACGGCTATGGAGGCTGCCCTCGGTATGTCGTTCATGGGCAAGCGCGCCCTGGTATGTATGAAACACGTAGGCCTGAACGTCTGCGCCGACCCGTTTGTCAACAGCGGTATGACGGGCGTCAACGGCGGCGTCGTGGTACTCGTTGCCGACGATCCATCGATGCACTCTTCACAGGACGAGCAGGACTCGCGCTTCTACGGCAAGTTCGCTATGATTCCCACGTTCGAGCCGTCGAACCAGCAGGAAGCCTACGACATGATGGCCGTTGCCTTCGACTACTCTGAACAGCAGAAGCTGCCTGTACTGATGCGTGTCACCACCCGTATGGCCCACAGCCGTGCCGTCGTCGAGTGTGCTGACGAACCCCGTCAGCAGAACGACCTCAACTACAACGCCGTAGCTGCCAACTGGGTATTGCTCCCCGCCAACGCCCGCAAGCGCAACGACATCGTGACCGCCCAGCAGGCCCAGCTCGAAGAGGACGCTGCCAACTCCACCTATAATATATATAGCGAGGGGCAGGACAAGTCGCTCGGCATTCTGGCCAGCGGCATCGGCTACAACTACGTCAACGAGTGCTTCCCCGACGGATGCCCCTACCCCATTCTGAAAATATCACAGTACCCGCTTCCCAAGAAGCTGGTGCGCCGTCTGATGGATGAGTGCGAGAAGGTGCTCATCGTCGAGGAGGGTCAGCCCTTCATCGAGGACATCGTCCGTGGCGTCAGCGACAATGCCGACATCAAGGGTAAGCTCGACGGCACGCTGCCCCGCACAGGCGAGCTGAATCCCGACGTCGTGAAGAAGGCACTGGGCATGGAGGAAGGCCAGTGCTTCGACCCCTGTGCCGACGTGGCTCCACGCCCACCCGCACTCTGCCAGGGCTGTGGCCACCGCGATGTCTATGCAGCCCTGAACGAGGTACTCCGCGAATACGAGAATCCGCGCGTCTTCGGCGACATCGGCTGCTACACGCTCGGCTTCCTGCCTCCGTTCCGCGCCATCCACTCGTGCGTCGATATGGGTGCCTCCATCACGATGGCCAAGGGTGCTGCCGACGCTGGCCAGTGGCCCGCTGTAGCCATCATCGGCGACTCCACCTTCACGCATAGCGGTATGACGGGTCTGCTTGACGCCATCAACGAGAACGCCGACATCACCGTCATCATCAGCGACAACCTGACGACGGGTATGACTGGCGGTCAGGACTCTGCAGGCACCAACAAGTTTGAGGCTATCTGCCGCGGACTCGGCCTGAGCGACGAGCACCTGAAGGTCGTCGTTCCCCTGCCGAAGAACATGCCGGAGATTACGCAGATAATCCGCGACGAGATTAACTACCACGGCACGTCGGTCATCATCCCGCGCCGCGAGTGTATGCAGACCTTACAGAGACACCTGAAGCAGAAGAAGGCCCACCCCCAGCCCCTCCCCAAGGGAGGGGAGTCTAAATAGACTACAAGTGGAAAGGGCCCACCCCCAACCCCTCCCCAAGGGAGGGGAGTCTAAATAGACTTGGAGGTGGATACTAATTGTATTAATGAATAGAAAGTATAATTAAAAAAATTGGAGACCCCCAAAGTAACCAAACACCCCTCCCTTGGGGAGGGGCTGGGGGTGGGCTTTATGAAAACAGACATCATACTTTGCGGCGTAGGCGGACAGGGCATCCTGTCCATCGCCACCATCATCGGTGAGGCCGCCATGAACGAGAACCTTTACATCAAGCAGGCCGAGGTACACGGCATGAGCCAGCGCGGCGGCGACGTACAGTCAAACCTGCGCATTTCGTCAGAACCTATTGCCAGCGACCTCATCGCCCGTGGCGGTGCCGACGTGATTATTTCGATGGAGCCGATGGAGGCTCTGCGCTACCTGCCCTTCCTGAAGAAGGAGGGCTGGATTATCACTTCGGCAACGCCGTTTGTGAACATCCCCAACTACCCCGACATGGAGGTCATCAACGGCGACCTGGCAAAACTGCCCAACGTCATCAGTATCGACATCGAGCAGATGGCCAAGGACAATGGTGTGCCCCGCTCGGCCAACGTCATCCTCTTAGGTGCTGCCCAGAAGGCTCTCGGCATCGAATACGAGAAGCTGGAAGAGGCCATCCGCCGCGTCTTCGCCCGCAAGGGCGACGCCATCGTCGAGGCCAACATCAAAGCTCTGGCCTTAGGACGCGAGGCTCAGAAGTAAAAGCCAACTGCTGATATCGTTTAAGGACAGGATTAATGAAAACATTCATCATCCTGTCCTTTATTTATCTGTATTCGCGATTACAAATCCTTATAGATATCTTTCATCTCACAGGGGAACCAGACGGAGGCTACGGTCTTCTTGCCACTTTCTGATTCCATATAGAATTCGCCTCCTAACATATCGACAATAGCCTTGCAGATGGCCATTCCCAATACGGACGACTTGACAGAATCCTTCAGCGCATTTTCTTTCTGAAGGAACGAGTAGATGTCGGCACCCACCAGTTCAGCCTGCCCCATACCGGGATAGCTGACAGTGACTTTCAGTCCCTTGCGCTCACAATTATAGCTAACGAGGATGTCGCCCTGCGTGACATGGCTGGCGGCATTCGACAGCAGATGCATCATCAGCTGATGCATGAGATTGGTGTCAAGTATGGCCCTGCAATGGGGCGAGAGTTCCGAGGTCACACGAACGCCGACATCGGGCTTGGTGTAGTTTAATGCCTCACGCCGATAAGAGGCCATCAGTTCGGAGAGGTTGACCTCGATAAACGTGAAGGAAGGTGTGACACCCTCAAACTTTGACATTTCGTGCAGCTGCGCTACGAAATCAAGCATCTCAGTGGTGTGGTTGGAGATATTGTTTACAATCTCCCTCACCTGAGCAGGCTGCATGTTTTCATCTTTCTCCTCGACAACCATATTACACAGGCCATCGATGACTTTCAGCGGAGCGCGCAGAGTACGGCTGATATTGTCAATAAACACGGACTTCAGCCGCTCGCTCTTCTGAGCACGCTTGAGCGCCGAATCCAGGAGTTTCATGTAGTGACGACGAATCAGGACAACACTTATGCCAAAGGCAAGAAGCAAAACAATAATAACCCAAACTAATGCACTCATAATGAAAATATTTCTCCTTGTGTTACAATAATCCTAATAATAATGCGCAAAGGTACAACAAAAAAACCGAAATACCAAGAATATTGTATATTTTTTTAGCATCCGAAGGAAAGAATCAGAAACAAAAAGTAAGGAAAAACGGATTAAAGTTTGGCATTTCGGCAAGTTCTTTGTAATTTTGCAGACCGAAATACAAACTAAAATAAAAAATGAAAGAGACACCTATTAAAAAAGAAATCATCGACGGACTGATAGTCCGATTAGGTATACAAGACTTCGCCAAGGCTACTATCCGCGAGGTGAAGCAGGTAGCTGCCACAGCCGAGAAGGAGAGCGGCGTGGAGTTTATCAAGATGGAGATGGGCATTCCCGGACTGCCTGCCGCACAGGTGGGCGTCGACGCCCAGATTAAAGCCCTGCAGGACGGCATCGCCCACAGCTACCCCGACATTCAGGGTTATCCAGAACTGAAACGGCAGGCTTCGCGCTTCGTCAAGGCATTCATCGGCATCGACGTGGCAGCCGAAGGATGCGTACCCGTCACCGGCTCCATGCAGGGCACCTTCGCCTCGTTCCTCACCTGCTCGCAGGCCGACAAGAAGAAGGACACCGTGCTGTTCATCGACCCTGGCTTCCCCGTCCAGAAGATGCAGCTACAGGTGCAGGGCGTGAACTACGAGACGTTTGACGTCTACGATTTCCGTGGCGAGAAGCTTGGCGCGAAGTTGGAGTCATACCTGTCGAAGGGCAATGTCTGTGCCATCGTCTACTCCAACCCCAACAACCCTTCATGGGTTTGTCTGACGGAGGAGGAGTTGCAGGCCATCGGCAAGCTGGCCACTCAGTACGACTGTATCATCATGGAAGACTTAGCTTATTTCGCTATGGACTTCCGTCAGGACCTCTCGAAGCCCTTCGAGCCGCCCTACCAGCCCACCGTGGCCCGCTATACCGACAACTACATGCTGCTCATCTCGGGCTCGAAGGCGTTCAGCTATGCCGGCGAGCGCATCGGCGTGGTGTGCATCAGCGACTACGAGGGTCTGCCCTTCGGTCTGGTCTTCTCCACGCGTATGCTCTACGCTCTCAGCAGTGGCACGAGCCACTCGGCGCAGTACGCCCTGGCAGCGATGTTCCGCGCAGCCTGCGACGGCGAGTACAACTTCCGTAGCGAGGTGAAGGTCTACGGCGACCGCGCCCACAAGCTGAAGGAAATCTTCTGCCGTCACGGCTTCCACATCGTCTACGACAAGGATGGCAACCAGCCCGTGGCCGACGGTTTCTATTTCACCATTGGCTATCGTGGCATGACCAGCGGCCAGCTGGCTCACGAGCTGATGTACTACGGTGTCTCGGCCATCTGCCTCGTCACCTGCGGTTCCGAGCAGCAGGGCCTGCGCGTCTGCACCTCGTTCATCGAGGACCACCAGTACGCCCAGTTAGAGGAAAGAATGACCATCTTTGCGGAGAACAACCCCATCATTTAGCGGCGTCTCACTCAGCACTTTACTTCTCAATTCGGATGCGGGCATCGACTGCAACGACGTCGTCGGCATCGGCGAGCAGGGGATTGATGTCCATCTCCTTGATTTCGGTGGCGAAACGCAGGAGGGTAGAGAGGCGGACGATGGTCTCGGCATAACGGCGCTCGTTGATACCTTTTTGCCCACGCGTACCCTTCAAAATCTTATAGGCACGGAGGGAGTGGATCATGGAGTAAGCCTCCTCATAGCTCAGGGGAGCCAGACCCGACGAGACATCGCGGAGCACCTCGACGAAGATGCCGCCAAGACCACAGAGAACCACATGGCCAAAGCGAGGCTCATACTTAGCGCCGACAAACAGTTCGGTACCCTTGATCATCTTCTGAACCATCACGGCAGTGGCATCGGGAATCTGCATCATGCGGTCGAACTCGGCACTAAGCACCTCCTTACTGCGGATGTTCAGAGCCACGCCGCCTACATCGCTCTTGTGGACGGGACCTACGACCTTAGCCACGACGGGGAAGCCGACCTTCTCGGCAAAGGCCGACAACTCGTCCTTCGAGGTGGACACCAGCTCAGGTACCAGCGATATGCCGGCACAGGAGAGAATCTGGCGCACCACGTCGGGCGAGACATAACCACTCTCCTTCACACTACCGATAATCTTGTGCAGACGGGGGATATCGGTGCCGTAAAGTTCAACTTCGAACGGAGCAGGCTTCGGAGTCTTCATAATCTGTGCCAACGCAGTAGCCAATGTCACCTCGTCGCTGAAGTTGACATGACCGCGTTTCAGGAACTCCTGCACCTCAGGCCCTGCGGTGCTGACGCTGGGCAGGATGGGGAAGATGGGCTTGCGACACTCGCGGATCTTCTTGTCGAGCACGTCGTAGACCTCGAAAATCTTCACTAAGCCAGGAGTGCCGAAGATGACCATAATCGCATCGATGCCTTCCATCTGTTCGCAGTAGTCGATGGCGATACCCAGATGCTCGGCACCGCCCGTTGCCAATATGTCGATAGGATTAGCCACACTGCTGCCTGGCAGCAGCTTCGACTTCAGCTCCTCAGCCACAGGTCCTTCGAGCGGCGGCACGTTCATACCACCCTTCGACAGCGCATCAGTCAGCATGACACCAGGGCCGCCGGCATGGGTGATGATGGCAATACGTAGCCCACCCCCAGCCCCTCCCGAAGGGAGGGGAGCTTGATTACTATTACTATTAAAAACGTCTGCGAAAGAGGTATTTAAACTTCCCTCCCTTCGGGAGGGGTTGGGGGTGGGCTTTAGCGTGAAGATACACCCGACGGTGGTCAGTTCCTCACGGCTGAAACAGCGCACGATGCCCGCCTTACGGAACAGAGCTTCGACGGCAGAGTCGCTGGAGGCGATGGCTCCCGTATGGCTGGAAGCGGCACGACTGCCACTCTCGCTCGAACCTGCCTTGATGGCGGCGATACGGCAGCCCTTGCGTATGAGCGACGTCGCGTGGTAGAGCATCTTGTCGGGGTCGGCAATGTTCTCTATGTACAGCAGCTTCACCATTGAATCGTGTTCCGCGTCGAAGTGCTCGTCCATATACTCCAGCACAGACTCGATGCCTATCTGGCGACCATTGCCCACGCTCCATACGCTATTGAACTGCAAGCCCTTGGTGACGGCACTCTCAAGAATGAACACAGCCGTAGCGCCACTACCGCTGA
This sequence comes from uncultured Prevotellaceae bacterium, assembly GCA_900321965.1. Classification (GTDB taxonomy): domain Bacteria; phylum Bacteroidota; class Bacteroidia; order Bacteroidales; family Bacteroidaceae; genus Prevotella. The sequence goes on from ONYA01000018.1 coordinate 17,722, forward strand.
TGAAGTCGACGCCCTTGGGGTTGAGTTGCGGAATGGGTCTGGTGAACACTGAGTGGTGCCAACGGGTGAGCAGGCCGATGCAGTTGGGACCAATGAGCGCACAGCCGTACTGCTCGCAGATGTCGAGGATCTGCTGTTCCAACAGGGCACCCTCGTGGGTCTCTTCGCTGAAGCCTGCAGATATAATAATGAACGCGCGAACGAATTTCTCGGCAGCCAACAGCCTGACGTAGTCAGGACAATACTTAGCGGCCACAACGAGAATGGCCAAGTCCGTCGGCGGCAACTCACGGGCATCGTGGAAGGCCTTGATGCCTTGCACCTCGTCTTCCTTAGGATTGACCACACGGAGCGTTCCTTGATAACCTCCACTGAGCAGGTTGCGCACGACAGCGCCACCAGGTTTATGAACATTGTTAGAGCCGCCAATGACGACGATACTCTCTGGTTGTAATAATTGTCTGTTAATCATAGCTTTATTCTCCGAAAGATTGCTTGAGCCGATTGTCATCGGACTGTTTCTTGATTTCGTTTCATAGACTATTGCTGCAAAATTAGTGATTATTTCTGAAATGGCAAAACTTTTTGCTGTCTTTTCTGTACGAACAAGAGCCAAAAACTATTAATCTGTTATTTTTTTAGCGATTTTCTTGGCAGAACGAAAGAAAAGCAGTACTTTTGCAGGCAAGGGAAACAATTAAAACCATACAAACAACCGAGAAAAGACTAAAATGATTTGGAATCCAAACAAAGAGTGCATGAGCCGCGACGAGATGAGCGCGCTCCAAGGCAAGCGCCTGCACAAAATCGTGGAGTACGTCTACCACAATGTTCCCTTCTACCGTAACAAACTGCAAGAGATGGACATCCGTCCGGATGACATCCAGACCATCGAGGACATCCGCAAGCTGCCCTTCACGACAAAGAAGGACCTGCGCGACAACTATCCCTTCGGTCTGCAGGCCGCACCGCAGAGTGAGATAATCCGCGTTCACGCTTCGAGCGGCACTACAGGCAATCCCACCATCGTTGGCTACACCCGTAAGGACATCGGCGTGTGGAGTGAGACGATGGCCCGCTGTCTGACGGCCTACGGCGTCACCCGCAACGACATCTTCTCAGTGGCCTACGGCTACGGACTGTTTACGGGCGGTCTGGGTGCCCACTACGGTGTGGAGCACTTAGGAGCATCTGTCATCCCCGCCGGTACGGGTAACACGGAGAAGCACCTGAAGCTGATTCGTGACTTAGGCATCACGGGCTTGGCCTGCACACCGTCGTACGCCCTCTACTTAGCTGAGACGATGGAGAAGTTGGGCATCCGCAAAGAGGACATCAAGCTGCGCATCGGTGCCTTCGGTGCTGAGCCTTGGACGGAGAGCATGCGTCAGGAGATTGAGGAGCGTCTCGGACTGAAGGGCTACAATATCTACGGACTGTCGGAGGTGATGGGTCCCAGCGTCAGCTACGAGTGCCAGATGCAGCACGGCTCACATATCAACGAAGACCACTTCTTCCCCGAGATTATCAACCCGACGACCTTGGAGCCGCTGCCCGCCGGACAGACAGGTGAACTCGTGTTCACCACGCTGACCAAAGAGGGTATGCCCGTCATCCGCTACCGCACCCGCGACCTCTGCTCGCTGCTGCCTGGCGTCTGCGACTGCGGCCGCACCAATGTCCGCATGGGCCGCATTGAGGGCCGAAGCGACGATATGCTTATCATCCGCGGTATCAACGTATTCCCCAGTCAGGTGGAGAGCGTCGTACTCAGCATGCCGGAGTTCGCACCCCATTACCTGCTTGTCGTCGATCGTGTCAACAACCTCGACACGCTGCAGGTACAGGTGGAAATCCGTCAGGAGTACTTCACCGGCACCTTCGACACGCCGGCTGCCATCGAGGCCTTAGAGAAGAAGCTCGGCTCGAAACTGAAGAGCGTGCTCAGCATCTCGGCCAAGGTACAACTGAAGGCTCCCGGCACCATCGAGCGCTCGCAAGGCAAGAGTGCCCACGTTATTGACAAACGTAAACTGTAGACCCACCCCCAACCCCTCCCTGTGAGGGAGGGGAGTAATATCATCAGATTCAAAGATCATAATTAAATAACTAAAGTGCAAAAAGAAAAATGAAAACAGACGAAGTATCTACTCCCCTCCCTAAAAGGGAGGGGCAGGGGGAGAGTCCCTACTTCAACCCGGAATTCGAGACCATGAGTCGCGAACAGATTGAGGCACTCCAGTTAGAGCGCCTGCAGAAGACTGTGCGCCACTGCATGAACAACGAGTTCTACCAGAAAAAATTCAAGGAGGCGGGCATCACCCCCGACGACATTAAGACACTGGACGACGTGCGCAAGATTCCCTTCACCACCAAGCAGGACTTGCGCGAGACCTATCCCTTCGGCATGAGCTGCGTACCCCTCAGGGACTGCGTACGCCTGCACTCATCGAGCGGAACGACAGGTAACCCCACCGTCATCCTGCACACGCAGAAAGACCTGGACGAATGGGCCAACCAGGTGGCCCGTAACCTCTGGATGGTAGGCTTGCGCCCCGACGACGTGTTCCAGAACTCCTCTGGCTACGGTATGTTCACGGGCGGTTTGGGCTTCCAGTACGGTGCCGAGCGCTTAGGTATGCTCACCGTACCTGCAGCTGCCGGTAACTCGCTGCGCCAGATTAAGTTCATCAAGGATTTCGGAACAACGGCCCTGCACGCCATCCCCTCGTATGTCACCCGACTCTATGAGGTGATGCAGCAAGAGGGCGTCGACCCGCGCCGCGACACGAAACTGAAGGTGCTGGCCATCGGTGCCGAGCCTCACTCCGAGGAACAACGTAAGCGTATTGAGGACATGATGGGCGTCAAGGCTTATAACTCGTTCGGCATGAGCGAGATGTGCGGACCTGGCGTAGGCTTCGAATGTCCCGAGCAGAACGGTCTGCATTTCTGGGAAGACTACTACATCGTAGAGATTGTAGACCCCGAGACGCTGGAACCCGTGCCCGACGGCGAAATCGGCGAGCTGGTGCTCACGTCTTTGTGCCGCGAGGCTATGCCACTGTTGCGCTATCGCACCCGCGACCTGACCCGTGTGCTGGGTCGCAGCTGTCCCTGTGGCCGCAATCACGTCCGTCTCGACCGTATGCGTGGCCGTTCTGACGACATGATTGTGCTGCGAGGAGTCAACATCTTCCCCATTCAGATTGAGAAGATTCTGATGAAGTTCCCCGAGGTGGGCACGAACTACCTCATCACACTGACCACTGAGGACAACAACGACCAGATGACCGTCGAGGTCGAAGTCGAGGGTACCGACGACTACGCCAAGCTGCAGGAGCTCGCCGGCGAACTGCGTCACCAGATAGGCGACGAGATTCTGCTGAAGCCCCGCATCCGTCTCGTCTCGAAGGGCACGCTGCCCGTCAGCGAAGGCAAGGCCGTCCGCGTCGTCGACAAGAGAAAGGTCTATCAGTAACATTTACGATTTGGCAATTTACGATTTACGATTGATTTACGATTTCGAGAATTGTATTATTTATCGTGGAATAGTAAATTGCCAAATTGTAAAATTGAGAAATAAATAGTAAATAGTAAATCGTCAAATAGTAAATATTATGACTATCAATCAATTATCCATTTTTATCGAGAACCGTTCCGGCACGCTCATCAAGGTGCTGGAGGTTCTGAAGCAGTCTGGCATCCAGATTGTTGCTTCAACCATTGCCGACACGGCTGAGTATGGAATCTACCGCCTCATCTGCAGCGAACCGCAGCGCGCATACGAGGAACTGAAGAAGGCCGGTGTGGCCGTCGCACAGAGCGACGTCTTCGCCATCGAGCTGGACAACCAGCCCGGACGTGCTGCCGATGCCGTAGAAACCTTCTCGAAGGCTGGCATCAGTATCACCTATATGTACTCATTCTTGCTGAACGGCAAGGGGATACTCATCTTCCGTACCGACAATGCTGAACAGGCTCGCGAAACGATACTCCAGAACAGCCTGAAATACATTTCCGAACAAGACCTGACTGCACTGGCCTGAACACCAGCGTAAAGACAAAAAATGTGGATGGCGCAGGACGCTGCCATCCACTTACTTTATTTGATAAGGTGGTCTGCAATTGCAGATAAAGAGTCTTATCGGGGGCAAAAATAGTATATTATCTTTTAACTTGCAAGTTTTTTTGTTACAAATTTACAATTTTAACATTGTGCGCGCTTACATTAAAATAAAAAACGGGCTTTTGCTACTATTATTGCTGCTGACACTCCCCATTGGAGCACAGCAGATAACAGGCTACGTGAAGGACGCCGAGACGGGCGACAGCATCGGTTTTGCCAGCGTCGTCTACGAAGGTCATCATGTGTCGGCCATCGCCAACGCTTTCGGCCAATACCAGATAGCCCGACATGAGGGGTGGAACATCACCTTCAGCGCCGTGGGCTACAAATCGCGTATTGTCCACGTCAACGAGAAGACCAAGAACAAGCTGAATATTACCCTGAAGCCCGATAAACGCCAACTGCAAGAAGTCACCGTCAAGGCCCGCCGTAACCGCTACAGCCGCAAGAACAACCCCGCAGTGGAACTTATGCGCCGCGTGGTGGCGGCCAAGAAGAGAACCGACCTCAGCGTCAACGACTACTATCAGTACAATAAGTACGAAAAGATAACGCTGGCCTATAATGACCTGAAGCCCGAACAGTTAGAGCAGAAACCATTCTCGAACCATCCGTGGTTGCTCGACCAGATTGAGACCAGCACCCATACGGGCAAACTCATCCTGCCGGTATCGGTAGACGAGACCGTATCGCAGAAAGTATACCGCCGCGACCCACGCTCAGAGAAGACCATCATTATGGGCCAGCAGTCGACAGGCGTCAACGATCTGTTCCAGACAGGCGACATCATCAACACCGTCGTCAAGGACGTCTTCACGGACGTCGACCTCTACCAAGACCGCATCCGATTGCTGCAGCACCCGTTTGTATCGCCTATCTCGGAAGAGGGTATCAGCTTCTACCGTTATTATATAGAAGACACGCTGGCAGTAGACAACGACCGCTGCATACACCTGCACTTCCTGCCCAACAACCTGCACGACATGGGATTCCGAGGCGAACTGTACATCCTCGACGACTCGACGCTGCACGTCAGGCGTTGTGAGATGACCGTCCCAAAGCAGAGCACCGTCAACTTTGTCGACGAGATGCAGATTGTTCAGGAATACACGCGGTTGGCCGACGGACAGTGGGTTCTGACCAAGGACGACATGGTGACCGAACTGAAACTGTTTGACTTCATCATGGCCAGTGCCATCGTCACACGCACGACCCGTCTGTCGGACTATGCCTTCGACCCCATACCATTCAAGCTCTTCAAGGGAACGAAAAAAGAGGTGACAGAGGCCGACGCCCAGATGCGCGACAAGCAATTCTGGCAACAATACCGACAAGTTGAGCTCACAAAGAGTGAGAAGCGTATGGATAAGTTCCTCGACAACATTACCAACATCAAGGGCTTCAAATATATCATGCTCGCCCTGAAGGCCTTGTTGGAGAACTCTATCGAAACGAGTAATCCCAACTACATTGACATCTGTCCGGTAAACACCATACTGACACGCAACTATGTCGACGGATGGCGCACACGCCTGAGCGCCAAGACGACGGCTAACCTCAATAAGCACCTCTTCCTCTCAGGCTACTATGCACGAGGCTGGGGCAGCCATAAGAACTACTACGACATAGAAGGCACCTACTCGCTGAATCGCAAGAAATACCTGCCGCACGAATTTCCCCGACGCACGCTGACCGTCCAGATGTCACGCGACGTCTGCTCGCCAGGAGACCGCTTCATGGATACCGACAAGGATAACATCATGGTGGCACTGAAGTGGGCTGAGACCAACAAGATGATGACCTACGACCGCCAGCAGGCAACCTTTGAGTACGAGACGAACTGGGGGCTGAAGGCAACCGTCAGCGGTAAGATAGAAGAGAACGAGGCCTGCGGCGCAATGTCGTTCCGCCGACTCGACCAGCAGCCGCTACCCGCTGAAGAGCAGTGCAGGACTGGCAACGGTGAGTACATACGCACGACAGAGGTCACTGCCAAGCTGCGTTATGCCCCTGGCGAGACCTATATCAACAACAAGCTGCGTCGCCGTGTCATTAACCTCGATGCCCCCGTCTTCAGTTTTACCTATACCCGTGGTTATAACGACCTCTTTGGCGGTGAATACGACTACCATTACACAGAGGCACACATCTTCAAGCGTTTTTGGCTCGGCAGCAGCTGGGGCAAGATCGACACCGACCTCAAGGCTGGCATCCAGTGGAGTCAGGTGCCCTACCCTCTACTCATCCACCCCGCCGGCAACCAGTCATACATCATCATTCCGCGGACGTTCAGTCTGATTAACACGATGGAGTTCCTCAACGACCGCTTTGCCTCGCTGATGGTATCGTGGGACATGAACGGCAAGATCTTCAACCGTCTGCCCATCATCAAGAAGTGGAACTGGCGCGAATACTTCGGCATACGCCTGCTGTGGGGAGACCTCAGCGACAAGAACAACCCCTACTTAGCAGAGAATGCCGGCAACTCGAAACTGATGTATTTCCCCGACGGCGTCAATGTGATGGATCCCAAGCGGCCATACGCCGAAATGGTCATCGGCATCCATAACATCTTCAAGTTCTTCCACGCCGAATACGTCCGCCGTCTGAACTACACCGAACTGCCTACCAGTCCGCGATGGGGTATGCGTTACACCCTCTCCCTGACCTTCTAACGGAAAAAAGTTACTTTTTCAACAAAAAAGTTGGCAAAAAGTTTGGTGATTAAAAGAAAATACGTAACTTTGCACTCGATTTAAAGAAAATAGTGACAAATGATGAATAAAACAGCAAACTTCTGGTGGTGGCGCAACTCAAGATTCGGACAATCGTGAGAAGATAGCCACGTACCCTATGAAGGGAGCGTAAAGAAATAAAAAGAGGCCTGTCGTTCTTGCGACGGGCCTCTTTCCATTAAAAGGTGAAACAACCAAAAACTTTTATATATGAACTATCAAGTTGACGAAAATGGATTTTACGGAGAATTTGGCGGAGCCTACGTGCCTGAGATTCTCTATGCCACGGTAAGAAACCTGCAAGAGCAGTACCTTGGCATCATCGAGAGCGAGGAATTCAAGACGGAGTACCACGCCCTGCTGCGCGACTATGTGGGACGTCCCTCACCACTTTATTATGCCCGCAGGATGAGCGAGCACTACGGTTGCCAACTCTATCTGAAGCGTGAAGATCTGAACCACACGGGCGCTCACAAAATCAACAACACCGTCGGACAGATTCTCTTAGCGAAGAAGATGGGGAAAACGCGCATCATCGCGGAGACGGGTGCTGGACAGCACGGTGTGGCAACAGCCACGGTATGCGCCTTGATGGGTATGCAGTGCGAGGTGTTCATGGGGGCCACTGACGTGGAACGCCAGCATACCAATGTCGAGCGTATGAAGATGTTAGGCGCTACAGTGCATCCCGTCCGCACAGGCAACATGACCTTGTCTGACGCCTGCTCTGAGGCTATCCGCGACTGGTGCTGTCATCCTAACGACACCTTTTATATTGTTGGCTCAACGATGGGACCTCATCCCTACCCCGACCTCGTAGCCCGTATGCAGAGCGTCATCTCTGAAGAAATCAAATTGCAGTTAGAAGAGAAGATCGGGCGCAACTACCCTGATTATCTTGTTGCCTGCATCGGCGGCGGCTCTAATGCTGCTGGCACCATCTACCACTATATGAACGACGACCGCGTGAAAGTAGTACTGGCAGAGGCTGGCGGCCACGGTTGGGACACGGACTACACCGCCGCCACCATCCATCGCGGCACGGTAGGCATCCTGCACGGCGCAAAGATGCTCGTCATGCAAGATGAGGACGGCCAGATACAGGAGGCATTTACCATCAGTGCCGGTCTGGACTATCCTGGCGTCGGCCCCATGCACTGCAACATGGCCAAGCAGGGACGCACGCAGGTGCTCTCCATCAACGACGACGAGGCTATCCGTGGCGGCTACGAGCTGACACGTATGGAGGGTATCATACCGGCCATCGAGTCGGCCCACGCCATTGCTGCCCTGTCGAAGATGCAGTTCAAGCCCGACGACGTTGTGGTGCTGACTGTCAGCGGCCGCGGCGATAAAGACATAGAGACCTATCTTAACAACAAAGACTTAGCAGGAGATTATGGAAGTTTTTAATTTCACCACGACAAGCCGCACCATCTTGGGCGACCTCTACACCCCTGTCGGGGTCTATATGCGACTGCGAGACCTCTATCCGCAGAGTGCGCTGATGGAAAGTTCCGACTATCACGACCAGAGCAATTCACGCTCCTTTATCGGCATCCATCCCTTAGCCTCAGTAGCTATCGGCCATGGACTGGCCACCGTCACCTACCCTGACAGCCAGACTTTCACGCAACCGTTAAGTGCTGACTTCAGCTCTGCCGATGCCATCCACGCCCTTATCGACCACATCCACGTCGAGGGCGACGACGCCAACGCCTGCGGCCTCTTCGGGTATACCAGCTTCAATGCCGTACGCTATTTTGAGAACATTGCCGTGAAAGACGAGACGCAGGAACGGAACGATGCTCCCGACGTGCTCTACGTCCTATACAAGACGGTCATCGTCTTTGACCACCATAACAACCAATTGAAGATGGTGACGATGGGCGATGCTACGGACATAGACGCCGTCCAGAAGGCCATGAACCGCAACAACGTCCGCGAGTACGACTTCCATCCTGTTGGCGACGTCAGTTCGACACTGACCGACGAAGAGCACAAGGCCAACATACGGCGGGGCATCCAGCACTGCCTACGCGGCGATGTGTTCCAGATTGTACTCTCCCGCCGTTTCATACAGCGTTTTGAAGGCGACGACTTCAAACTCTATCGCGCCCTGCGCAGTATCAATCCCTCGCCCTACCTCTTCTATTTTGACTTCGGCGGTTTCCGTATTTTCGGATCAAGTCCTGAGACGCACTGCCGGATAGAGGGCAGAAAGGCATACATCGACCCCATAGCAGGCACAACCAAGCGTACGGGTGACGCCGAGGCCGACCGCAAGGGTGCTGAGTTCCTGCGCAACGATCCGAAGGAGAATGCCGAGCACGTCATGCTCGTCGACCTGGCCCGCAACGACCTCTCACGCAACTGTCATGGCGTCAAGGTTGACTATTACAAGGACATCCAGTATTATTCACACGTCATCCATCTGGTCAGCCGTGTCAGCGGCGAACTGGATGCCGACAAGGATCCCATCAAGGCGTTTATCGACACCTTCCCTGCCGGTACGCTCAGTGGTGCACCGAAAGTGCGCGCCATGCAGCTCATCTCCGAATATGAGCCGCATAACCGCGGCGCCTACGGCGGTTGCATCGGCATCATTGGACTTGACGGCTCGCTGAATCAGGCCATCACCATCCGCACATTCGTATCGCGTGGCGGAGAACTGTGGTTCCAGGCTGGCGGCGGTATTGTTGCCAAGAGCAACGAAGAGTATGAGTTACAAGAAGTAAACAACAAACTGGGTGCGCTGCGTCGCGCCATAGAAAAAGCAGCACAATTATGAAAATAGCCATTATCGACAACTACGACTCGTTCACCTTTAACTTAGCCCACCTGCTACGTGAACTGAAAGCAGAGGTCACCGTGCTGCGTAACGACCAGTTCCAGCTTCCCGACCTCGAAGTCTATAGCAAAATCGTACTCAGCCCAGGCCCCGGCATCCCCTCAGAGGCAGGACTGCTCTGCGACGTTATCCGCACCTATGCTGGACGCAAGCCTATCCTCGGCGTCTGTCTGGGCCACCAGGCCATCGGCGAGGTCTTCGGCGGACGTTTAGAGAACCTGAGTGACGTTTTCCACGGTGTGGCCACCCCATGCCATGTCACGAACGACGACCCCATCTTCAGCGGTCTTGACAAAGACATCACCGTAGGGCGATACCATTCATGGGTTGTCTCCCGCGACGGTTTCCCCGATTGCTTGGAGGTGACCGCTGAGAGCGACGAGGGCTACATTATGGCCCTAAAGCATAAAGAACTGAACATTCGTGGCATACAATTCCACCCCGAGAGTGTGCTGACACCCGACGGCAGGAAGATGCTGCAGAACTGGATGTTTTTATAATATAGCAACACTAAACACAGACAACAATATGAAAGAAATTTTAGAAAAGCTCCTGAACCATGAGGAGCTCTCCCGTGAGGAGATGAAACAGATTCTGATTGGTATTACCCAGAGTGAATATCCCACAGAGCAGATAACAGCCCTGCTGACAGCCCTGCAGATGCGTGGTGTCACCGTTGACGAGCTTCTCGGCTTCCGTGACGGTATCTTAGAGACTGGCGTCCCTGTCCCCCTGAAGTGCAACCGCTACATCGACGTCGTCGGTACTGGCGGCGACCGCAAGAACACCTTTAATATCTCGACGACCTCGTGTTTCGTTATTGCCGGTGCCGGCTACAAGGTAGCCAAGCATGGCAACTATGCTGCCACGTCAACCTCAGGTGCATCGAACGTTATCGCCCAGCACGGTGTGAAATTTACCGACGACCTCGACCAGCTGAACCGCTGTATGGACGAGGCGGGCATTGTCTACCTGCACGCCCAGCTCTTTGCCCGTGCCATGAAGTTCGTCGGTCCCATCCGTAAGGCCCTGCCTTTCCCCACCATCTTCAACCTGCTCGGCCCGTTAGTCAATCCCAGCCAGCCCAGCTGCCAACTGCTCGGTGTAGCCAACCTCGACCAGATGCGCCTCTACCATCAGGTATACCAGCGCCTCGGCATCGACTACGGCATCGTCAACTCCATCGACGGCTACGACGAAATCTCGCTGACAGGCGACTTCAAGGTAACGACCAATAACTACGAGCGCATCTTCTCGCCCGCCGACCTCGGATTCGCTACGGCCAAGCCAGAAGAGCTGGTAGCCGGAGCCACTGAAGTGGAGGCCAAGGAGATATTCGACTCCGTACTTGAGAACCGCGCCCTGCCTGCCCAGAAGAATATTGTACTGGCTAACGCAGCCTTCGGTATACAGGTATTGGAGAAGGGACAGAAATCCATCGAAGAGTGCATCGCCATTGCACGGGAGTCGATCGACAGCGGTGCTGCCATCCGTACCTTCAAGAAATTCGTAGAACTAAATTCATAAATTATGGCTGACATTTTAGAAGAGATCATCAACCACAAGAGAAAGGAAGTTGAGAACTACAAGAAGGAGCTCAGTCCCAGCATCATCCACATTCAGGTGGAGGCTCTGATGACGTCTCGAGTCCCCTCTTTCAGTAAAGCGCTGACAGACTCAGACACTGGCATCATTGCCGAACTGAAGCGTAAATCGCCCTCTAAAGGCTGGATTAATGAGCATTGCGATGTTGACAAGGTTCTCTCTAACTACGCGTCTGCCGGTGCTGCCGCCGTCAGCATTCTTACCGACGAGAAATTCTTTGGCGGCAGTCACGCCTATATGGTGATGGCTTCGCGCAAGAAGTTAGGCATTCCCATGCTCTACAAGAACTTCATCATCGACGAGTACCAGCTGTACCAGGCTCGACGCAGTGGCGCATCGGCCGTACTGCTGATTGCCGCCTGTCTGTCAAAGAGTGAGTGTAAGGCGCTGATAGAGAAAACCCACCAATTAGGTATGGAGGTTCTGTTAGAGATGCACAACGAGGAAGAACTGGAGTATGCCGAATTAGAACCGGACATGTATGGCATCAACAACCGCAATCTGGGCACCTTCATCACAGACGTACAAAACTCCTATCGTCTGGCAGAACTGCTGCCAAGAGACGCTGTAAAGGTAAGCGAAAGCGGTATCAGCAACCCGAAGACCGTGCGCGAACTGCGTAACGCTGGTTTCAAGGGTTTCCTTATCGGCGAGACATTCATGAAGACAGAAGATCCTGGCAAGGCCCTAAAGAATTTCATTGATCGGATATGATTATTAAAGTATGTGGTATGCGCGACGGCGACAATATACGTGAGGTCGCCGCGCTTGGAGTCGACTGGATAGGTATGATTTTCTGGCCGAAGTCACCGCGCAACGTAACGATGATTCCCACCCATGCCGGCATCATCCCCGACCGCGCCCCAACTATTGACGGAAAAGGAACAGACAGTCCCAAGCGCGTAGGTGTCTTTGTTGACGAAATGCCCCAGAACATTATCACCCGCGTCGTCAACTTCAAGCTTGACATCATCCAGCTGCACGGCCACGAGACACCCACCGTCATACGGAACCTCAGGAAGACGCTCGACCCCGATATACGTCACGGCATCCGCATCATCAAGGCCATCAGCATTGGCTGTCGCGATGATATTGCCACATACAAAGACTATGAGGACTGCGTCGATTACTTTTTGTTCGACACCAAGTGTCAGACGGTGGGCGGTAGTGGTCAGCAGTTCGACTGGTCCATCCTTGACACCTACGACGGCAACAAGCCCTTCTTGCTGAGTGGCGGCATTGGCCCCGACGACGCTCCCCGCCTGAAAGAGTGGTTCCGTGCAGGCAGCGGTTCTTCTGCTGCGAAGTGTATCGGCATCGACCTCAACTCCCGCTTCGAGAGCGAACCCGGCATCAAAGACATTACCAAACTTAAATTATTCTTAGAACAGCTATGAACAAAATAAACCAAGTTTTCGCCCAGCGTGGCGACAAGAAACTGCTCAGTCTTTACTTCTGTGCTGGCAGTCCCACCCTCGACAGCACTGCCAACGTCATACTGACTATGCAGCGCCGAGGCATAGACTTCATTGAGGTAGGTATCCCCTTCAGCGACCCGCTGGCCGACGGTCCTGTCATCCAAACGGCAGCCACCAAGGCCTTGAAGAACGGCATGAACCTGCGTACACTCTTCAGTCAGCTACAATCCATTAAAGAGCAGGTACAGATACCCCTCATCCTGATGGGCTACCTCAACCCTATCCTGCATTACGGCATCGAGGCTTTCTGCCTGTCGTGTGTGGAAGCGGGTGTCTCAGGGATGATCATTCCTGACCTGCCGTTCAAGGACTATTTAGAGGTGGTCAAGCCCATTGCCGACCGCTATGACCTGCGTGTCATCATGCTCATCACGCCAGAGACCTCCGAGGAGCGCATCCGCTTCATCGACGAAAACACCGACGGCTTCATCTATATGGTATCTTCGGCAGCCATTACTGGTGCACAAAAGTCGTTCGATGAACAGAAACAGGAGTACTTCAGACGCATCAATCAGATGCAGCTACGCAACCCCCGCATGATTGGTTTTGGCATTTCAAACGCCCAGACACTGAAGGCCGCCCAGGACAATGCTGCCGGTGCCATCATCGGTTCAAAGTTCGTCACCCTGCTCGACGAAGCCAGCGGTGATGCAGACATCGCCCTTGACAAGCTCTTTGCCGCACTCGAAAAATAAACGATTACGTAATTTTTTCTGTCTTTTAGTTCGTAGTTTCGTGCTTTTTACGTATCTTTGCACCAAACTACGAACTAAATCAATTAAGACATGAGAAAATTACTACAACTGATGCTTCTGTGTCTGCTATTCCCACTGATGGCTCATGCCAACCATTGGGACGAAGCCAAGTATAAGCAGATTGAACAGAGTATCAAAACACCGAAACTAAACGACAAAGTGTACCTCATTACAAAGTTTGGTGCTAAGATTGATGGTACACCGGCAGAAAACCAAAAGGCCATTCAGAAAGCTATCGATAAAGCTTCGAAGAAAGGCGGTGGGCGCGTGATAGTTCCTGCCGGCTGCACCTTCCAAACAGGAGCCATTGAACTGAAGAGCGGCATTAATCTGGAAATACAGGAAAACGCTGTACTGCAGTTCGCTTTCGAACCAGAGCTGTACCCCATCGTCGAGACGTCATGGGAGGGGCTGGAGTGTTTCAACCTCTCACCCTGTGTCTACGCCTTTAAGGCTACTGACATTGCCGTTACTGGCAAAGGCACCATCGACGGCAGCGGCTCCAACGAGACATGGTGGCCGTGGTGTGGCGCTCCAAAGTTCGGATGGAAAGAGGGTGTCATCAGTCAGAAGATTGAAGCTCGTCCACGCCTGCTGAAGAGCGGTGAGGATGGCATACCGATGTACGACGAGCAAGGCCAACGTTCACCTGAGCGTGTCTTCGGTCCCAAGGACGGGCTACGTCCACAACTGGTATCATTTAACAAGTGCGAGCGCATCCTCATTGAGGACGTCACCCTCCTGCGTTCGCCTTTCTGGGTGATTCACCCCCTGCACTCTACCAACATTACCGTCCGTCGTGTGAAGATGATTAACGACGGTCCCAACGGCGACGGCTGCGACCCGGAGTGTTGCGACCGCGTACTGATTGAAGACTGTTTCTTCAACACTGGCGATGATTGTATTGCCATCAAGAGCGGACGCAACCGCGACGGCCGTGAGCGCAATATGCCTTCGAAGAATATCATCATCCGCAATTGCACCATGCACAACGGCCACGGCGGCGTGGTGGTAGGCTCAGAAATTTCGGGTGGCTGTCAGAACGTCTACGCCCACGACTGCGTGATGGACTCGCCAAGCCTCGACCGTGTCTTGCGCATCAAGACCAATTCCTGCCGAGGCGGCATCATCGAGAACATCAATATGCGCAACATCAAGGTGGGACAGTGTGCCGAGGCCGTGGTGAAAATCAACCTCGACTACGAGCATAACGAGATTTGCTGCCGCGGCTACAACCCCATCGTACGTAATATCAACGTGGAGAACGTCACCTGCAACAAGTCTAACTACGGTACCCTGATTGTTGCCCTCGACACCGTCTGCAACGTCTACGACGTCAACATCCGCAACTGCCAGTTCAACGGCGTGGCCAAAGGTAACAAGATAACAGGACAGACGCGTGACATCCGTTACGACAATTACTACTGCAACGGTTCACTCTGTCTCACCGAGCTGCCCTACAAACATTACTCTGAATGGATGACCTACTCGGAGATGAAGCGTACGCCAAAGTCTTATATGCTCGACTTCTCGACAAAGCCCAAGTGGAGCTATGTTATGGGCATTGAACTGGAAGGCATGCTCGACACCTATCTTAAATATGGTGGCGAGGACATTCGCCGCTACTGTCAGGAGTACACCGACACAATGATCAATGCCAAAGGCGATATTCGCGGCTACGACATTCTGGACTATAACCTCGACAACATCCGCACTGGTCATTTCGTCACACGTATGTACCAGAAGTGGCCTGAGAAGAAGAACCTGCTGGCTATGCAAACGATGATGAAGCAGTTGCAGAACCAGCCACGCACCATCGCCGACAAGGTCTTCTGGCACAAGGCCATCTACGCCTATCAGGTGTGGCTCGACGGCATCTTCATGGGACTACCCTACCGCTGTCTGACCGCCCCTATTACCGTTAAGACCGCCAAGGAGCAGAAAGCCATCTACGACGACGCCGTCAACCAACTGAAGATTACCTACGACCGCACCCTCGACCCGAAGACAGGTCTGAACCGCCATGCCTATGACGAGACACGCAAGACTTTCTGGGCAGACAAGGAGACGGGCTTGTCGCAGCACTGCTGGGGACGTGCTCAGGGATGGTACACGATGGCACTCATCGAGGTGCTTGACGCTCTGCCTGAGTCTTACAGTCGCCGCTCGGAGGTCATCGACTTGCTGCGCAAGGATTTCGATGCCATCTTGAAATGGCAGGACAAGAAAAGCGGTACATGGTATCAGGTTATGGATTCTCCTGACAGAAAAGATAACTATCTGGAATCCACATGTTCAGCCATGTTTACTTATGCTTTACTTAAAGCCTATCGCAAGGGTTATGTCGGCACGAAATATCGCGACGCTGGCATCCGTGCTTACAAGGGAATGATCAACAATTTCATCAAGGTTAACCCTGACAAGACCATCTCGCTGACCAACTGCTGCAGCGTTGCCGGCCTCGGTCCTGCCGCCACACCTGAGGTGGAGGCAGCCCTGAAGAAGATTAACCCCAAGGGCTCGGTCAAGGAGAACCGTCGCCGCGACGGTGGCTACGACTACTACCTGAGCGAACAGATACGCGACAACGACGCCAAGGGTCTTGGCCCGTTCATCTGGGCTTCGCTGGAAATGGAGATGTTAGGATACAACACTGAGAACACGACTGCCGATATCAACCGTCAGGCTGTGGTCACACGCAACAACCCCGTCATTACCAAGGCCGACCCGCTAGCTTCTTTGACGGTAGGCAACGGCCACTTCGCCACGACGGTCGACGTCACTGGTCTCCAGTCTTTCCCTTTTGATTATGAGGCAGGTGTGCCTCTGACAGCCATGTCCGACTGGGGATGGCATAAGTTCGAAAACACCGGTGCCCTGACACCGTCTGACTCTGAGAAGTCTTTTGACCTCGGACACGGACATCAGGAAGTGTATGCCGTAGAGTACAAAGCGTCTAAAGGCGATGCTGCCCGAAACGTGGCTGCCACGGAGTATTTCCGCGTGAATCCGCATCGGCTGAACCTCGGTGCGATAGGTTTGGAGCTTAAAGATGCCAACGGCCAGCCTCTAAAGCTTAAAGACCTGAAAGCTATCCGTCAGGAGCTGCAGCTCTACGACGGCAAGATAGAGTCAACGTTCCGCGCCGACGGTGAACAGGTCGACGTCACCACTGCCGCCCTTCAGGACAAGGATGCCGTCGTCTACCGCATCAAGACCCCGCTGCTGCAGGATGGCCGGGCCCGCATCAGCATACGCTTCCCCTACCCGACAGGCAAGCACGCCGACGCTGCCGCCGACTGGACGAAGCCCGAGCGCCACACTTCACGCATCATCACGACCAGCGCCAATGCTGCCGTCATTGAGCACCAGCTCGACTCCACCCGCTATTACCTCACCCTGCAATGGGAAGGCGACGCCACCCTGACGGAGTGCGACCGCCACTACTTCACCCTCACCACCACCAATGACGTCCTCGCCTTTAAGGCCGAGTACAGTCCGCTGAGCAACGGCACTTCCTCTGCCATAGCAACCCTCGTCTTCGACCAGGAACTCAAGGCAATCATCAAGTCATGGAACCGCTGGTGGCAACAAGGAGCCATCGTCGACTTCAGCCAATGTACCGACCCGCGTGCCCGCGAGCTGGAGCGCCGCGTTGTACTCTCGCAGTACCTGACACAGGTGAACTGTGCCAACAGTCAGCCCCCCCAGGAGACAGGACTGACTTACAACTCATGGTTCGGTCGCCCGCATCTTGAGATGACATGGTGGCACATGGTTGACTTTGCCCTTTGGAACCGTCCCGAAGTTGTTGCACAGGTGCTCGACTGGTATAACAAGGTTGCCTATCCCGAAGCTAAAAAGATTGCCCGGCGTCAGGGTTTCAAAGGCATCCGCTGGATGAAGATGACCGACCCCTGGGCCGGCGAAGCCCCGTCGAACACGGGTTCGTTCCTCATCTGGCAACAGCCACATTATATCTATATGGCCGAAGAGCTCTACAGAGCCACTCCTACAGCAGAGACCATTAAGAAATATGGCCAGCAGGTGGAGGAGACCGCTGAGTTCATGGCAGACTTTGTCAGCTACGACAGCAAGACAAAGCGCTACTTCCTACAGGGAGCAACCGCTATGCAGGAGTCTATGTCAAAGGACTTCTCATTCAACCATCCTTTTGAACTGGCTTACTGGCAATACGGCCTCAGCGTGGCAAACACATGGCGCGAACGCCAAGGACTGAGCCGCAATGCTAAATGGGACGACATCTGCAGCAGGATGTCATCACTGCCCAAGACCAAGGAAGGCATCTACAACGCTGGTCTGCCCAAAGGCAAGACCACTGGTCTGAAATCCTTCGACCCCTTCGATGCCGTAGCGTCAGGAGCCGCCCCTGCCGTTTCTACTGAGACCTTCGAGGAGAAATGCCGCAACGACCACCCCGCCGTCCTCGGTCCCTTCGGTATGCTCCCCCATGGTTCGATGCTCCCCTATAGTTCGCTGTGCAGCGACGATGCCACTGCCCTCAACACCCTCAACTGGGTGATGCAGAACTGGAACTGGCAGACCACCTGGGGCTGGGATTACGGCATGACGGCTATGGCCGCCGCCCGCCTCGGCCAGCCGGAGACCGCCCTGAAAGCCCTGCTCATCGACACCCAGAAGAACACCTATCTCAAGAACGGCCACAACTTCCAGACAACAGACCGTCTGCGTCTCTACCTCCCCGGCAACGGCGCCCTGCTGACGGCCATCGCCATGATGTGCGCCGGTTGGGACGGCTGCACCACCCCGAATAATCCCGGTTTCCCCCAAGACGGCACATGGAACGTGCGCTGGGAAGGCCTACAACGAATGCAATAATCAAAACAAACTATTCTACAATGAAAAAACTACTCTCAACTTTATGTTTTATAGTTACCACTGTCTCAGTGATGGCTCAAGCCCCGGCCTTCCCCGGCGCTGAGGGGCACGGCCGCTATGTTACCGGTGGACGCGGCGGTGAAGTAAGACATGTCACCACCCTTGACGATGACGGAAAGACTTCAACGAAAGGCACCCTTCGCTGGGCCGTTAACGGTAGTGCCAAGAAAATCGTCGTATTCGATGTCGGTGGTATCATTGCGCTGACCAAGGACCTGGATATAGGACAGAACACTACCATCCTCGGACAAACAGCCCCAGCACCAGGAATAACTATCCGATATTACACCGTGAGACCCAAAGCAAACAACATCATTCGCTTCATCCGTTTCCGCCGAGGCGAGGAGGTTAATGTCAACGACGGTGCTGATGCCACCTGGCAGCGCGAGACCGACGGTATTGTGCTCGACCACTGTTCGTTCTCGTGGAGTATTGACGAGTTGGCATCATTCTACGACAACACCCATTTCACCATGCAGTGGTGCACGATGGGCGAAGCATTGGCCAACCCAGGACACTCTAAGGGAGAACACAGCTACGGTGGCATCTGGGGCGGCAAGGGAGCATCGTTCCACCACAACTTCCTTTGCCACATGCAGAACCGCGTACCGCGTTTCTGCGGAGCACGTTACGACTGGGGCGGCTACGACAAAACAAAATACAACAGTTCTATTGAAGCCGAGATTGTGGATTTCCGCAACTGCGTCATGTACAACTGGGGCAACGGCAACGGCTGCTATGGTGGTACCGGCGGTGGCAACATCAACATCGTGAACAACTATTATAAGGCAGGCCCTGGCACAGTTAACAAGACACGCGTCACCCAAATCTCTGTCGCCACGTCTGATAACGCCTCCGGCTCTCCTTTTATGGGCTACTGCGCCCGCTATTACATCAACGGCAACTACGTCACCGCCGCCAGCAATCCTGCTAACTACGATTGGTCGGGCGTCATTTATGATAACGGCACCTATACCATCAATGGAGAGCGTTACTGTGCCGATGCCAATCATCTGTATGGTTCCTCTGCAACATACGTAAAGAATTCTAATGGTGTCGACTGTGTGAGAATCAAGCTTGACAGTCCTGTTGAAACAGGAGAAGTGACAACACACACTGCCCAAAAGGCTTATGAGAAAGTGCTGGCTTATGGTGGCTCTTCACTCCATCGCGATGCTGTCGATGCCCGCTATATGAACGAAGCCAAGAACGGTACAACCACCTATATTGGCACTGCCACAAAGACCGGCGATGGCAAGTCTATCACCCACCGGAAGGGTATTATTGACTTTGTCAGAGACCAAGGTTCCTACGAACTGGAATCCACATCGCGTGCCGCAGGCTTCGACGCTGACAATGACGGCATTGCCGACGCCTGGGAGCAGGCCAACGGTGGCAACCTAACAGCTAACGGCTACGACCTTGACCCTAAGAAATACTACACTAACATCGAGGTCTATGCCAACTCCCTGGTACAGGACATCATGCTTGCTGGCAATGCCGATGCTGACGATGCCGTCAACGAGTACTACCCAGCATACATCAAAGAAAACGGCACTCCCGTGGCAGCTATTGACCCCACCACAGCCATCAGTAACCTGCTGATGGAAAAGCCCAGTTCCAATGTTCTCTACAACCTCAGAGGCCAGCGCGTCGACAGCAACTACCGCGGTGTGGTTATCAAGGACGGAAAGAAATATTTCCAAAATCATTAATAATTAACTAAAACTCATTAAATATGAAAAGAACACTACTAAGATTTGGCACGCTGTGCTTGCTGGCGATGTTCTGCGGAACACTGTTAGCCGAACCAGCCGCTTTCCAAGACTTCGAGATCACCAACGAGCAGTTGAGTGGTGAATTCGACGCTTCATCCCTACCTGCCGGTGTTACCTTCTCAGGAACAAAGAGAGGTGACAATCATGGCTACGGCAACGTGACTCTGACAATTCCCGTCACTGGTAAGGTGACATTCACCATCGGCGGTTGCCAGTATGCCAACCCTGCTACCTGCAAGATTACCAACGCTGCTGGTGAATTATTGGCAGAACCCACCCTGAAGACCACCAATTGTTATCATCAGACAGGAGAGCCGATAGAAACAAGAACGGTCACCTATGTCTATAAAGGTGAACCGACCACACTGACCTTCTCTAACATTGCCTACCTCCCCTACTTCAAGGCTGAAGGTGAGAAAGAAAAGGAGAAGATAACCCTTGACAACCAGGCAGCGACGGCGACGTTCGCCTTTAGCGAGGGTACCGAGGGTCAGAAGGCCACGTTCTCGAACGACGACTACTTCCTGTCGAGTAAGGTGAGCCATGGCAATGGTGTTATCTTAGAAGGCAAGGATAATAAGAATCTCAGCCAGACCTGGTTCAATGTTGCTGCTAAGGACGGTAGTGCCAACGAAGGCAATGCCATCCAGTTCATCATCTCACCGAAACCCGGTTTTGTTTTTACTCCCACAAAGGTTAGCTTCAAGAGTACACGTTTTGGCACTAACGGTGGTAAGCTCGATATTGCTTGGAAGAATCCTGACGGAACAGCCGTTACACTGGCAAGCGGTGTTCAGCCCAACCGTGATAACGAGACATCTAACGTGAGTGAATTCGCTTACAACGTAACTGGTGCAAATGTCGCTGAAGGCACTTGTGGTATGGTCGTCAATCTTTACAGCTTGGATCCCGGCAAGCACGTGGGTCTTGCCGACATCATCATCGAAGGTACACTCACTGGTACCGAGAAGGATGTTCCCGTCCTCGCTTCGTTCAAGCTCAACGGCAACGCATTTGATGCTGAAGACGTATTCGGCGATGCTTACGAGGCAACCCTCGAATTGCCGAAGGCTCAGCAGATGGTTAGCGCAACCAATCCTTTGACTGACGTAACTGCAAAGACCGGCGAAATTGGCACCATCACTTACGAAGAGAAGGAGAAAGCCTGCACCGTCACCATACCGATGACTGCCGGCGAGACCACCATGAACTATGTGCTGAACGTGGTCTTCAAGCCCGACTTCACGCTGAGCTATATCGACGTCGACGGTAACACCGTGCTGGGCACGCAGACCGTAGAGAAGGACGCCGCCATCGGCCAGTTTGGCTACGACATTGCTACTGTTGCTGCCACGAAGGACGGCTACAAGGCTCGTGGCTGGTTCAAGAAGGGCGTGCTGGGCGAGAAGTTCACCACCGAGGACGTCATCACTGCCAACACCAAGCTCTACGCTATCCAGACCGAGATTGAGGTTGCCAGCACCCACAAGAAGTACAACTTCGACCTGGCCGACAAGAACTTCTATGCTGAAGACCACGAGGCATTCGTCCCCGCAGGCGAAGGTTTCTACTGGCACGACAAGCAGCATGGCTGGGCCTTCAAGAATGGTAACACCGTCGATCTGCTCGTTGGCCCGAAGGCCACTATCACCGTCATCCTCTGCCAGTATGGTTCTGGTACCGGCATTGCCGTGAAGAAGGGCGGCGAGATGCTGGCAACCCTCGACGGCGTTGCTGCTGGCGATGGCGGCACGGCTGTCTACAACTACGAAGGCGAGGCAGGCACGCTGACCCTCGAGATGCAGTGTGAGGGTGAGATGTACATCCACGGCATTAAGATTGTCAATACTGCCGAGGTGAACTTCGAGAGCCAGGACAACTGGTACTTCGTGAAGGCTGGCGACGCTGGCAGTCTGCTTGACGTTATCGACGTCGTCAACGGCATCAACGCCAATAAGGAAGCAGCCCGTTCGTTCATCTTCCTGCCCGACGGCACCTACGACCTTGACGCTACGGTGAAGACCACCATCACAGGTCACAACATCTCTATCATCGGACAGTCAATGGACAAGACCATCATCGTCACCAAGCCCGATAAGAGCATCGAGGGCCTGGGCAGCGCCGACATGTTCAACAATAGCGGTTCTAACCTCTACATGCAGGATCTGACGCTGAAGAACGCTCTCGACTACTACCAGGCTGGTTCAGCCGGACGTGCCGCCGTACTGCAGGATGCCGGTACCCGCACCATCGGTAAGAACGTGCGCATGCTCTCCTATCAGGACACCTACTACAGCTCCAACAGCAGCCAGCAGGCTTATTGGGAGAACTGTGACATCCACGGAACGGTGGACTTCATCTGTGGCGGTGGCGACATCCGCTTCCAGAACACCACCATCTCGCTGGAGCCTCGCAAAACCGACGGCACTGGTGGCCGCACCATCACCGCTCCTACTTCAACCACTCAGTTCGGCTATGTCTTCGACGGCTGTACGGTGGTTGACCTCGCCAATGGCAAGGGCGACTGGAACTTCGGCCGCACCTGGCAGAACGAACCCATCTGCGTCTACCTGAACACCACGCTTGAGGCTAACGCCGCCAAGACACTGGTCAGCTCACGCTGGACCCAGAAGGGTATGAACAACAAAGACCCGAAACTCTTCGGCGAATATGGTACGAAGGACGCCAACGGCACCGACATCACACCTGCCTCTAACAAGATAACCTCTTTTGGCGGCACCTTCGAGACCATCCTCACTGCCGACAAGGCTGCTGAGTTTGCTTACGACAAGATGTTCACCGACTGGGATCCCAAGTCGCTTGCTACCCAGGTTGCTGCTCCAAGTGCCAACTACGAGAACGGCGCTGTCACATTTGCCATTGCGAATAATGGTATGATAGGAGCCGCCATCTTCAAGAACGGCGAATTTGCCGGTCTCAGCACCAATGGCACCTTCAACATCACAGTTAATCCCGAAAGCGACGCACTCACCATCCGCGGTATCAACCAGATGGGTGGCTTCGGCCCAGCAGCTCCCGTCGCTGGCACCGTCAACGGCATCAGCACTGCTAAAGCCGATTCCGACGCCAAGACCATCTACACCCTGCAGGGCGTTCGCGTCAACAACGCTCAGAAGGGCGTTTATATCATCAATGGTAAGAAGGTCGTGATTAAGTAACCCGGTAATACGGATACGAACAAAGGAAACGAGCGAGACCTGCGATGGCAGGTCTCGCTTTTAATTTGTAAACGTTTACGTTAAGAAAAACCTTATTTTTACGGATAATTCGCCAAAATTCACTAATTTTGTCGCAAATTTTAGTGGTATTAAAAAAATAATATGTATTTTTGCAAAGAAAATGATGCAAATACGAAAGTAAAAACAAAAAAACAAAATATTATCTAACTAAAACCAATAATGTATGCAAACCAAATTTAAGACCTTACGGATTGCACTGCTGCTTGCTCTCACGATGATCGTGGGAACCATTCAGGCGCAGACAATCAGTGGACACGTGAAAGACGCCACGGGTGAAGATGTCATTGGAGCCTCTGTATTAGAGCAAGGCACCAAGAACGGCACTGTGACAGATTTCAACGGTAACTTCACCTTGAAGCTGACGGGTAAGAAAGCCATCGTCATCTCCTACATCGGCATGAAGACCCAAACAGTGAACGTGGCCGGCAAGACCAGTGTGGAAGTAACCCTTCAGGACGACGAGACCACTCTGCAGGATGTCGTTGTCGTAGGTTACGGCACCGTAAAGAAGACCGACCTGACGGGTTCCGTTAGTTCTGTGAATACAGAGCAGCTGAATGCCAAAGGTGCTCCCTCTGTATTAGGAAACTTACAGGGAAGCAATCCTGGCGTAAACATCACCCAATCCTCAGGCCGTGCCGGTGGTGATTTCAATATCGAAATTCGTGGTAAGTCGTCAATCAACTCTGACACGAAACCACTATATGTGGTTGATGGTGTGATGTGTTCCGACATCCAGTGGCTCAACCCGCAGGACATCGAGCGCATCGACATATTGAAAGATGCATCTTCTACTGCCATCTATGGTTCTCGCGCCACAGCCGGTGTCGTCATGGTTACGACAAAAGGCGGTCTGAGTATCAAAAAAGACCAAAAGCCGACCATCAGCTATGATGGTTATTATGGTGTTACGAATACTGCCCGTATGCCAGACTTCATGGATGGCGAGAGCTTCTACAGGTATCGCTTCATGAAGTTCTTGACAAACGCCGGTGCAAACGGTGCTGCTTTCCCCGCAGCCAATCCCACTTATCAGATTGGCGGTTCCATTCTGGAGCAGTGCCTGCTGCGTGAGAATGTCGGCGAGGGTGAATTCATGATGAAGAAAATGCTGGCCTCTGGTGCTACCTATGACTGGCCCGACCTCGTCACCCAGAAAGGAAACCAGCAGAATCACTACCTGTCTGTCAGTGGCGGTAGCGAAAGCGTCAACTACCACTTCGGTGTTGGTTACAACAAAGAAAAAGGTATTTATGTTGGTGATGAACAGAGCAAATATAGCTTCAAGGGAAGCGTTGATGCCAGAATTAATAAGGTTATCAGTGCCGGATTCAGCTTCAACGTGGCCAACATCAACCATGACTATGGAAACGATGATGCCATCAGAGTTGCTTTCCGTATGAACCCCTATATGATTCCATACGACAACGACGGCAATATCAACCATCTGCCCGGCAACTATCAGTCTCTCGGCACCTGCTCTTCCTATCAGTTCTCTGATCAGGTCAGTGCACTTGACTTGCTGAAGAACACTTCAAAGTCTCGTGAGACATGGCGCGCATTAGGTAATTTCTATATCAAATTGGATATCCTGAAGGGCTTAGACTTCAAGACGACATTCTCGCCCAACTATTCTTCTTACCGCCAGGGTGCCTTTACGGGTTACATCAATCCCGCAACAGGCAAGACCTATGCTGACGCAGACACGAACTCAGCAACGCTTACCAACCAGCGTGGATTCTCCTGGACCTGGGACAACATCATCAACTACAACACGACTATCGCTAAAGATCACAACATCGGTCTGATGGCACTTATGTCAATGGAATCCAGCAATACAGAAACATCTGCATGGACAGCTGATGGTGTCATGGAAAATACGGACTGGTGGAATATGAAATCAGGAGATTTCAATAAGGAAAGTTCAAGCAACTCATACACAGAGAACAGCATGATCTCCTATGCTCTGCGTGCCAACTACAATTGGAAGAGCCGCTATCTCCTGACAGCAACCGTACGTTGGGATGGTTCGTCCAAGTTGACCAAGGACGAGCGCTGGGGCTGCTTCCCCTCTGTTGCTGCTGCCTGGCGCATCACAGAAGAGCCTTTCATGCAGAAAGTCGATTGGCTGAGCAACCTGAAGTTACGCTTGAGCTATGGTGTGACGGGTAACAACACGGGTATTGGCAACTTCGAGACCCAGCAAACCGTTGCAGGTCCTCTCTATTACTATCTGAACGGAGCTTATCAGAAAGGATTTTATCCTTCAGGCATTGTAAATACCATCCTGCAGTGGGAGACTTCTCACGAGATTAATGCCGGTTTGGATTTCGGCTTCCTCAAAGGTCGTATTAGCGGTACATTGGATGTCTACCAGAAGACATCTAAGGAACTGCTCTTCGACGTCAAGTTGCCGTTGGTATCTGGTGGAGACAATCTGACAACCAACGTAGGTAGTGTTCGCAACCGTGGTGTGGAAATCAGCTTAACAACCGTCAACATCGAGTCGAAGGACTGGAACTGGCAGACCACATTCAATTTTGCACACAACCAGAATGAGGTACGCGAAATTAACGGCACAGGTGACCGTCTGCTTAGCGGCAAGCCTACTGGCAACCTCTTCATCGGCTACTCAGCCACTAACGTTTGGGGCTATGAGTGGGGTGGCATCGTTTCTGACAGGATGATGACCGTTCCCGACAATGCCATTGCCAAAGCTAAAGGCTTTACTCCCGGTGAGCAGGTTCGTGAGTACGACTACTTCTACCAGTGTTATAACCTGACAGAAGGTCAGCCTTGGGTAGTCGACCGCGACGGCAACGGCGTAATTGACGCTGAAGACAAGAGCATCTGGAACAGCAATCCCGCATGGACAGGCAGTTTCACCTCTAACCTCTCATGGAAGAACATCGATTTCTCGTTCTCGCTCTATACCAAGCAGAACTATAAGGTGTTCTCTGACTTCCTCAATGGCGACATCTTAGCCATGAACGACCGTGGACGCCAGAAACTTGCTATGGACTGGTACATTCCTGCCGGTACTCTGATTGACTGTGACGGTGTGAACGCAGATGGTACCTATATCAATCCGAAGTATCAGGAAACGACTCACTACGGTGATTACCCCTTCCCCAACAATGGTGGTTTGAATTCTGGTGTGGGTGCTCATAAATCATATTGGGATGAAGCAAAGAGTATTGTTGATGCATCTTACGTTAAAGTGAAGAACATCACATTGGGCTATACATTCCCGAAGAGCCTCATCAACAAGATTGGCTGCAATCACTTGCGTCTCTATGCTACAGTGACCAATCCGTTCGTATTTACAAGCTATGAAGGCTTCGACCCGGAATGGGCTGATGCAGCTGCAAAGAACGATGGTCCAAGCACTATTACATACCAGTTTGGTGCAAGCATTAAATTCTAATTTATAAAAAGCAATACAATGAAAAAGAGCATATTTTCAACAGTTATTGTCGCACTTCTGTCAGGAATGGTCCTAACGAGTTGTAGCGATTTCCTTGATGCAGAGAACAAGTCTGCTGGCGGGCAAACGACCGATAAATACTTTGGAGGTGATGTCTCATCACTTCTTGTCACTGCCTACAACAGCTTTGATGCACTCGTCAATCAAGTTCCCATATACGAGCAGGGTACCGACCTCTATATCAATACCCGTGGTCACGCAGCTGGCGAATTCAACGAATACACCTTCACACCAGCTTCCTCTACTATTGAAAATTATTATTCTAACGCGTATAAGGCTATCAATTATGCGAATGCTGTCATCTTCTACGCAAATGCCAGCTCAAAGGAAGCGCAGGAAGCCCGATTCCTCCGTGCCTGGGGCTACTATATGCTTACCCAGCAGTTTGGCAGCGTTCCTTATATCACAAGCTATATCAACACGCCAGAGAGGAACTATCCCCGTAAGGATTTGAATGAAATCTACTCAGCTCTCATTGAAGACCTGACCGATCTCTACAACAACTCTTCACTCGATGCCAACAGCGATCACAAAGGACGTGCTTCGAAGCAGGCTGTGGCAGCACTTCTGGCAAAGATTTGTCTGGCAGCTGCATGGGACATTGACACCTCGCTCAACAATGCCGAGCAGGGCACTTACACTGTCAATGACAAAAGCCGTTTCGCTCTGGCAGCTTCTTGGGCTGAGAAGGCTATCAACGGTATTAACCTGACGATGTCGTTTGATGACAAATGGTCTCCTACCAATGAGGCTAATGCCGAGGAGATTTTCTCTATTATGTATGAGCGCGCCAATTATCCTGGCGACGAGACCAGCGGAGGTCACAGCCGCCAGAACGACTTTGGAGGCTACTATGGCAACTGCGTTAAGCTGGGTCTGAAAAATGTCGGCAGCGACAACCAGCAGAGTGAAAAGAGCATGTATCTCTTTGAGAAAGGCGATAAGCGCTACGAGGGCACTTTTATGACTACGCTTTACAACGCAGAACTGCTGGCAAGCGGTGATGCCGCATGGGGAACTTCAGGTTACTATGCCTATTATAACCTAACAGCCGACAAGCTGGCCAGTCAGCCCATCGCAAACCGCTTCTATCCTTATTATGCGACTGTTGAGGAGGTCAAGGCCGACATCGAGGCCCACAAGTCTCAGTTCGTACAGGGCAATTGCACCAACGCAGTCATCGTGGCTATTCTTTCTTCACCCGTCATCAAATTCTCCTTTGACAAGAACGGCAATTATACGCAGTCCTCTATCAGTGTTGCCGAATATAACACTCAGGTCAACAACGGTGTCTGCGTGAAGAAGTTCGACGATCCCGAGTCCGCACAGGTAGCAGGCTCCAACGACTATCGCAACCTTGTAGTATTCCATGTTAGCGATATGTATCTTATTGCAGCCGAAGCCTACCTTATGGCTGGCGAGACTGCTCAGGCTCTCACCAAGCTGAATGCAGTCAGAAACCGTGCCGGTTTGGCAAGTCTGTCGTCGTTCAACACTTATAATGTAGAATATAACACACCTGCTTCCTTCACACTAAGAGACATAGACGTCATCCTTGACGAGCGCGCCCGTGAGCTCTACGCTGAAGGACACCGTTGGGTCGACCTCCGCCGTACCAAGCAGCTGATTCGCTACAATGTGGCATTCAACACCTATATCAATACGGCAAGCCAGATGGCCGACGTGTCAGGCAACTACAAATGGCTACGTCCTATACCTGAAAACGAAATCAGTTCTAATACAGGTATTTCCAACGCTGACCAAAATCCTGGATACGGTGGCGTAACAGAATAAACTATCAGAACAACGAAAAAAGATTTTAGAATATGAAAAAGATAATATATTCATTAGCTGTGCTTTTCGCATGTAGTTGCGCCTTCATATCCTGTGGAGATGATGACGACAGCACAACTTTTAGCACAACACCAGAAAAAGAATCCGCTGGCATCTATTCCGGCACCTGGACTGTTACTTTGGACAACGAATCATACTCTGGAGCTGGTTCCATCACCTTGGAAGCCACTAACACGGTTTATCAAACAAATGTCACCTTCAGTTCACAGCTTGAAAATAGCAGCCTTAATGTTAGTGAGACATCTATAGCCAACATCACCCATGCTGGCAAAGGTTATATCTTCAATAACAACACGGATTCTAATCCATTAGGATCTGGTTTTAGTGGCAAGATTGACGATAGTGGCAATATGTATGTCAATTTCCAAAAACAAGTAAAAGTGGGACGTAAGCAGTACATCTACACTTATGTGTTTGCGGGAAAGAAGAATTAATGATTTCTACAACAAGAATTTATTTATTCTAACAGATGCCTGATTAGAGGGGGCATTGAAATACATGTCCCCTCTTCCACTACAAAAAAATAAATGAGAATATTTTGGTATTTGAAAATTTTGCTATATCTTTGCAGCGGATGTAATTTATCCCTATTTATTAATAAACTTAAAACAAAAAAGTATGAAGAAAATTTTACTTAGCGCAGTGGCTCTCGTAGCCGCAATGAGCATGAATGCTCAGGTATTCCAGGTAAACGGCGAGGCTCAGGGTCTTACGAGTGACCTTTCTGACGTCGCAGCTGGCAAGGTATGGGGTGCTATTGACGGTGCCGTTGACATCACCAATGCTTTTGCAACTCAGCACAAGCTTGTGGACTGCAAGAACAATGATTACATCAAGGTTCTGATTGACGGTAATGAGATTCTTACTAGTGGTGGTGTTCAGGGTAACGACAACCCTAAAGATGCAGACGGCAATAACCCTGCACTGTCTCTGAAGCCTGCCGTAAGCGGTGCTGTCATCCAGCTTGATGCCAAGAAAGATGGTTGGATTTATATTGTTGCCAAGCTGTCAACCAACAAGCAGTACATGGTCTTTGAGGAGGGTTCTGCTATCGGTTACAAGATTGCTATGGAGGTAAAAGACGACAGAATCTCAAGCAGCGTGCTGAATCTTGAGGTCAAGGGCGAAGGTGAGTATAACAACATCCCCGCCAGTGTCTCTACGCTTAACGGAGGTAATGGTATCATGTGGGTTATCCGCGAGTACCTGAACGACGCCGAAGCTACTACTGCAGGCAACGGTCTGGGTGTGTTCTACTTCCCCGTTGCTAAGGACTGCAAGTACCTGGCTCACGCTACCGGTTCGAAGATTTCTTGGAGTGGCATCTACTTCTCTGAGAACGAGGCTACCAGCATCAAGGTGGCTAAGGAAGACGGTACAGATTTCTCAATCCTCGCTGATCCCGCTTCAGTTAAGAACATCAAGGTTGATGCACAGAACGGTGCTGCCTTCAATGCTGCTGGCCAGCAGGTAGGTGCAGGCTACAAGGGTCTGGTCATCAAGGATGGCAAGAAATTCTTTCAGAAGTAATTGAGCACAAAAGACTGCCCGTTTCCATAGCAAGGAGACGGGCAGTTTTTTTATTTCCGTTAAAACGCACGTGAAATTTGGTGGAATAATAAAATTATAGTATCTTTGCAGCGTAAGTTTACATTTACACAAATAATAATTACTAAAACTAATCAAATTTATGTCTGAAAAATTAAAGAGTATCAGAGCGACGCTTGTGTTGGCCCTACTGCTGATAGCGGGTTCAGTGCACGCGCAACAGACCGTCAAGGTCAACGTGAAGGACTCGAGCGGCGAGGCTGTCATCGGTGCCAGTATCATTGAGAAGGGCACGAAGAACGGCGGTATCACCGACTTCGACGGAAACTACACCCTGAAGTCAACGGGCAAGCCCGTCACCATCTCGTACGTCGGTATGAAGACGAAGACGGTTGACGTCAAAGGCAAGACCTCCATCAACGTTGTCCTGGAAGATGACAACACCACGCTGAACGACGTGGTGGTCATCGGTTACGGCACGGTTCGTAAGAAGGACCTGACGGGTTCCGTCTCGTCACTGAGTTCGAAGCAGGTGGAGAACATCCCCGTGAGCAACATCTCAGAGGCCATGACCGGTAAGATGGCAGGTGTGAACATCACCACTACCGAGGGTTCGCCCGACGCCGACGTGAAGATCCGCGTACGTGGCGGCGGCTCACTGTCGCAGGACAACTCACCGCTCTACATCGTCGACGGCTTCCCTGTGTCGAGCATCGGTGACATCGCCCCGAGTGAAATCCAGAGTATCGACGTTCTGAAAGATGCATCGTCGACGGCCATCTACGGTGCCCGTGGTGCCAACGGCGTTATCATTATCACCACGAAGAGCGGCTCCGAGGGCAAGACTCAGGTATCGTTCAACGCCTCTCACGGTTGGAAACAGATCACGAAGGAGGTGAAGGTCATGTCGCCCTATAACTATGCCCTCTACCAGTACGAGTTAGGCTCTACGGACTACGGCAACTACAACGACCTGGACATCTGGCGCTCTGTTGAGGGCAGCAACTGGCAGGACGAGGTTTTTGGACGCACCGGTCACCAGACGCAGTACAACGCCAACGTCAGCGGCGGTTCAAAAGACTTCAAGTTCAACGTCGGCTTCAACCATAATGACGAGAAGAGCATTATGATGGGTTCTGGCTATGAGAAGAATAACATCAGTGCCAAGATCAACGCCAACCTGAACAAGTGGCTGTCGATTGACTTCAACGGCCGTATGGCTTACACCACGCTCGACGGTCTGAACGGCGGTGCCGACACCAACGAGTCGAATGCTGCCAACGGCATCGTGGCCAACACCGTACGCTGGGCACCTGTCGAGACCCTCGGCAGTGGCAGTGACGACGAGGACGAGGAGAACAGCACTTCTACCCGCCGTACGCCCTACCAGCGTATCACCGCCACCTACAAATATCAAGAGCGTTTCCAGCAGAGCTATAATGGCGGTCTGAACTGGAAACCCATCAAGAACTTCACTTTCCGCACAGAGTTCGGCTACACCTGGAAGTACAACAATACCGATCAGGTCTGGGGAGCCGACGCCACTACCAACTCGAAGTACGGCTATAACGGTGCTCCGCAGGCACAGTTTGTCCGCGTGACCAGCCAGAACTGGCGTAACGCCAACACCCTGACCTATGACAACCGTAAGCTCTTCGGTGGCCGCGACCATCTGAATGTGCTTATCGGTCAGGAGTGGTCGAGTTCGAAGCAGACCTCGCGCACCAGCACGTCGGTAGCCTACCCCACCTCGATGACCATTGACGAGGTGCTTGCCCACACCACCAGCGGCACGGCTCTGAACAACGAGGGCACGATAGCCGCCGACGAGAACCTGCTGTCATACTTCGGACGTATCAACTACACGTTTGCCGAGCGTTATCTGGCAACATTCACCATGCGTGCCGACGGTTCGTCGAAGTTTGGCGACGGCCACCGTTGGGGAGTCTTCCCCTCACTGGCACTGGCCTGGCGTCTGTCGGAGGAGAAATTTATGAAGAGCACACAGTCGTGGTTGTCTAACCTGAAGCTGCGCCTGTCATTCGGTACGGCTGGTAACAACCGCATCAACTCCGGCCTTATCCAGACCACCTATACTGTCACCGGTACGTCGGGCAAGACGCCGTTCTTCAACGAGAACCGCGCCGTCATGCTGCAGCACGGCACCTACCTCTACAATCCCGACCTGAAGTGGGAGACCACCGTCACCCGTAACCTTGGTATCGACTTTGGCTTCCTCGGCGGACGCATCAACGGTACCCTCGACTTCTACTGGAACACCACCAAAGACTTGCTCATGCGCAGCGTCGTTCCCTCGAACTCGGGCTACAGCTATCAGTACCAGAACTTCGGCAAGACGTCGAACAAGGGAGTCGAGCTGACGCTCAACGCTGCCATCATCGACAAGAAGGACTTCGGACTGAACTTCAACGCCAACATCTCTTATAATAAGAATAAGATTGAGGAAGTGGCCGTCGACAACCCCTGGCAGAACTACGCCTGGGCCGGTTCGACCATGGCAAACAACGACAACTTCTTCATCGAGGAAGGCGGTCGCTTAGGCGAACTCTGGGGCTATAAGCTCAACGGCTACTACACCGTCTACGACCCGGCTACCGGCACTGGCGACCTGCGCTACAATGGCCGTGCCTGGGAACTCGTCAACGGCACCGACAACAGCTATACACTCTTCGGCGGCAACCTCTATCCCGGCGTGCCCAAGGTGGAGACCGACGAGAATGGCGATCCCCTGAAGCAGCGTCTGGGCAACACCGTGCCCACGACCACTGGCGGCTTCGGTTTCGACGGCCACTTCAAGGGCTTCGACTTCACCGTCTTCCTGAACTACTCCATCGGCAACAAGCTGCTCAACGGCACGAAGCTGGCCAACGCCTTCTATGCCGGTTCAGCACGTAACTATAACCTGGTGGACGACTTCAACGTCGAGAACCGCTATACCTGGATCGACCCGAACAACGGCATGAACCTCGGCCGCCCGTCGGCATCGACACTTGCCGCCTATGGCAGCAACGAGGCACTGATGTCGCGCCTGAACGAACTGAACCAGGGTAAGGAGATGTACAACCCCGCTGGCGTCACGGCCATGCAGCTCATCGACTACGCTGTCGAGGACGCCTCGTTCCTGCGCCTGCAGAACGTCACCGTCGGTTACACACTGCCCAAGAAGCTGGTGCAGAAGGTGTGGCTGTCAAACGTACGCATCTACTTCACTGGCTATAACCTCCTGACCTTTACCGGCTATACGGGCTACGACCCCGAGGTTGACACCAGTTCAAAGAGCAATCCCATGTGTCCTGGCATCGACTACGCCGCCTACCCGAAGAGCCGCTCTTACGTAGCCGGCATCAACGTGTCGTTCTAAAAATTGATAATTGAAAATTGATAATTGAAAAGAGAAACATAATATGAAAAAGATATTTTCAATCATAGCATTAGCGGCTGGTGCCTTCGGCCTGACAGGCTGCACCGATTTCCTCGACCAGCAGTCGCCGTCGGAACAGACCGACGCCTCGGTCTGGGAATCGACCTACTACACCAGCCTGCGCGTGAACAAGCTCTTCGGCGACATGATGCAGGACCGTACCTATTCACAGGACTTAGGCATCGTGTGGCGCATGAACAGCGACTGCGAACTGGTCGACGGACTGGGCAGCAACGCCTATAACACCTCCAGCGAGCGAGGCGGCATGAACTACAACCTTGATCCGGGCTGGGCCCGTCTGAGCGACGTGTGGACCAACCTCTATGGCACCATTGAGGACGCCAACTTGAACATCCGCGGCATCCGCAACAGCTCGCTCATCAACGGCGGCGGCAACAACCAGAAGGCTATGGAGCGCTATCTTGGCGAGTCGCTCACCATCCGCGCCCTGTCATACTTAGAGTTGGTACGCTTCTATGGCGACGTGCCCATGAAGCTTGAGCCGTCGGCCAGCGACCTGAGCAATGTCTACTTAAACAAGACCGACCGCGACGAGATCCTGAACAAGATGATGGAAGACCTCGACGAGGCCATCGGCTACCTGCCCTGGGCCGACGAGGTGAGCGGCTACACCACCGAGCACGTCACCAAGGGCTATGCCCACGCTCTGCTGGCACAGATTGCACTGACCCGCGCCGGCTACGCCATCCGCGAGGCAGCCAAGAGCGGCTACGAGACGGCTGCCGAGAACTCGGACCCCACCTATCCCACCCAGCGTCCCGGCGATGCCGAGCGCAAGCAGCTCTATGAGCGTGCACTGAAGCACCTGACGGCCATCATCCAGAGTGGCAAGCACCAGCTGAACCCCTCTATCGAGAATCAGTGGGCTCTTGTCAACCAGTTGACACTCGACCAGAACTACCACGAGAACCTGTTTGAGATTCCTATGGGCCAGAACGTCAGCAGCGAACTTGGCTATACCGTCGGCGTACGCCTGAACGGTATCACCGCTAAGTACGGCTACGGCAACTCATCAGGTAAGATGAAGGTGACCGCTCCCCTGCTCTACTCCTACGACCCCGCCGACCAGCGTCGTGACCTGACGGTGGCAGCCTTCCAGATTGCCCAGAACACGACAGAGAACATCACCGAGGAACAGATGCTGACCAATGCGCCCTTCGGCCTGTACGTCGGCAAGTGGGATCCGCGCAAGATGAGCGACGCCTGGCTTCAGGACAACCTCGTGGCTACGGCCAAGCACATGACGGGCATCAACCCCATCCTGATGCGCTATTCTCAGGTGCTGCTCTACTACGCTGAGGTGATGAACGAGCTGGCAGGCCCTGACGCAGGTTACGAAGGCTCGGCCGGACTGACTGCCCGCGAGGCTCTGGCACAGGTTCACGCCCGTGCTTTCAAGGACAAGTCGGCAGCCCAGGCTTACATCAATGCCATCCCCGCCAACAAGACCGACTTCTTCAACGCCATCGTTGACGAGAACGCTTGGGAGCTGGCTGGCGAAGGTATGCGCAAGGCCGACCTCGTGCGCTGGAACCTGCTGGTGAAGAAGACCAAGGAGATGAAGGAGACCTACCTCAAGCAGCTTATCGGCGGTATCTATCAGGAGAAAGTCTACTTCAACTATCTTGACGCTGCCAAGAGCCAGATCGACTTCTCGAGCATTACCTGGTATGGCATTCCCGCAGGCAAGACGGCCGCTGACTATGCCGGCAGCGCCGACTCCTTCGGCAAGAGCGACATTGAGAAAGAGAACGACACGCAGGTGTACACCAACCTGCCTTCCATCTCTTGCGGACTCTTAGGCGAGGCCACCGTCAACACCGACGGCACCATCACCTACGCAACACCGGCTGTACAGAACCGTTACATCATGCCCATCGGCTCGACCATCATCTCAGCCGCCAACGGCTCATTGCACAACTCATACGGCTATAGTGACTAATCCAAAAACAACAAGAATCTATGAAACTGAACAATATATATAAGGTAATAGGCGCCGGAGCCGTAGTCCTGCTGATGGCAGGCTGTACCGACGGCAATGACTGGGACACCGACGGTTCCTACAACCGCACGTTTGCACCCACGGGTGACATCACCATCGAGCGCTACGACACCAAGGCTGCTGTCTCGTTCAAGGCTGTGGCCGGTGCCAAATCCTACGAAGTGGAGGTCAATACTGACTCGCTCTATCAGGACGAGGTCAGCAGCACGTCCATCCTCCAGACCTTCACCACAGCCAGCGACACCATCCGCGGCCTGGTGGGCGAGACGAACTACTACCTGCGCGTCAGAGCCATCTCCGAAGGCAAGCCCAACTCAAAGTGGCTCTACTACAAGACGGGCAGCGGACGCGGCTACTTCACCACACTGGCCGAACAGCTGTTCTACGACCTGACAGCCGAAGACATCGAGGACGGCGTGCTCCATCTGTCGTGGATTGCCGGCTCCGAGGTCACGAAGATTGTCGTACTGGCCAATGGCGAGCAGACGGGTGAATACCCCCTGAGTGCCGAGGCGATTGCCGCCGGTCACTATGACCTCGTCGGCCTTGCTCCCACGACGACCTACACCATCCAGCTGTTCAACGGCGACACCAAGCGCGGCTCACTCAACGTGACGACGCCTGCCTCGATGCCTGCTGCCGACTTCAAGTACACGCTCAATGCTTCGGTCGACGTCATCTCTCAGGACCTAATGAACGAGATTGCCGAGCAGGCTAAGGCTGCTGCCGGCAGCGAGACGAACTACAGCGCCACCATCGGTATTCCCGCCGGTGTGACCATCGACATCCACGGAACGTCGGAAGCCGGCGACGCTACCAGCGTGAAGATTCCCGACGGCATGTCGGTGACCTTCTTCGGACTCTCGGGCGGCGAGACGCCTGTCATCAACCTGTCGAAGTCTCTCGACATCCGCGGCAGCCACGCTTACGTGCGCCTTGAGAATGTCAACATCAAGGACGGCGGATGCCAGTACTTCATCAACCA
This sequence comes from uncultured Prevotellaceae bacterium, assembly GCA_900321965.1. Taxonomy (GTDB): domain Bacteria; phylum Bacteroidota; class Bacteroidia; order Bacteroidales; family Bacteroidaceae; genus Prevotella. The sequence goes on from ONYA01000018.1 coordinate 54,572, forward strand.
GAGCGAAGGTTGCACCCTTGGCGAACTGTCGTTCACCGACGTCAGCCTCACCGACATGGCCCGCTCATGGGTACGCCTGCAGGGTTCTGCCGCCAAGTCTATTGAGCAGATTCTTGTCGACCGCTGTACGGTGACCAACCAGGGCAGCGGCGCCTATGCCCTGTTCTACTTCAACAGTGCCGACTACACCATCGGACGCCTCGTTGTCAGGAACTCGACGTTCAACACGCTGCAGCACAGCTTCACCGACTGCCGCAGCGCCAAGATCAACGGCATTGAGGTCAGCAACTGTACGTTCTACAACATCATCGGCGCTGGTCGCTACTTCGTCGATGCCCAGAACGTCAACGTGCCCATCATGCTCAACAGCGTCATCTTCGCCAAGACAGCCACTGAGACGTCAAAGGGTGTACGCGAGGGCATTGTGGAGTCTTCCAACAGCTACTTCACCAGCGACTTCGTCCTGTCGAGCAACAAGTTCACCGTCGACCAGACCTTCGAAGGCTCGTCGGCCGACCTGTTCAAGGATCCTGAGAACGGCGACTTCACGCTGAAGGTCAGCTCCGTCACCGCCGGTGACCCGCGCTGGATTCCCGAAGAGTAAATACTGAGAGTCTACAACATAGGGGACGGACAACGAGGTTTGTCCGTTCCCTGTTTCTTCACCTGAACTAACACTACAGATTGACAAACTGCTACAAAAAAATTCTTGCAACAATGAAGAAAATTCTAATGACCTTACTGAGTGCTATGGCGCTCCTGCCTTGTCTGGCGGGCAACAATGTGGCCCCTTGGGGCTGGGCAACCTGCTCCGACGAGTCAGGCACGGCCTACACTCTCAGCGGTGGCAACTTCGCTGACGCCAAGACCGTCACCCTGAAAGCACTCGGCGGCGGACAGACTGACGACAAGCAGATCAAACAGGCTATTGCCTCGAACGACATCATCATCTTCGACGGCTCCAACGGCGACTTCATCATCGAAGAGTACATGAAGTTAGCATCAACGAAGAACAAGACGCTCATTGGCATCAACAACGCCCGCCTCTGCACAAAGTTCTTCCTGACAGCCGATGACCATACGTACCTGAAAGCCCAGAACCTGGACGGACTGAGCAGCACCGACCAGTACACAGGCACACTGCCTGACGGCACAACACTGACCTGCGACAAGCGTGCCTTCTTCACCAAAAAGGCCATGATGGAGCTGCAGCACCAGAAGACGGGCGTCTACTCCCTGCCCAACAAGGCCGGCATCTTCAGCATCGAGCAGAGCAGCGAGAACATCATCATCCGCAACCTCTCGCTGATAGGTCCCGGTTCCGTTGACATCGACGGTGTCGACCTGATCACCAATCAGGGAAAGCACGTATGGGTAGACCACTGCACGCTGGTCGACTCCCAGGACGGTGCCCTCGACAGCAAGGTCTGCGACTGGGCCACCTACACCTTCAACCACTTCTACTACACCGACCGCAGCTATTCCCACGCCTATACTTGCGGCTGCGGCTGGGTCAGCAACCACGAAATGGTGCTCCACCTCACCTTTGCCTGCAACATCTGGGGCGCGGGCTGCATGCGCCGTCTGCCGCAGGCCGACGACTGCTATATCCATCTTGTCAACAATTACCACAACTGTCCGGGCAACAGCGTCGGTATGACGATTAACGGCTATAGCCGGGCACTGGTAGAAGGCAACTTTGCCGCCACTGGCGTGAAGTCACCCCTGACGGGCAGCGGTAGCAACCGCAACGTGACAGCTCGCGACAACAGCTTTGCCAACTCTCAGGCAGGCAGCGTCGTTACCGTTCCTTACCAGTACAACAAGATGGCCGCTGCCGACGTCCCCGCCACGCTGACGGGCGAAGAGGGTGCAGGTGCTACGCTGGGTAACGATGCTTCCAACATCCTCTCTACCATTCCTACGGTAGCACGTACAGGAGGTAGCGAGTCCGTCTATGTCTTTGTCAAGGAAGATGCCCATATCGGCAACAGCATTACCGAGATTGACGGCCTCACCGTCACCTTCGACCCCAGCGTCACCGACTGGAAAAGCGGTGGCAGCAGCTCCGGCGCACAGACTGTCGACGGTGTCGACCTCAAAGGCTATTATGCCACAAGCAATGCCACCAACAATGCTCCCATCGTCATTCAGGCCACGAAGGCCGGCACGCTCACCATTTTTTTCGGCGGTCCTATCGGTACCAGCAAGACCGTCTATATGCTGGAAGGGGAAAACGGCCTTACCGGCAAAGTGCTGTCCACGGGTGCTGAGGTTGCCAATGCCAGCAAGCCTGCGGCCGAAATTGCCCAGTGGGACGCTTTAGTCTATACGTTAGAAGCCAACAAGACATACAAGTTCTCGGTTGATGCCACGAAATGGCGCCTGGCTGCGCTCCGCTATATATCCTCTGGCACCACCGCCATCCGCACCGCCAACACAGCCGCAGCCGACGGTAAGTTCTACAACCTGCAGGGTCAGGAGGTGAAACACCCTGCTCGCGGCCTGTACATCCATAACGGGAAGAAAGTTCTGAGATAGCAAAACGCTTCGTTCGGCGAAGAATGTTAGATGTTAGATGTTAGATGTTAGAATCGCCGCTTTCCCAGTGTTTACTGCGGAAAGCGGCGATTTTGACTTTTGACAATAAGCACATTTCGACCTGACGATGTGAAATAAGCGATTTCGGGGCCAGTACTTCTTTATTTTGATAGTCCTTAATCATTCTTTAAAAAATATATTCTTCTTCATCGGTCTGAAGTGTATCAGCTTCCATACGCTCTGCTTTGCCGCTTCGCTCGTCGAAGAACATCACGAAATAGACGGGCATATACGTCACTTTGCCCTCTTGATAGACCTTACGCTCGTTGGAAATGACAGTGGCCGCAAGGACATTGTACTCAGGAACTTTCAGAAGATTGTTGAGGGCACTATGTTCGGTATAGTCCTTGCCCGACTTGACTTCAACCGGGTGGGCACTCATCGTGGTGTGGTTGTCAACCAGATAGTCCACCTCGCCCTGCTTGCGGTTGTCGTAATAATAGAGCTTATGCCCATGTGCGCGAAGTTCCTGGGCTACCACATTCTCATAGACAGAACCGAGATTGATACTGCGAATATCATCGAGAACGGGACGGATGTTGTTGCGGTAGAGTATGCCAGTAAGGAGGCCCACATCGTTCAGATAGAGCTTCAGCAGATTTTTCTGAAGTGACTCACTCAATGGGAAATGAGGGTTGGAGATGGCATTGACGGCCAAGGAAATGCCTGATGAAATAAGATACTCGAACTCTTCCTTGTACTGGTCGAAGCGGTCGCCCTTCTTGTCACGGATGTTTTGAACCACCACACGCTTCTTCTTGTTCTCCATCTGCGAGGGAATCATCTCGTAGATACGACGTATGAGCAGCTTTTTATTGTGCTCCTTCTCGTACTTAGAAGCGTCACTGGCATAAAGGCTGCGGATGCCATCCTGTACCTCGCGAACCCTCACAATGTTATGCGTTTCGAGGTAGGTATTGACAGCATCGGGCAGACCGCCTACCAGCAGATAGCGGCGGAACAGGTCGAGCACATGGTTATGGTGCTCTTCAGAAAGGCTCTCGCGGTTCTCGTATGCCTTGCGCAGCATGTCAATGGCCTCCGTGCCGAAGCCGTTGGCAATCAGGAACTCCTCGAAATCGAGCTGGAACATATCCTTGATGGTGATGCTGCCTAC
>ONYA01000071.1 GCA_900321965.1 uncultured Prevotellaceae bacterium
TAATCAACAGGTTAAGCCAATTCTGTTTTGCTCAAGACATGGAGCCTGATTGACGCGCATAATAGAGAGCTTTAGTCAACTTTTAGACTTTACAGACTAGTAGGTACTTAGTGTTCTTCTAAAAATATTCTCCGCCGCCTACCGCGGCGGAGATTTTTTTTGCCCATTTTTTTGGAACTTTCATTTTTTCTTTCTATCTTTGCACCCGAGCGAGAAGGACTCGCTCGGCAGAAGTAGCGTTATGCTCCAAACTTGCGGATGGAAATGTGAGAAACTTCCAAACAATATATGCAAGAAGGCACGACGGCTTCACGCTATATGCGTGGGGCTGTGTTCCAATTTCATGTATTAGGTCATTCTCACAACCTCCATCCGGAACTGGCAAAGGCAGTCCCGCGCTTCTGCTATGGTCGAAAGTGAAAACGGGAAACAATATTAAAACTTAATAATTATGAAACAACAAAACATCAAATTCCTACTCGCCCTGCTTATCAGTATGCTGGGCGTTAAAGCATCTGCTCATGATATTGAGGTGAAGAATTCAGATGGCAAGACCATTTATTACAACTTTGTTAATAACAATACCGAGTTGGCAGTTACTTTTCGTGGTAGTTTTAATTATGCCTATTCAAACGAATACTCTGGTAATGTAGTTATACCTGAAACTGTCACATACAATGGTACTACCTACTCCGTGACCAGCATCGGAAATTCTGCGTTCTATGAGTGTAGTGGCCTGACAAGCATCGACATCCCCAATTCTGTAACCACCATCAAGGGTTCTGTGTTCTATGGCTGTAGCGGTCTGACGAGCATCACCATTCCCAACTCCGTGACCAGCATCGGAAATTATGCGTTCGAAGGCTGTAGCAGTCTGACGAGCATCACCATTCCCAACTCCGTGACCAGCATCGGAGAGTCTGCATTCCGATACTGTTCTAAACTTGCGAGTGTTACGATTGGCGCTGGCGTGTTATCAATTGGTGCGTCTGTTTTTTCTGAAACGCCAGTCAAAAAAGTGATCTGGTTGACGAACACACCACCAAGCGGATATGGTCATGCAGCAGGTGCGGTGAACTACGTGGCAAACGACCTGTATACGTCATTGAGTAACAAGACGGTGTATCCGTTTCTGAGTTCAATGTTTGAGGTGAACGGCGTCAAGTATGTACCTGTCAGTATGTCGGATCGTACCTGTGATGCTATTGACTGTGCTTATGCCTCTATTGTCGATGACATAACAATAGGTGCAACCGTGGAATACAAAGGCGTGCAGTTGAACGTGAATCAAATTAAACCTTATACTCTCTATGGTAATACGTACGTCAAAAACTTAATCATTGATTGGTCAGGTGATATTCCAAAATATGCTTTCTCACAATGTAGTTCTTTACAGACGGTGACGCTTGGCGGTGATGTAACGGATATTGGGCAGTATGCGTTTAGCGGTTGCTCGAAGTTGGAGGGTTTTGACATTCCTCATACGGTAACGGTCGTTGGGAAATATGCGTTCTCTGGTTGTACGTCGTTGCCGAAGATAACAATACCTCAGTCGGTGACGAAGATCAATGACTATGTATTCAATAACTGTACGGCGTTGAAAGATGTGTATATTGCAGACCGTAGCTCTGTGTTGACACTTGGCTCGAATGGTTCGTCGTCGCTATTCTCATCGTGCCCGCTCGACTCGGTATATATTGGTGGCAAGATCTCTTATAATACGGGTAGCAGCTACGGCTACTCTCCTTTCTACCGCAATACGTCGCTACGCACGGTGGTGATTACCGATAAGGAAACGGAAATCTCGGCCAATGAGTTCTATGGTTGTACTAATCTTCAGAGCTTCAAGGTGGGCGACGGTGTGACCAAGTTTGGCGACAGAGCCTTCTCGGGCTGTTCCAGCCTGAAGAGCCTCGCGTTTGGTTCGCAGCTACAGAGCATCGGCCAGGAGGCTTTCTCCGACTGCACGTCCATCACGGAGATTACCAGTATGGCAGCCACACCACCCACCTGTGGCACACAGGCGCTGGACGATGTCAATAAGTGGGAGTGTACGCTCCACGTGCCCGAGAACAGTCTTGCCGCCTATCAGGCTGCCGACCAGTGGAAGGAGTTCCTCTTCGTGAATGAGGACTCTGGCAGCGGTGAGACACCCCACGGTAATCAGAACGCCCTGGTCATCGGTGAGGCTGGCGTAGCCACCTACTGCCCGGCGATGGACGTTGACTTCATCACGCTGACCACCGTGAAGGCATACATCGGCAGCGGCTTCAACCGCGAGACGGGTGTGCTGACGATGACACGTGTCTATGACGTACCCGCAGGCACAGGACTGTTGGTGAAGGGTGCGGCTGGAACCTACGAAGTGCCTCAGAGCCCATCGACCAGCATCTATAGCAATCTGCTGCGTGGCACCAACATCGAAAGGAAACTGTCGGCCACCACGGGCAGCTATGCCAACTATGTGTTGGGCAGCGGCAGTAGTGGCACGGGCTTCTATCGCGTTCCAGCTGAAGGCACAACATTGGCAGCTGGTCGCGCCTATCTCATGATACCCGCAGCGACGGTGGCAAGCGGCCGCGCACTCAGAATCAGCTTCGACGATGAGGGCGAGGCAACGGCCATCAGCGACGTGGAGCGTCAGGACACAGGATCTGCTGTCTACGACCTGCAAGGTCGTCGTGTGGAGCAGCCGCGGAGCGGCCTCTACATCCGTAACGGTAAGAAGGTGATTGTCAAATAGTGGAGGACTGGCGTTATGAAAAGAAAGACGTATCAGCAGCCCGTCACCGAAGTGGTGGCGGCTGCCCCCACGGAAATGATTGCTACCTCGATGCTAAACGAGGCAGAGACGGAGCCTATCGACGTCATTGAGAATAATGACGACCCAAGACACGTCATACTGGGACTCTGACAACACTCAGCCAGTCAAGATATTGGAAGAAATTTTTTCGGCTGTTGCGACACGCCGACAAGGGTTGTCGCCAGTCTGTCGCAAAACACCGGGGGTGTCGCAACAACCTCGGTGTTTTTTTATGGAAAAAGTTGGAAGGTAACGAAAGTCGCCGTATCTTTGCATCGTCAAAAGGACAGAACGACAGTCCAAAGACAGAACGAGAACAGAACAAATTTAAGTTTAACAATTAAAAAATAAAGAAAGGAAAAAAGTTATGGCAAAGACACCAGTTTCAATGAAAGTTGATGGTTACAAGGATCGCGATCCCCCGTGGCGGTAAGATCCAGGTTCGCGTGAAGGCGCTGAACGACGGTACGCCCGACCTGCTGGCTTGGATGTGTGAGCGCAATCTGCCGAAGAACGGTACGATTGAGTTTAACGAGACGAAGACGGGCAAGGCTATGAAGAGCATCAAGTTCACCAACGGCTACTGCGTCAACTTCGAGGAGAAGTGGGAGGACAAGATGGGCCACTTCGAGGAGATCACGATCACCTGTAAGCAGATTGAGTTCGGCAGCGTCAAGTACGAGAACGACTGGGCGTAAGTGAGAAGTAAAAGGTAATAAGTAAGAAGTAAAAAGTGAGAAGTAAGAATTAGAAGTTTAACAGTAAAAAATAAGAAAGGAAACATATTATGGCAGAGAATGTAACACCAGTAACCCTCGCGGTTAAGGATTTCGAGACAAGAGAAGTGTTGTTGATCGACTACAAGTTTGACCAGGCAACCGATCGTGAAGGACAGATAGCAGGTATTCCCCGTGGCGGCCGCGTGACGATCCGCGTGAAGGCTATGAACGACGGTAACAACCAGCTGCTGCAGTGGATGCTGTCGCCGAACGACCCGCGCGACTTCACGGTGACGTACTACAACACCGTTGACGGTTCGACGATGAAGGAGCTGAAAGGCACGGCCTGCTACTGCGTGAACTACAAGGAGAAGTGG
>ONYA01000001.1 GCA_900321965.1 uncultured Prevotellaceae bacterium
TTTTTATTTTAACACGAATGACCACAAATTGTCCATTAATTTTTGCTGCGCGCAGAGAAAAATCCTGAATTCCTTAGAACAAGGATGACAGGGAACAGGTACGTGTTATATCTAAGGGGTGGATACTTACAGTTTACAAGTATCTGTCAATAAAAGAGACTGGTGTCACAACAGTCAAAGGAGCACTGGCAGCATAACGTGAGAAATGCTTGTCATTGATAGTTAGCAACACATCGCATCCCATACCTTCTGCTACATGAGCCTGATAGCTGTCTTCCAAATCATCGAAGAGAGCATCATTGACACCATCATACATACTTTTGGGGTGTTGTCCGGCCAGTTTGAAAGTACCAAGCACTCCATTCAGAATGTATCTGAGTCGGGCTATTCGTCCTGACTTGTCTAATGTCTTATCCGTCTTCAAGTAAATCTCCGTCAGATAAGTTATGGTATAGAATGACCCAATAGAAATAAACAATTCATCGCCATTACTAATTGCATGGGCAATGATACGCCTAACTTCTTCTACCTGTTTTCGTTCTTGAAGAAACTCCAACACGATGTTCGTATCACAGAAAATGGTCATATGTCGTATTTTTCCTGAAGATACTCATCCAACAGCTGGCGATCGGCAACATGGCTTCCGCAGCCTTTGAGTATGCCCTGCATATCCAAGAATGAAGGAGCCTCTGTCGTTGCTGTTTCAGCCTTCTCGAATTTTCGCTGCATCAACACATAAAGCTCTTTCTGAACTCCCTCGTCAGTTGTCTGAATGAGATTCCAAAAAGACTGTAACTGAACCATCTGATTAGGTCTTAATGCTGTTGCCATAGTCATCATAAATTAATTATACCGATGCAAAGATTAATCCACGGGATGGCGAAGCTTACCATTGGGCATCTTCACTGTGCGCTCCCTACGAACAAGCCTAAGTCCTTCATTCGTCGTAATCAGCGTTTCTTTCGTACCTACATTATTTCCCATATCTGCTTATATATCGCGTATAATCCGCTGCAAAAATACAATTTATCTTTGAAACCTGCAAATATTTTAAGGTTTTTCTATCATTACCATGACAAGGGACTGATACGTGTCATATGTAGAAGATTGTATGGTTGCTGCGCTCAAAATCTTTCAAAATCTTATTCAAAATCTTTCTGTTGGTGATTCCTCTTGTCAGATTTTCATTCAGATTTTTGTGAGATTTTGAGGCCGATAGGCCGACCAGTCATCATGTTCTTGGTCGCTTCGCTCAAAATCTTTCAAAATCTTATTCAAAATTATACAGAAGCGTATTTTTTATTTTAACACGAATGACCACAAATTTTCCATTAATTTTTGCTGCGCGTAGCAAATTCTTGGTCGAACCAAGCGGCAAAGCCGAGCGAGTGTAATTAGTGAAATTCGTAGTTCATTATAATGTAATCTTTGTCGTCTGTCGGTTCAAAATCTTTTTAATCTTCTAATCTTTGTTCATTATCAATTGTCAATTGTTCTCGATGACGCAGCTGTGTGTCTTGGTCTTCGGGTCGTAGCTGATGCCCACGAGCAGCAGGTTGTCAGCATACTCCGCCACCTTGGCCGGGTAGTTCTTCTGCCGAATCTGGCTGAGGGCAGTATCGACAGCACTGCCGTACTTCAGTTCGACGACGATGGCAGGCGAACTGACGTTCTTCCGAGGTATCAGCACCAGGTCGGCGAAGCCTTTTCCCGATGCGTATTCCCTGTGGACGACATAGTCGTTACGGGCGTAGTAGTAGGCCAGGCTGATGACGCAGGCTAGCGAGTTCTCGTTGTTGTAGCTGAGGATGCTCGTGTTCTCGTCGTGAACGGCTTCGATGGCCTTGGCAACAGCCTCGGCGTTGCCGTCGAGTGTGTCGTTCTCCCGCCACTTCCATATTCGGCACGTAGCACACCCTGTGCTCACGGTCGTAACTCAGGTAGCCTAAATGAATAAGCACCGTCAGCACGTCGTCACGGCTGTTCACCACCGCCAAGTCATTTTGGAAACCGCTGGTGTTGACAGTACACCGCCCGCCAGCGAGCATCAAGATAATGTCGTCCTTCAGTCCCTCATAGTTCATATTGATATACGAGGAAATGGCATCAACCGCTCCTGTGCGTCCCCAATAGCTTTCACACCAGTGTTCTCTGACAGCCGTCATCACTGAGTTGGGATTGAAAATAGACCGTTCATTTCCTATCTGGTATCCGTCATACCACTTCTCCAGTTCGTCATAGTCCATACCGTTATTAGCCGCTATGACCTTGACTTCGGCTTTTGTGAATCCGAAAAAGCCTGCCATGCCACCCGGCTTCACCATAGAATACTCTTGGAAGTTATTCAGTGCCGACTCTGTTTTATATTTCTTGATGGGCAGAATACCCGTCATATACACCCCGGCAAAGGCATCAATAGCCGACACGTCCTTGAACATCCGACGCAGCCAGTTCACATAGCGGTCCATCGGCTTCGTGTCGGGAGCGAACTCACGGCAGATGGCATCCCACTCGTCGATGATGAAGATGAAGCGCTGGCCTGTGGCTGCTGCTATCTCAGTGAGATAGTCCATCAGGTCGTAACCTTCCTGACGCTCCACCTGCGGATAGGCTTTCAGGATGTCCGTCACCACCCGTTCCTCCATCCTGTCTACAATGTCGTCATCCTTGTAGCGTGTCACAAAACTGGTCATATCCAGGTAGATGACAGGGTATTTGTTCAGGTGCTTCTCAAACGACGCATCGCCGGCAATCTTCAGGTCGGCGAACAGACTGCGTGAGTCACACGAACAGTCGTAGTAGGCGGCCAGCATCTTCGCCGCCATCGACTTGCCGAAGCGGCGGCAACGCGATACGCAGGTAAAACGTTGTTCGGTAAACAGCGTGCTGTTCACCACGCTTATCAGCCCTGTCTTGTCCACATACTCGCTGTTGCGCGAGCTGCGGAATCCTTCGTTACCTTTATTGATATATATACCCATAGGAATGATTGTCTTGTCTGCAATGATGCGGCAAAGTTACACAAAAATTTACTATTCTGAAAGAAATTACGGGAAATAATTCGCGCTGGCGGAAATGTTTCTTGTCAGGGCATCGTCTTTTGGGAAACGAATGGCCGTCATTTATCGTAATTTGTTGTAATTTGTTTCGGAAAAGAATTCATGGGTCGCTGCGCTCAAAATCTTTCAAAATCTTATTCAAAATCTTTCTGTTGGTGAGTCCTCTTGTCAGATTTTTATTCAGATTTTTGTGAGATTTTGAGGCCGATAGGCCGACCCGTCATCATGCGCTTGGTCGCTGCACTCAAAATTCTTGCTCTGGCAAGCGTCTCCTTCGTCGCCGAGCGATAAGAAAATTTATTTCAAAATTATACAGAAGCGTATTTTTTATTTTAACACGAATGACCACAAATTATCCATTAATTTTTGCTGCGCGTACATTTATGACAAATTCGCGGACATTCGTGTTTTATATATAAACATAAATTACCACGAATTATCCATTAATTTTTGCTGCGCGCAGAGAAAAATCCTGAATTCCTTAGAACAAGGATGACAGGGAACAGGTACGGACTTTATTGATTGCAGCGGACGCAACGGACGGACGCGGAAAGGGTGGATGCTTACTTTCTTTTTCCGCCCCATGGAATTCTTTCAAGGAATTGCTGGGGTGTAAGTACGCGAATAGAAGAATGCTCTTCTACATGGTAATCTGATGTATTGAAAGAGAGCAAAAAATCACAACCCACTTTCTGTGCCACTTTACACTGGCAACTATCTTCAAGGTCTTTGTATTTCTGGTCAGAAACGCCTCGTAGCAAGGATTCTTTGTCATGTTCAGCGACATCAAATAGTAGCAAGATTTGCTGCATAACAGCTCGGAGATTCCTAATACACTCTTCACCAACCAACTCCTGCTCCTTCCGAAGGTATTTCAAAACAACATAAAGTATCGTATAGAAAGCACCAACAGACATAAACATTTGGATTCCATTCTGCCGCAACTCCATCAGAAGTCTTTCTGCTGTAGCATACTCCTCACGGTGCATGAAATATTCGAGAATGATATTGGTGTCAATAAAAACTTTCATAACTTCTCAAATACCATACTTATCAAACAAAGCCTCATCCAAGAGTTCTTCTACACTGCTTTTGGAGTTTGCCATAAAACCACCCAACCTAAAGAAACCATCGGGATTATTCTCAAATCCCTTCAACCTCTCTATAACACTATCATCTTTCCTCTTGATTTGGGAAGCCTCAAACTTATTAGCGTATTCAACGAGTGCTTTCCGCAATTGCTGTTCAATCCACAACTGCATGGCATTAGCTCCATTAAAATGGGGTCTTACCCGCTCCAGCACAGCATCATCAATTCTTACATTATATGTACACATATATCTTCTATGTTTATAATTCCGCCACAAATTTACGAATAAATTCCGAACCTCCAAAACTTTCCGTCACTTTTTGCAGCGGACTTTACGGACGGAGTTCTAAAGAAAGGAACTGACTCATTCATGCATATTTTGAGCATGACAGGCATCAACGACTGTTATAGTATCTCCATCAATCCTATATGCAAAATACCACTTATCTGTATTTGCCATGTTATATCCTTTCCATCTGGGAATTATAGGGACACGTCTTAATAGGCTTTTCTCAATCTGATAGATAGAGTCGAATGCATCATCCGCATTCTTATGCATTTGTTCCTCAGAATACGTATGCTTGTATTTTCTTGATACGTTACGATAGAACGTATTTATCTTTTGTACACAACGCTTCTTAATGACGTACTTCATATAAGAGCATATTCCTTACGAATCGTCTCATGAATCAGTGCCCGAGCCTCCTCAATATCCACCGTTTCCTCGTTTTCGTCATCTATCTCTTTGATACGAAAATCTATTAACTGCTGAATCCATAGTCGGATGGCAGTAGTGGTGTTTAGTTCGGGCATCACTTTACGAAGACGTTCCTCATCCACCTTAATATTTATTGTACACATATCGCTATTCTTTATTTGACTGCAAAGTTACGAACTATTTCTGAAAGTTCCAAATAATTTAAGGCTTTTCTGTCATTACTATGACTAGACCATGACACGGACTTTCACGGACTTTATTGTCACACGGATGACACAGATTACACGGATTGTTGACGGCAGCAGACTGTAGCGTCAGCGATTCTCAGAAACCACCCCGTACATTTATGACAAAAATTTTGCTGCGCGTAAAATAAATCATGTACTCGTGTACTCCTGTCCAAAAAGTACTCTTGTACTCCTGTCAAAAGTACTCCTGTCAAAGATAGAGGAGGATGACGGCGAGGATCATGAGGAGGGCGATGACGCAGAGGACGATCTTCAGCCACTTCTCGAACTGACGACGGAAGGTGATGGAACGGAGGCTGCGCTCCCTGAACAGGGTGGCGTTGTCCTTATGGTGATGACGGTGATGATGGGTCATTGGATGTTATTTCAGGATGGTGTAGAGCAGGGAGGCCAGGGAGATGAGGATGCTGGTGGAGGTGAGCCAGAGAGAGGTGGTCTGGCCGACGCTGGAGTTGCGGGCCTTCACCTTATTGGGTTCGACATAGAGGATGTCGTTCTGCTGAAGGTAATAGTAGGGGGAGTTGATGATGTCGGCATCGTTGAGGTTGAGGGTGTAGACGTCTTTCTTGCCGTTCTCATACTCACGGATGAGCTTCACCTTGTCGCGGACACCATAGATGGTGAGGTCGCCGGCCTGTGCCAGGGCCTCGAAGATGTTGATCTTCTCATTGCCGACGGTGAACATGCCGGGTCTGTTGACCTCGCCAAGGACAGAGATCTTGTAGTTGGACATGCGGACGGTGACGATGGGGTTCTCCTCGGCACTGAAGTAGCGCATGATCTTGTCGTGGATGAGCTTCTCGCAGGCCGACTTCGTCAGGCCGCCGACCTCCAAGGTGCCGACGACAGGGAACTCGATACAGCCGTGGTTGTCGACAAGATAGGTCTGGAGGGTCTGGCCGCCAGTGCTCAGTCTGGCCTTGCCATTGATACTGCTCATCTCGCTGGCTATCGTCAGGTTAAACGGTGCCGACGCCTCGGGATTGACGGTATTGACGGTGATGGTCAGGATGTCCTTCGGCATGATGCGGGCATCGTAGAGGTATGCGGAACGGGCGTAATCGACATTGTCGCTGTTCTGGATGTAAGCGACGTTCTTTGTGCTGCCGCAGGATGTGAGCAGCAGCAATGACAGGGCCACGAAGGCCAGGTGGAAAAGTTTTTTCATTTTATTTTCAGTAATTAAAAAGTCAAGGAATTAAAAGAAAGGCCACCAGTGCTTCTTATGACGGCGACGGGGGGCATCGTAGTCTGAGGCGCCAGCATAGGCCTCGTCGAGCAGATGACGCCACTGCTTGCCGTGGGAGACCATGCGATAGATGGTGCCCCAGTCAGGGAGTCCGCCTATGTTGCGGTCGTCGATGAAGAGGTCGGCCTTGAGTTTGCGCGTGAAGTGAGGGTTGCCCTCGATGGTCTCCTCAGGATAGTCGCGGTTGACAGCATAGAACTCCACCCCGCGCTCACGACACCAGGCGACGGCGTCGTCGAGGAGCCGGCCCTCGCGACAGGTCCAGAGGACCAGACGATGGCGGTCGCGGATGAGCATCTTCAGCGTCTCGACGGCGAAGGGACGCTCCTGACCAATCTCCGGATAGCGGTTCTCGACGATGGTGCCGTCGAAGTCGATAGCAATCACCATAGCTTATTTCTTGATAGAGTCGTCGTCTTTGCTGCCGTAGTGTGACTGGGCATACTGGCCGTAGTTGCCGTAGTTGCCATAGCCATAGTTGCCGTAACCATAGCGACTGTAGCCATAGCGGCCATAGCCGTAGCGGCCGTACTTGCCATAGCGGCCATAGCCATAGTAGTAGCCGTACTTACGGCGTGACATGTCGATGCCGTTGAGCACGACACAGGGGTTAGGCATCTTGCCGTCCTTCGACAGGTTGTTGAGCAGACCGAAGGCAGACTTCGGCGTGTAGTCGGCACGACAGACATAGACCGTCATGTCGGCCTGCTGGCCTATCTGGATGGTATCGGTGACGAGGCCTACAGGGGCGGTGTCGAAGATGACGTAGTCGTACTTCTGGCGCAGGTAGTCGACAATCTGCTTGAAGTTGTCGCGTGCCAGCAGTTCGGCAGGATTCGGGGGCACGGTGCCTGCCAGCAGCAGGTCGAGGTTGGCGTTGACACCCGAAGACTGAATCTGGGAGTCGACATCGGCGGCCGACACCTTGTCGAGCGTCAGCAGTTTGGTGATGCCCTCGGAGCTGTTGGTGATGCCGAAGAGACGTCCTAAGGCAGGACGGCGGATGTCGAGGCCACAGAGGATGACCTTCTTACCCAGCAGGGCGAAGGACACGGCGAGGTTGGCTGCATTGAAGGTCTTACCCTCGCCCGAGGTGCTCGACGTGAAACAGATGACCTTCTGGTCGCCCTGGAGCATGAACTGTATATTGGTACGCATGGAGCGGAAGATCTCGTCGATCTGGTTGTTCTTGTTGGCCTGGACGACGATGCCGGCCTTGTCCTTGACAGTCTCGGAGGCGATGGCGACGTCGGCAATGATGGGCAGGTCGGTGAGACGGGCGAGGTCTTCATGGCCCTCGATCTTATAGCGGAACAGGGAGACTATCCACAGCAGCAGGGCGGGGACCAGGAAGCCCAGGACGACGGAGCCTGCGAGGATGAGCATGCGCTTAGGGCTGACGACACCCTCGTAGAGAGGCTCGTCGATGAGCTTACCATTGTCGGCCGTGGCTGCCAGAGCGATGCTGTTCTCCTCGCGCTTCTGGAGGAGGAGCATATAGAGCGTGGATTTCACATCCTGCTGACGGCCTACCTGCGTGAGGACACGCTCCTGGATGGGGGCAGCAGAGACGCGTCCCTGGAACTTGGCAAACTGCGACTGGATGCCCTGACGGTTGATATCGGCAGAGCGCCGAGCCTGCAGGAGGGCTGTCTGGATAGAGGACTGCAGCTGCTCGATGGTCTTCGTCAGCGTACGCACCTGCGGAGCCTCCTCACTGTTGGCCTTCAACATACGGTTACGGTCCTGGACGGCCTGGTTGTAGCTGTTGATAAGCGCTGTGGAAGCCCCATCGGTAACGCCGACATTGGAGGGGATAATCTGGTACCTGTTACTGGGATTGTTGACGAACTCACGCATATAGTCGAGCATCTGGACCTTGGAGTCGGCCTCGGAGAGACGGGCCGAGAACTCGTTGGACATCTGTACCGACTGGGAGGCGTCGGCCAGTGAGGTGACAGCGTTCTGCTGCTTGAAACGCTGTATCTCGCTCTCTGTGCTGCCAAGTTCGGCATTGATTTTGTTCATACGGTCGTTGATGAACTCCTCGGTACGCAGGGCTACCTCGTTCTTGTCGGCATTGGCCTGACGGTTGTAGCAGACAGACAGCTGGCTGAGCACATCCATGCCACGGCGATAGTCCTTGTCGGTGAGCGTCAGCTCGGCAATGTCGGTAAGCTTCGACGTCGGCTCGATGGAGAGTCGCGACAGGTAGTTGGTGGCCACCTGCATCGGCGGACGGATGGCGACGAGATAGGCCACGCCCTCCTTGAACTCCTTGTCAGGGACACGCGTCATCGTCACCGTACCGAGACTGGTCTTGAAGGTAGCCGGCAACGACTTCGCACGACGGAGGAAGGGCACAGGCTCCTGACCGGCCTCATTGACAGTGCCGGAGATCATGTAGTACTGGCCTTCACGCCACACCCGCATCTTGAGCGACTGGGGCTTCTCCAGCAGGACGAGGTCGAGGGAGTCGAGATGGACGGGGTCGAGGTCGATGTTGAAGGGATGCGTCTTGTAGCAGATGACGTCATGGATACGCCCCTCACGACGATACTCCGTGTAGAGCTTCAGGTCCTTCACGACGTCGCGCAGCAGAATACGCGACTTGAGGACCTCCACCTCATTGTCGATACCCGACGAGTTGTTGAGGAATCCCAGGTCCTCGACACTGGCCAGCATCTGCGAAGAGTTACGGCGATAGCGGTTCTGGTCCTTGATGAGCATGCGTGACGACACCTGATAAACCGGCTCGGAATAGCGCAGGTAGATGAGGGCACCGCACACGAAGATAATAAGCGACAGCAGGAACCAGTGCCAGTTAAGCACTAATGCGGTAAAGATTGTCTGGAAGTTCAGACGACTGCGACCGACGCCACTGGCATCGTCTTCTAACAATTCCTCGAGATCATCAAGGGTGATTTTCTTTTCTTCTATCATATCGTTTTTTTAGTGTTTAGACAAATATTTAGTGTTCAGACAAATTCTTGGGGTCACCACATTTTTGAACATGGAGACAACGGAGAGACCGTCAAAGATAATTGTCCGTAATGCACTGATAAGCAGCGGCATGTAAAGACTATCTAATAGCCCCGTCGAAGGGACTGTATATTTCTATTTAGGTTAACGCTTTGCCGACGTTTCGCGGATGACAAGCTGCTGAGGAACTATCTCCTTACGCACTTTCGTATTGCCGTTGATATTGTCGAGCAGCAGCTGACAGGCGACCTGTCCCATACGCGACGACTGGTCCTCGATGGCCGACATCGAGGGCGTGGTATAGCGGGCGTGGACATCGTCGGTGAAACCGATGAGCGCCACATCATCAGGAATGGCGAGGCCACACTGACGGATGGCGTTGAAGGCAGCGAAGGTGATGATGTCGTTGAAAGCCAGGATGGCATCGGGACGATCGTCACGCTGCAGGAGCCTGATGGTGTTGCGCAAGGCCACGTCGTAGTCGATCTTGTCGCAGACGACCAGCTCGCGCTCTATGGGCAAGCGGTTGTCGCGGAGAGCCTCCAAGTAGCCATGCTTACGGCGGCGCACCATGTCGAGGTGGTTGGGCCCGCCGACAAAGGCGATGCGGCGACTGCCGGTGTCGATGAGGTGCTGAGTGGCCTGCTGGGCAGCCTCGTCGCCATTGGCCGTGACACAGGAGAACTGGTCGGAGAGACAGGTGCGGCCGAAGAACACCAGGGGGATGCCCATCTCGCTGATCTCCTCGAAATGGCTGTAGTCGGTGGTGCTCTGTGCCAGACAGGCGATGATGCCCACGACATGGAGGTCGATGAAGTTGTCGACCGCCACACGCTCAGCCTCGCAGTCTTCGTGGGTATTGGCACTGATGACGCTATACCCCGCACGCTTGGCCTCCTCTTCAATGCCGTCGAGAACAGCGGCATAGTAGTGGGTGACCAGGTTTGGCACGACGACGCCGATGACCTTCGGAGCCTCCTTGCGCAGACTCTGTGCAAAGGGGTTGGGACGGTAGTTCAGACGCTTGGCCAATTCCTTGACACGCTGCTGCATCTCCTTACCGATCTCCGGTGAGGAATGCAGTGCCCTGCTGACGGTGGCGATGCTGACATTCAGTTCCTGTGCCAGATCCTTAAGCGATACCCTATGTTTTGAGTTAGCCATAATATCATTAGGTTTGATGCTGCAAAGGTAAGAAAAAATGCCGAATGGCGCAAACGATTACGTCTTTTTTTTACGCCTCAGATATAAATAATCACCAAAATTCCACTACCTTTGCATCCAGAATGAGTAATGAATAGTTGATAATAAGTTAGTTAGTACACCGGGACTGTCGTGATGACACTCCCGGTTTATTTTTTCAGAAAGTCATACGAAACGTAAAACGTATGCCACGCTTATGAGCCGTCGGCAGGTTGTTGTAGTTCAGTCGTCGCGCATATTCTATCTGGACCAGCTTGAAAATATTATGTATGCCGACAGACAGTTCCCAATAAGGTTTTTCACCATCGAGAATATAGCTGCCTACGGGCAGCGGCTGCTGGTTCTTTGCCGACAGAGTGCCCCAGAGACAGCGCACGGCCAGCCACTCGCGCCACTTCAGCCGACGGATGAGTGGCAGGCGGTTGAAGAGTTTGCCGTTCATGTCCCAGTTGACCATCGCCGAGGCATAGCGGTCGGTGAGGAACTCCATGTTGTTGATGAGTGAGAAGGTGTTCTCGGAGAGGATGTACGACAGGTTGGCCTCGGGCATGAGGAGCAGCATATAGGGTACGCTGTTCCACTGTACGGCACCCCGCAGGCGACAGTCGACCTTCCCCCACCCTGCACCGAGCCAGAAGCGCTTGTAGATGATAGCATCGGACACATGGAAGCTGTAATCGCCACCCAGGACCTTTTCCAGACCGACAGTGTGGCCGAGGGTGAAGACCGGCGCATCGAGGTTGACGGTGGTGCGCCGCTGTTTCGTGTTGATATAGGTCTCGCCAGGGGCATAGCGCAGTTCGGCACGCAGCTCTGTGGTACGGAAGGGCATGAAGTCGATGTCGCCGGCAGGTGCGTCGTGCTCGGCCTTGGCACTGAGGGTGGTCTTCACGCCATTATACGTCTCGTATTCGAAGCTGAGCTGCTGGCGGTTGTAGAACATCATACGTTCGACGTCGGCCCATTTGAAGGACACGAAGACATTGTCCTTGTCGGTATCGAGGAACTTGTCGGTAGGTGCCATGACATCGTAGGTCGACGAGAAGGTCAGCGTACGCTTGGGGAACTCACGCGGCAGATAGTCCTTCTTGTTCAGCGACCAGATGACGTCACCCCGGTAGTAGTTCTTGTTGGACTTCCAGCCGTGGGCGACATAGCCACTGAAGAAGAGGTTTGAGTCGAGGTTGGCCGTAGACTGTGCAGAGAGACGGGTGCGCAGACCATCGATGTAGTTGGTGGTGAACATCGTATTGACGGGGCCTATGTCAATCTTGCTGGGGTGCTTGGTGCGCGTCTCGACGAAGTTCTCTATCAAGGCTTTCAGTCCGAAAATGATATACTTAAAACCTTTTATCTGCTGGATGCCCCGCACGAAGGCTTCCATCGAGTTCTCGCTCTTGGTGAGCTCCACCTGGCGGTACTGCTGCCAGAAGTCGTCGTTACGCATCATGGCGTTGGCCTCGCGTACCTCTTTCTTCTTACCCTTGAAGAGCTGCCGTGACAACGGGTCGAAGGCGAAGTCGGTGAGACGGGTGTTGCGGATGACAGCAAACGACTCCATATAGCTGGCCCATCGCAGTTCGGTGAACATATCGTCGGCGGTGAGCACCCAGGAGCCATCGTCGGTCTTGCCAAACTCCTGCGTCAGCTTCATGCCCGATACGAAGTTGACATCGCTGTTCGGCGGTATGGTCATCGTACAGCGCCGCACCTGATAGGACGAGTCGGCCAGGATGTAGAGGTCGCCCCGGAAGCCGAAGTCCTGCTGGTTGTTGGGCAGGAACGACAGGTGATAGCACATATCGTTGTCGACGGCAACGGTGTCCTCGATGTAATAGCGGTAGAAGCTGATGGCATCCTTACCGATGGGCGATGTGAAGGGATGCTGCAACAGGCGTATGCGGTCGTCGTAGATGTTGACATCGGTAAAGATGTCCTTCAGCACGGTGTTCAGGATGTCGCCCGTCTGTATGAGGTCGTTGACGCCCGACGTGTTGACACCCATGATGATGGTACGCTCGTCATGAGGTTCCCGGCGGTAGAGCTTCTTCAGCACCGTCTCCTCGACGGAGACAGGCAGGATGAGCCGATTATTGTAGGGACAGAACTCCACCTGGTCGATGAGCCACTTCTTGTCCTTGAACCTCGGCTCCATCATACGCTGAGGCGTGATGTCGTTGACGGCCAGGGTGAGTTTCTGATATTTGTTGTACTGGTAGAAGTCGCGGTTGGAGAGGTCAGTACGCCGCTTGGCAGCTATCACCTTACGCATCAGTTCGACGGCAGGGTTGTTCTTACGGCTATAACGGCTACGCTTAGCCCTGACATCGACCCCTGACAGCTGTTGAGTGCGGTTGAACCACTTCGTAGTGTCCTTGTCGACATCGGGATTCAGCTGTGCATAAGACGGTATGCACAGCAGTAACAAGAAAGGCAGGATGACGTACTTAGTCCAACTCTTCATCAGCCTCGTAGCCACCCATCTCGCGGAGGGCGTTCTTGAGCATGGTGTACTGCTGGTAGAGGTTGTTGACCGCCTCCTCGCCAACAGTATAGTCGTGCATCGGCGACTTCAGGAAGAAGCTGAGGAAACGCTGTGTACCATAGCGCCCGGCACGTGCGGCGAGGTCGATGAGCAGACAGAGGTCGAGACAGACGGGAGCTGCCAGGATGCTGTCGCGACAGAGGAAGTTGATCTTCACCTGCATGGGATATCCCAGCCAGCCCACGATGTCGATATTGTCCCACGACTCCTTATTGTCGCCACGTGGCGGGTAGTAGTTGATACGCACCTTATGGTAGTAGTCGGTATAGAGGTCGGGCTGGTCGTCAGCCTTGAGGATCGTCTCCAGCGTCGACAGCTTCGACACCTCCTTCGTATGGAAGTTCTGAGGTTCGTCGAGCACCAGACCGTCGCGATTGCCGAGGATATTCGTCGAGAACCAGCCATCAAGACCTAAGCAGCGGGTACTGATGATGGGGGCAAAGCCCGACTTGACCAGCGTCTGACCCGTCTTGAAGTCCTTGCCGGCAATCGGCAGTTGCTCGCGCTCTGCCAGTTCCCAGATAGCGGGAATATCGACCGTCGTATTCGGGGCACCCATGACAAAGGGAGCGCCCTCGGTCAGAGCAGCATAGGCATAGCACATCGACGGGGCGATATGCTCACGGTCGTCGGCACGCATAGCAGCCTCCAGGTCGGCAAGGCGGTAGTGGACCTTCTCGTCGACAGGGACATAGATCTCGGTAGAGGCAGCCCAGAGCACCACAATACGGGCGCAACCGTTCTGCTGCTTAAAGTCGCGGATATCCTTTTTCAGGGCCTCCACCATCTCCCAGCGCGTGGCACAGTCCTTGACGTTGTCACCAGAAAGACGCTTGGCGTAGTTATGGTCGAAGGCGGCCTTCATAGGCACTATCTGTTCCAGCTCTTCGCGGACAGGGTCGATGTCTTTCTGCTGAAGCACCTCGGCATAGACAGCACTCTGGTAGGCATTCTGCGGGTAGACATCCCAACAGCCGAAGACACAGTCGTCGAGACTGGCCATAGGGACAATCTCGCTATATTTCAGATATTTCTTCTGTTCGCCCTTGCCGACACGAATCTTGTCGTACTGCGTCATCGAGCCAATAGGCTTTGCCAGTCCCTTACGGGTCAAGAGGACACCTGTCATGAAAGTGGTGGCAACAGCACCGTTGCCTACAATAAGAATTCCCAACCGGCCATTGGCCGGCTTTATCCCATTTTTTTCCATTGCTATAGTCAATTTGGTGCAAAGGTAGCTAAAAAAAACTTAAACAGCACACGTTCCCCTCGTTTTTTATATTATTTTTACTCTACCAGCCTCTCGGTGAGTCGTGCACACAGCGTCTCGTGGGTGCGGTGCATATAGATATACATCAGGTTCATCACAATAACTTCCACCAGCAGGTAAACCCACGGACAGCCTAACAGCGCCGTGACAAACAGGGTGTAGGCCCGCAGGTTGTGCGTCAGCAAGTTGGTGAACTTCATCAACGGACGGCTGCCTGCTAACAGTTCCTGACGGACAGCCTCATCAGGCTGTTGCTGCCATTTGGCAAAGAACAGCTGGAACTTCGGCGTCCGTCGCTCCTGTCCACGACAGTAGTTGGCATAATTATAATAGTAGGCGCGCGCGAACCACGCCTTACGCGGCAGCGACTCATAGATGTCGCGCTGCTGACGGTAGCTGTTCAGTTCGCTGCCCTCCTCGCCCAAGAGGAAGAAGAGGTGAATCTGACGGTAGTAGTCGGCCAGGGCTGCCTGGGGCGCATGGCTCAGGAAACCCGCCGTATAACACAGCACAAAGCCCCAGACGCCCCATTGGACGTCGAGGCCGGGGATGGTCTGGTCCCAGAGGCGGAAGACGAGTCCCACGTAGATGCAGAAAAACCAGACATCGCTGGCAAAGCCGTCGAGGACACGTCCCAGGAGTGTCTTCTTGCCTGTCAGTCGGGCCATCTGTCCGTCGGTAGAGTCGCAGAAGTTGGCCAGCATCAGCAGTACGACGCCCCAGATGTTATGATACAGGTCAGTATAGTGGAACATCCAGCCCCCCACAGCCCCCAGGAAGATGGAGAGGACGGTGATGACGTTGGGATGGACGCCCAGCTTATTCCAGAACAGTGCGAACACCAAACCTATAGGGCGCGTGAAATGGACGTCGAGCCACTCTTCGGTGTCTTCGGACTTAAACGATACTTTCAGCAGTTCCTTGAATGATTTTTCCATGTGTTTTTTCGAAATTCGAGGTGCAAAGGTAGGTATTTTGTCCGACAGCGCGTCGTTTTCCTCCTTATTTTTCATTTTTTTAAAATAAATATGTAATTTTGCCCGTTGAATCAATATACGCGAGTATGAAAACGACGGACAGGAATATCATCATGATTACCTCCGGGGGCGTCGGGGCACGGTTTGGTGCCTCCGTTCCCAAGCAGTATGTCGAGATCGACGGGCGTCAGGTCATCTCCTATGTCATCGAGGCTTGCCGCGAGTGTCGGCAGGCCGATGCCATCGTCGTCGTGGCCGACAGCCGTTATCATGACGAACTGGTGAGAAGATACGGTGTCGACGTAGCCGATAGCGGCCCGGAGCTGAATGACACCAAGCGCCACGGACTCGACTATATCGGTACACACTCGGCGTGCGAGAAGCTGTTGGTGGTCGATGCCGTCCGTCCGACGGTCACAGGAGCGTTGCTCGACAAGTTCTTCACGCTGCTCGACGAATACGATGCTGTGGCCTGTGCACGCAAGATTACCGACAGTCTGGGGCGTTACGGCGAGTGGGTCGTCAATCGGGAGGAATACTACACGATGAATGCGCCTGAAGGATTCCGCTTCAGTCTTCTCGACCAGTATTTCCGTGCCGACTCGCCCTTGACGGAGTCGATACAGCAACTGCCGCCGACATCGAAAGTGTATCTTGACTTCGATGCCCCTTATTTCGAAAAACTAACGTATCCAGAGGATTTTGCCCGTCTGCGGATGCTACTCGACGGACGGAAAGCAGGACGCTGAGACTACATGGGGAACTCAAACCAGAACGTCGACCCTTCGCCCAGCGTTGACTCCACGCCAACATCACCACCCATGCTGTAAGCCATCGTGCGGCAGATGCTCAGGCCCAAGCCTGCTCCGGGAATATACTCGTCGACCTTGAAGAAGCGCTCGAAGACACGCTCCTGATGCTCAGGGGCAATGCCCTTGCCGGTATCGCGAACCCAGACACGCAGGCGCTTGCCGGTAGGCTCGTCGTAGCCCACAATGATACTACCCTGCACAGTGAACTTCACGGCATTGGCCAGCAGGTGGTTCATCACCTCCGTCATACGGTTCAGGTCAGTCTTCACGTTTATACTGGCCCTGGCAAACATCGTCGACAATTTGACGTCGCCCTGTAATTTCGGTATGAAGACGTCGACCAGCGACTGTAAGGTAGAGTTCAGTTCGAAGGTCGACATGACCAGCTGCTCCTTGCCAGACTCTATCTTCGAGATGTTCATCACATCGTTGATGATGGTCAGCAACTTCTGGTTGTTCTCCTGTATCAGGTTGATCAGTTCACGGCGCTCCTCGTCGCCCTGCACGTCGGGCAACACGCTGGTGAAGCCTATGATAGCGTTCAGCGGCGTGCGTATCTCGTGGCTCATGTTGGCAATGAAGGCCGACTTCAGACGGTCGCTCTCCTCAGCCTTGTTACGGGCTTCCATCAGGGCTGACTCCATAGCCTTACGGTCATCGATACGCATCGACGTACCCACGATGTACTTCGCCTTACCCTCGTCGTTACGGGAAGCCACCGTAGCGTAACTCTCCGTCCAGTAGTAATTGTCGGTGTGGGGCATACAAACCTGATACACCTCATGATAGTCCTCCACACGACCAGAGCAGAGATTATCAACGGTCTTGATGAGACGCGCCCTGTCGCTTGGAGCAACGACGCTAAGAAGCTCGTCGAGAGGCGACTCTGGTGGTGGTATCAAGCAGTCGTCCCTGCCACGGAAATCATTGTCGTAGGTGATGGTACGCGCCTCGGCGTCGATATGCCAAGTACAGAGTTTCATGGCCTTCAGCACAAATTCATACTCCACATTGTGCTTCTGCACCTTCTCCAACTGAGTCAGTTCCGACTCCAGTTCCTTACCCACAAGACGCTGGTAGAAAAACAGTGCGATAAAGGAGAGCAATAGGATACTTCCTATCACCCATATCAGTACTTCCGTACCCATTCCTCCTTGCTGTGCAACCAAAAAGATTTCAATCATCAGCGCAAAATTACACAATTATTTTGAATTTGGAAATAAAATCGCAAAATATTTTGCTATTGTCTCGATTTTATTGTAACTTTGCGCTCGAAAAGTCGGCAACAGCCAACTTTTGTACAAGGAAATACGTATTTTTATCTTTAATGGAACAAACATTTGAAATCATCGCCAAGACTTTCATGGGCTTAGAGCCTGTATTGGCGAAAGAACTGACCCGGTTGGGGGCTATTGACGTACAGATAGGACGACGCATGGTGTCGTTCAAAGGTGACAAAGAGATGCTGTACCGTGCTAACTTCCAACTGCACACTGCTATCAAGATTCTGAAACCCATCCGTCATTTCAAGGCCAAGAGTGCCGATGACGTCTATGAGGAGATTCGCAAGACGGACTGGACGGAGTATTTAGACAACGACAAGACGTTTGCCGTCGACGCTGTCGTCTTCTCCGAGGAGTTCCGCCACTCGAAGTTCGTATCATACAAGGTTAAGGACGCCATCGTCGACCAGTTCCGCGAGAAGACGGG
Source organism: uncultured Prevotellaceae bacterium (assembly GCA_900321965.1). GTDB lineage: Bacteria > Bacteroidota > Bacteroidia > Bacteroidales > Bacteroidaceae > Prevotella. The sequence continues at coordinate 17,864 of ONYA01000001.1, forward strand.
CAGCCGTCCCAACATCTCGGTGGCCAACCCTGACATCCGTCTGAACATCCATATCGCCGAGGACAAGTGTACGCTGTCGCTCGACAGCAGCGGTGAGTCGCTGCACCGTCGCGGCTACCGTCAGGAAACGATGGAGGCCCCGCTGAACGAAGTGCTGGCCGCAGGCATGATCCTGATGACAGGCTGGCAGGGCGAGACCGACTTCATCGACCCTATGTGCGGCTCTGGCACACTGCTCATCGAGGCTGCCCTCATCGCCCACAACATGGCGCCAGGCTTATTCCGCAAGGAATATGCCTTCGAGAAGTGGCCCGACTTCGATGCCGAACTCTTCGACCGCATCTACAATGACTGCGAAGAGAACGAGAACGAGGATGTCAAGTGCCATTTCTATGGCTATGACATCGACCCGAAGGCTGTGAACACCGCCCGCCATAACGTTCAGGCGGCAGGACTGACCAGCAGCATCACCATTGAGCAGCAGGACTTCAAGAACTTCAAGCAACCGGCAGAGAAGAGCATCATCGTGACCAACCCGCCATACGGCGAGCGCATCTCGACGCCCGACCTGTTAGGCACCTACCGTATGATTGGCGAACGCCTGAAGCACGAGTTTACGGGCAACGACGCCTGGGTGCTGAGCTACCGCGAGGAATGCTTCGACCAGATTGGTCTGAAGCCTTCAATCAAGATACCCCTCTATAATGGTTCCTTGGAATGCGAGTTCCGCAAGTACCAGATGTTTGACGGCAAGATGAAGGTCTTCCGCTCAGAAGGCGGAGCCGTCAAGACCGACGACGAGAAGCGTCAGATGGCCGAAAAGCACCGTTTCAAGAAAAACCGTGAGTTCAAGCAGCGCTTGGAGGAGCAGGAACAGAATGAGGATGCCGACATCCGTTCGTTCACCTTCCACCGCCACGATGTCTTCGACAACAAGCGCGGCGGGAAATCCGGGAAAGCCGGATTCTCTGGAAAGCCGGGCAAAGGCGGATTCCAAGGGAAGTCAGGCAAACCTTTTAAGAGACGTAACAAATTTGACGACGATGAAGATTAAGACACTCATCACCCTACTCGCCCTCATCTCACTCCCCATTATGGCTCAGGAAAAGCTTTTTACCCTGGAAGACCTGAACTTCGGCGGTACGAACTTCCACAACATGCAGCCCAAGAACATGTGGCTCACATGGTGGGGCGACCAGTTGGTGCAGACTGACGTCGAGGAGTGTCACCTTATTGATACGAAGACGGGAAAAAAGAAGTTGCTCTTCACCCTCGACGACATCAACAAATGGGCTGAGAGCGACGAAGAAGCCAACCGCTATGTGCGTCACCTGATGAACGCCTCCTTCCCCTACCCTGACAAGCCCTTGGTGGCTGTCGGCAACAAAAAAGCCGTCATTCTCGTGGATTTCAAGGCAAAGAAGGTGGCGTGGCAGGACAGCATCTCGGGACAGACGGCCAACGACTGGAACAAGGTGTCGAGGGCAACGGCCTACGTTGAGGAGAACCAGCTCTGCGTTGTCGACGGTCAGGGCAAAAAGCGCCAGCTGACGACCGACGGCAACCGCGAGATTGTCTACGGCCAGAGTGTACACCGCAATGAGTTCGGCATCGAGAAGGGCACCTTCTGGAGCCCCGACGGTCAGCGTCTGGCTTTCTACCGCATGGATCAGAGCATGGTGACTGACTACCCACAGGTGAACATCTTCCCACGCTCTGCCGCTTACGAGCCCGACAAATACCCGATGGCAGGCATGACCTCGCACAAGGTGACGGTAGGCGTCTATGACATAGCCGCAGACAAGACGGTTTATCTGAAGGCAGGCGACCCTACCGACCGCTATTTTACGAACATCGCATGGAGTCCCGACTCAAAGACCGTCTATATGTTCGAGTTGAACCGCGGTCAGAACGACTGTCGCCTCGTCAGTTACAACGCTGAGACGGGCGACCGCATAGCCGAGCTTTACCGCGAGACGTCGGACAAGTATGTGGAGCCGCTGCACCCCATCGTGTTCCTGCCTTGGGACAACACGAAATTTATCATGCAGAGCCAGCGCGACGGCTATAACCACCTTTATTTATATAATAAGGACGGAAAACTGCTTCGCCAGCTGACCAGCGGTCCGTGGGTGGTCATGGACGTATTAGGCTTCAACAAGAAGCAGAAGAGCATCGTCATCAAGGCCAACAAAGAGCATCCCCTGCACCACCGCCTCTACAGCGTCAGTATGACGGGACTTGTCAAGCAGTTAGAGACGGTGGACGGCGTACATAACGGCGTACTGTCATCGTCAGGCAATCTCCTCATTGACAGATACTCCACGCCAACAAGACCACGCGTCATCGACGTTGTAGACATCACGCAGAAGACGCCACGCCACACGAACATCCTTGAGGCCGAAGACCCCTGGACCGGCTATCAGCAGCCTATCTTCGAGTGTGGCAGCATCAAGGCAGCCGACGGCGTGACAGACCTTTATTACAGAATGGTGAAGCCCGCCGACTTCAACCCTGAGAAGAAGTACCCGACGGTGGTCTACGTCTACGGCGGTCCGCACGCCAACAATGTGCAGGCTTCCTGGCACTGGGCCAGCCGCTCGTGGGAGACCTATATGGCACAGAAAGGCTATATCGTCTTCATCCTCGACAACCGGGGCAGCCAGCATCGTGGCCGCGACTTCGAGCAGGCCACCTTCCACCAGTTAGGACAGATAGAGATGCAGGACCAGATGAAGGGTGTTGACTACCTGCGCACCCTACCCTACGTCGATATGAACCGCTTAGGCGTCCACGGCTGGTCGTTCGGTGGTTTCATGACCATCTCGCTGATGACGAACTACCCCGACGTATTCAAGGTAGGCGTGGCAGGCGGCCCCGTCATCGACTGGAAATGGTACGAGGTGATGTACGGCGAACGCTATATGGGCACACCCGAAAACAATGCCGAGGGTTATGCCAAGACGAGCCTCATCAGCAAGGCAGGCAACCTGAAGGGTAAGCTCCAGATTATCACGGGCTATAACGACCCGACCGTCGTACCCCAGCACTGTCTGTCGTTCCTTGATGCCTGCATCAAGGCCGGCACACAGCCCGACTTCTTCGCCTACCCCGGCGAGGAGCACAATATGCGTGGTCATGCCAGCGTCCATCTGCATGAGCGCATCACACAGTATTTTGAAGACTACTTGAAATAATTGATAATTGACAATTGACAATTGATAATTGATATGAAAATACTATTGTTAGGCAGCGGCGGCCGCGAGCACGCCTTGGCATGGAAGATTGCCCAGTCAGAGAAGTGTGAGAAACTCTACATTGCCCCAGGCAACGCTGGCACCAGCAATTGTGGAGAGAATGTAGCTATAAAGGCTGACGATTTCGAGGCCATCAAACAGTTTGTCGTTGACAACAACATAAATATGGTGGTCGTTGGTCCTGAGGACCCGTTGGTGAAGGGCATCTACGACGACTTGAAGCAGGACGAGCGCACCAAGGACATCCCCGTCATCGGCCCCTCAAAGGCTGGTGCCGTGCTCGAAGGCTCGAAGGACTTTGCCAAGGCTTTCATGCAGCGCCACAACATCCCCACCGCGCGCTACGAGACATTCGACGGCGAACATCTTCTAGAAGGTCTAGATTTTCTAGAAACTCTAGAGCCCCCCTATGTACTGAAGGCCGACGGTCTGTGTGCTGGCAAGGGCGTTCTCATCCTGCCCACCCTCGACGAAGCCAAGAAAGAGCTGAAGGAGATGCTCGGCGGTATGTTCGGCAACGCCAGCAGCCGTGTCGTCATCGAAGAATTTATGAGCGGCATCGAGTGCTCTGTATTTGTGCTGACCGACGGTAAGAACTACAAGATTCTGCCTGAGGCCAAGGACTACAAGCGTATCGGCGAGGGCGACACCGGTCTGAATACTGGCGGCATGGGTTCTGTCTCACCCGTTCCCTTTGCCACAAAGGAGTGGATGCAGAAGGTCGAAGACCGCATCATCCGTCCCACCGTCGAAGGACTGGCTGCCGAAGGCATTGACTACAAGGGATTTATCTTCTTCGGACTGATCAATCGCACCAATACGCCCAGCGCAGAGCCAGAACCCTACGTGATTGAATATAACTGCCGTATGGGCGACCCAGAGACCGAGACCGTCATGCTGCGCCTGAAGAGCGACATCGTCGACCTGTTCGAAGGTGTGGCTGAGGGCAACCTCGATCAGCACAACATAGAGTTCGACGAGCGTGCAGCCGTCTGCGTTATGCTTGTATCCGGCGGCTATCCTGAGGCTTACAAGAAAGGCTACCCCATCACTGGCATCGACCAGGTAGAGGGCAGCATTGTTTTCCATGCCGGTACTGCACTCAACACTCAACACTCAACACTCAACACTCAACAAGTGGTGACCAACGGCGGCCGCGTCATCGCAGTATCATCGTACGGCGAGGACAAAGCCAAAGCCCTGCAGAAGTCATTCACCGAGGCTCAGAAGATACAGTTTACCGACAAGTACTTCCGTCGCGACATCGGTCAGGACCTGTAAATGAAAATCAAGCGCACACAGAACCGTGTGACCCAAAGCCGTCTTACGCTGCCAACGGTGATGGTATATGCCGTCGCCGTCTGGTTGGCAGGCGGATTGCTACAACAGCAGTTGTGGCCACAGTTGGTATGTTTCCTGCTGTCGACATTTCTGATGGTGGAGTTGAACAACGGCAACGCCCTCATCCGCATCTACAGCCGCGCGGTCTCCAGCAGCTTTGTCATACTGACCTGTGCCGCCAACTTCCTGTTCAGCTCGTTCACCGGTGCCTTTGTCACGCTGTGCTTCATAGCCACCTACATCATGCTGTTCCGCACCTATCAGGACAAGCAGGCAGTAGGTCTGACGTTCTATGCCTTCGTCTGCATAGGTCTGGCAAGCCTGGCTTTTGTCAAGGTGCTATGGATAGTACCCCTGTTGTGGTTCTGCATCTATATCTACCTCTCGTCGCTTAGCTGGCGCACCCTTGCTGCCTCACTCATCGGCATTGTGACACCCTACTGGCTGTTAACCCCCTTCATCATCTACCGCCACCACTTCAGCGAGGCGAAGGAGCACTTCAGCGCACTGATCGACATACAGTCGACAGCAGACTATGGTCATTTGCCCCTCAACCAGTCACTGACAGCAGCCTTCATAGTCCTGTTAGCGCTGACAGGCATCATCCACTTCTGGCGCAACAGTTCGGCAGACCGTATCCGTATACGACAGCTCTACGGCTTTTTCACCTTTATAACGATGATCACCACGGCAGCGCTCTTCATACTGCCTCAGTACTATGACATCCTGCTACGGCTGCTCATCATCAACACCGTGCCGCTGATAGCACACTTCGTGACGCTCACCAGCACCCGCATCACGAACATTGCCTTCTACGTCATCTGTGTCACAGCACTCATCCTGACCGCCATAAACCTATGGATACCATCATTGAATTTCTGACAGGCTACGGGTATACGGGTATGTTCATTGCCTCGCTCTTAGCCGGTAGCGTGCTGCCCTTCAGCAGTGAAGCCGTCATGGTGGGACTTATGGCTGCCGGACTTGACCCGTGGGTCTTAGCATTCTACGGTACCATCGGCAATGTCCTCGGCTCGATGTTCAACTACTGGGTGGGACACATGGGCAAGACAGAATGGTTTGAGCGTTACCTGCACGTCAAACCCCGAGACATGGAACGTGCCGAGCGGTTCATGGCCGGTCGGGGTGCCCTCATGGGCTTCTTTGCCTTCCTGCCCGTCATCGGCAGCGCCATCACTATCCTCTTAGGACTAATGCGTGCCAACCTCCTCATAACCTTCCTGGCTGTCACAGCAGGCAAGATTGTACGTTACCTGATTCTCATCTACGGTGCAGGACTGTTTCTGTAAGCGAATAATCCGTTTACCTAGACCTGTGTGGTGAACGTTAATCTATCTGAATTGTTTGTCTGTTAAAGGGATTATTTGTAACTTTGCGGGCAAAATCAAATTTTAACGTTAAAAAAGATCTTTTTTAGGATGAAACAATTTAGAATCGTGGACAACGTCTGCGGCTGGTTAGCGTTTCTGATAGCCGCTTTCGTGTATTGCTCCACCATTGAACCGACGGCCTCGTTCTGGGACTGTCCGGAGTTTATTACCACTGGCTACAGGCTGGAAGTAGGACACCCACCGGGGGCACCGTTCTTCATGCTGACGGCCAACCTCTTCTCGCAGTTTGCCAGCGACCCGACACAGGTGGCCTACTGGGTGAACACGATGAGCGCCCTGCTCTCAGCGACGTGTATCCTGTTCCTTTTCTGGAGTATCACACACCTGACACGACGGCTGCTCATCGATAAGTGGGATGAGTTGACCACTGCCAAGCTCATAGCCATCGAGGCTGCCGGTATGGTGGGTGCGCTGATCTACACGTTCAGCGACACGTTCTGGTTCTCGGCCGTCGAGGGCGAGGTGTATGCTTACTCATCGGCCTTCACGGCTGTCGTTTTCTGGCTGATACTGAAGTGGGAAGACCATGCCGACGAGCCGCATGCCGACCGCTGGTTAGTGCTGATTATGTACATGACGGGCCTGTCCATCGGCGTTCACCTGCTGAACCTGCTCTGTCTGCCCGCTATCGTGCTCGTGTGGTATTACAAGCGCTACCCCAACGCCAACGCCAAGGGTTCGTTGGTGGCACTGTTAGTCTCATTCGCTTTGGTGGCCGTGGTGCTCTATGGCGTTGTGCCTGGCATCATCACCGTCGGCGGCTGGTTCGAGCTGCTGTTTGTCAACACGCTCGGTATGTCGTTCAACACCGGTCTCTACGTCTATATCCTCTGCTTGGCCGCAGCTACTATCTGGGCTATCTTTGAGACGCAGAACGCTACCGATTCGAATTGGAAGCACCAGAATATCGCCTTCATGCTGTCGGTAGCCCTGTTGGGTATACCTTTCTACGGCTACGGCTGGTCGGCTTTCTTCATCGGCGTCGTCGTGCTGGTTGCGCTGTGGTTCGTGCTGAACCGACGCATACAGCTTTCGGGCGAGACGAAGCGTGTGGCCTTAGTGTCACCGCGCCTGAAGAACACGGCTCTGCTCTGTATGCTGATGCTGATGATCGGCTATTCGACATACGCCGTCATTGTCATCCGTTCGGATGCTAACCCCCCGATGGATCAGAACTCGCCGGAGGATATCTTCACGCTGGGCGACTACCTCGGCCGCGACCAGTACGGTCAGCGCCCCCTGTTCTACGGCCAGGCCTACACCTCGCAGGTGGCTCTGGAGCAGGATGGCAACGTCTGCCGCCCCGTCATGTCAACGGGCAAGCCCGTCTGGCAGCGTAAGGAGAAGGCCTCGAAGGACGAGAAAGATTCTTACTTCGTTGTCCGTACGAAGGATGAATACAAGTATGCGCAGAATATGCTGTTCCCACGTATGTATGACGCCAATCACACCCGCGACTACGAGTCGTGGATGGGCGACATCAGCGGTTCGGAGGTTCCCTACGACCGCTGTGGCGAGAACATGATGGTGAAGGTGCCGTCGCAGTGGGAGAACCTGCGTTTCTTCTTCTCATACCAGTGCAACTGGATGTACTGGCGCTATTTCATGTGGAACTTCGCTGGCCGTCAGAACGACATCCAGGGACACGGCGAGCTGGAGCACGGCAACTGGCTGACAGGCATATCGTTCATCGACAACGCCCGCTTAGGCGACCAGTCGATGCTGCCCGACGAGCTGAAGGAGAACAAGGGTCATAACGTGTTTTACTGTCTGCCGCTGTTGCTCGGTCTTATCGGCCTGTTCTGGCAGTCGATGAAGAAGGGTCAGAAGGGTATCCAGCAGTTCTGGGTCGTCTTCTTCCTGTTCTTCATGACGGGTCTGGCCATCGTCGTCTACTTGAACCAGACGCCCGTCCAGCCGCGTGAGCGCGACTACGCCTACGCCGGCTCGTTCTATGCCTTCGCTATCTGGTGTGGCATGGGTGTGGCAGCTATCTGCGATCTTATCAGCAGTAAGCTGAAGAAAGAACCCGCCTGGCTCATGGGTCTTATAGGTCTCATAGGTCTTATGGTCCCTATCCAGATGGCCTCGCAGACCTGGGACGACCACGACCGCTCAGGCCGTTACACCTGCCGCGACTTCGGTCAGAACTACCTCATGACGCTACAGGACAAGGGTAACCCCATCATCTTCACCAACGGCGATAACGACACCTTCCCCCTGTGGTACAACCAGGACACCGAGGGTGTGCGTACCGACGCCCGCGTCTGCAACCTCTCGTACCTGCAGACCGACTGGTATATCGACCAGATGAAGCGTCCGGCCTACGACTCGCCTTCAGTACCCATCTCGTGGGAGCGTATCGAATACTGCGCCGGCACGAATGAGTACGTTCAGGTGGAGCCTAACCTAAAGCAGCAGGTGCTGCAGCTCTACGAGGAGCAGCCCGAGGAGGCACGCAAGATGTGGGGCGACGAACCCTTCGAACTGAAAAATGTGCTGAAATACTGGGTGCGCTCAACGAACAAGGACTTCCACGTCATCCCCACCGACACCGTCTATATGACCATCGACAAGGAGGCCGTGCGCCGCTCGGGCATGATGCTGCAGGGCGACTCCATCCCCGACCGCATGGTCATCTCGCTCAAGGGTAAGAGCGCCCTCTACAAAGGCGACCTGATGATGCTCGAGATGATTGACCAGTGCAACTGGGAGCGTCCTATCTACGTGGCACTCACCGTCGGTTCTGAGAACTACATGAACCTCGGCGACAACTTCGTGCAGGAGGGACTGGCCAACCGCATCACGCCGTTCACCACGAAGGGCACGGGCCTGAAGACCTTCGACACGGAGAAGACCTACGAGAACGTCACCAAGCGCTATAAGTTCGGCAATGTCTCGCAGAAGGGCATCTACCTCGACGAGACTGTCATGCGTATGTGCTACACCCACCGCCGTCTGCTGTCGCAGTTGGCTGCCAACCTGGCAGGTGAAGGTAAGGCGGACAAGGCAGCAGAGGTGCTGGCACTGGCCGAGAAGGAGATTCCCACCTACAACGTGCCTGCCGACTTTGCCAGCGGTTCGCTCGACATGATACGCACCTACCTTACCATCGGCCAGAAGAATAAGGCTAAGCAGCTGCTTGGCCAGCTCTGGACGAAGTCAGAACAGTATATGCGCTGGTACTGCTCGCTCGACGGTCTGCGCTTCGCCGGTGTACAGCAGGACTGCCAATTGCATCTGTATATCCTGGAGGTGTTGGCACAGATGGCTGGCGAGATTGACGAGAAGACAACAGCGAAGTACGAACAACAACTTGAAACCATCTTCCGCCACTATCAGAGCAAAGGCGGAAATCTGGGAATGTAAATGATTATAGAGCAACCAGGAGTCTACCTCCGCTGGCTCTATCCGAGGGCTCTTTGGAGAATGGACCGTCACGAGAAGGCAGTGTACCTGACCTTCGACGACGGTCCCATTCCAGAAGCCACCCCCTACATTCTCGAAATACTAAGGAAATACCAGGTTCGCGCCACCTTCTTTATGGTGGGCGACAACGTGCGGAAACATCCTGACCTCTACAAGGCCATCGTGGCCGACGGCCATCAGGTGGGCAACCACTCGCATAACCACATCAGCGGTCTGCGCCGCACCTTCCACGAGTATTCCTACAACGTAGAGCATGCCAACGCCTACATCCACAGCCACCTCTTCCGGCCGCCTCACGGTTGGATGCGTATTATTCAGTATTTCCTGATTATGCGCCGTTACAAGGTGGTCATGTGGGATGTCGTCACCCGCGACTATTCCAAGTGGACGACTGCCGAGGACGTCTTTGCCAACGTGCGTCGCTACGCCCGTCCGGGCAGCATCATCACCTTCCACGACTCGATGAAGTCTATCGAGAAACTGAAGATAGCCTTGCCCAAGAGCATCGAGTGGCTCCGCGCCCAAGGCTATGCCTTTAAGATTATTGACTAATCAATTGTTTAAACTGTAATCTCACCACTGCCGTAACAACGGTGGTGGCGTTCGTCGTAAATGACGCAGAACTGTCCTGGTGCCACACCGTGAATCGGGGCGTCGGCGTGAACCATGTATCGGCCGGCAGCGAGAGGTTCCAGGCGGGCGGGCAGGTACTCGGGCGTATGGCGAATCTTCAGCGTGATACGCTCTGGCGGCAACTGACCGTTGATGCTGTGGAAGTCGTGGATGGGGAAGTCCTGCTTGTAGGCCGTCTGCGGGTCGTAGCCGTGACTGACGTAAAGCACGTTCTGAGCCACGTCCTTCTTCACCACAAACCACGGACCGCCGCTGAAGCCCATACCCTTGCGCTGGCCGATGGTGTGGAACCACAGTCCCTTGTGCTCACCGATGCGCTTGCCGGTCTCCAGCTCGACGACGTCGCCGGGCTGTTCGCCAAGATAGCGACGGATATATTCGTTATAGTTGATCTTCCCCAAGAAACAGATGCCCTGCGAGTCCTTGCGGCGGGCACTCACCAAATGTTCGCGCTCAGCAATCACACGCACCTCGTCCTTCATGTAGTGACCGATGGGGAACAGCGCCTTCTCCAACTGCCAGTCGTAGATCTGTGCTAAGAAGTCCGTCTGGTCTTTCACGGGGTCGGGGCTAGTGCAGAGCCATTTCAATTTACTATTTGACAATTTACTATTTACGATTTCTTCTTCCGTCGTAGCATAATGCCCCGTGGCAATGAGATCGTAGTCGTGGCCGCGCTTCTCGTGGAAGGCGCCGAACTTGATGAAGCGATTGCACATCACGTCGGGGTTGGGCGTCAGTCCCGCGCGTACCTTATCCATAGTGTACTTTGTCACCTGGTCCCAATACTCGCGGTGACAGTCGACGACTTCGAGCTTGCAGCCGTATTTCACTGCCACCGCCGTCGCCATCTCCAGGTCCTCCTCCGAGGAGCAGTCCCACTCCTCTTCCTCTTCCGGCCCTATCTTGATATAGAAGCAGTTGGGATGCAGTCCCAACCGCGCCAGCTCATAGACTACGACCGACGAGTCAACGCCGCCCGACAACAGCACAGCAATACGCTTGTTTTCCAGTTCCTTTACGTTCATGGGTGCAAAGTTACGAAAAATTATAAAAAAAGTTTTGTCGTATAGGTATTTTTTACTATTTTTGTGGCCAAAGAACAAAAAACCTAAAGATATGAAACGAATTCTCTTATTTCTTACTACTTTCGCTGCAACCAATATGATGGTTGCTCAGGCACAGAACACTAACCTGAAACCTGGCGATGAGGTTCAGCTCGTGAACCCAGAGTTTGATGACGGTCAAAAGGGCTGGACGACGAAGAACAACAACTTCAGCATTCAGACATCGGATGCTTTCTGCGGCGGCAACAAGTTTGGCGTACAATGGAGCGGTGGTACATGGAGTATTGAGCAGGCCGTGGAAGGACTGCCCAATGGTGTGTATCTGCTACAGGTGAATGCTTTAGACATGCTGACGTATTACGCTAACCGCGCGCAGAAAATCAAGGAACGGGCCACGCCGACAACTTTCATCTATGCTAATGATAAGGAGATAAGGATGAAGTCGATGCTTGACGATGCATTGACTGGGCAGAACATCTATCGCTATTATAACGGCGAATACAACTATTTTGAATACATTGACGACGACGATGCCACCTGCTGGATGCCCCTCAACGACAAAGCCTTGGGAGTGGCTATGGTGCGCAGCAAACAGCTCTATCTTAACAGCGTCGTGGCTGCCGTCACCAATGGCAAGCTGACCATTGGCCTCAAGCATGAGGCCGAAGCCGATACAAAGATTGCCTTTGACCATTTTCGCGTGACTTACCTCTCCAATGATGTCAGCAAACTGCAGCACCTGACGGACTCTGTAAATAATGCAGCCCTCAGCAACCAAGCTATGAATGCCCTCCTTGCACAAGAAGAAGAGGAAGCGCGGCTACAGATGAAACTGCTCGACATCACCGTCAGCGTTCCCGGCACACTGGGCGACCTGATGCTGGCTGAAGTAGAGAACCTCAGCGACGTGAAGCGTCTGAAGGTGAAAGGACAGCTGAACGAGGCCGACCTGACGAACCTGCGTGACCGCTGTATGAACCTTGTTGAGATAGACATGAGCGAGGCGCAGGTGACAGAATTTATCGAAAGACAATTTCATGATCACATGAATCTGCGCTACGTCAAGCTGCCCACCTATCTGACGTCGCTGCCCAATCAGTCATTCTATCAGTGCTACAGTCTGAACTCCATCCAGCTGCCGTCGACACTGACGAGCATAGGCTGGCAAGCCTTCTACAAATGCTACAACCTGCGCGAGGCCGTACTGCCAGAGGGCATCACCAAAATTGGTGACGAGAGTTATAGCGGTGCCGGTCTTCAGAAACTCGTACTGCCAACAACGCTAAAGGCCCTCTCCGCCGGTGCGTTCAATAACAACTATGAGCTGAACGACTTGCAGTTTAATGGGCAGATCAAAACCATTAACTCTACCCCGGCGTTTGGAAACTGTACCCACTTGAAGCGGCTTGTCATGCCTGCCACGATGGAGAGTATCGGCGGCAATGCCTTCGACGGCTGTGTACGGTTGGAGGACGTTCAACTGAACGAGGGACTCTATGAACTGTGGGGTTCCTTCAAGGGGTGTAAGGCGCTGAAGAAGCTGACGCTGCCTACCACTATGCAAGGACTGTATAACACACCGTTCGAAAGCTGCGACAGTCTGGCTGAGGTGACCTGTCTCTGCGTAGCACCACCTTTCACAATGTATAACCTGACGGACAATAGTGCCCGTACAAACCCCTTCGGCAGCCGAGATATAGACAAGGGACGAACCATCATAGTGCCCTACGTCTCTGCTAATGTCTATAAACAGACGTCAGGCTGGGATATGCATAACATTGTAGCGCATCAGCAGCTGCCCAAGGATGTGTTCATGAACATGCCCTACACTATGACGTGGCCGCAAGACCTGATGACGACGTGGAAGCCAAACATCCATATCGTCCCCAACGTGAAGGACACTCCCAGCGAGAGCGGCAACGGCGGTATGCTGACCTACGGTTCGCTTTATGTGGGTAAGAATGCAGCCTTCTCGGCTGATACGTTGTCAGTCTACTATAGTTATTATGCTGCCAAAGAAGTCGACAACCGCAAGTTCTTCGCGCCCCTGATTGTCGACGGTACTGCCCGCGCTGACCATATCATCACAGAAATCAACGTACCCGAGGACTTCTGGACGTTCTTCTCTGTGCCCTACGACGTGAAGGTCAGCGAAATAACCTCAACCCATCCCGACGACCCGTTCGTCATCCGTACTTACGACGGGCAGAAGCGTGCCGATGGCAAGAACTCAGAAGCATGGGTCAATCTGACAAAAGACAGCATCCTTCATGCTGGGCAGGGTTATATTCTTCGCACCACGGAAAATGTCTGGGAGCAACACTGTAACAACTACTTCCTGCCGTCGGTGAACAACGCCAACAAGCCAAAGTATTTCACCAACGACCACGTGACCATCACGCTGGCCAACCATCCGACGGAGTTTGCACACAACCGCTCGTGGAACTTCCTCGGCAACCCCTATCCTTGCTACTTTGACATCCGCGCCATGCATACCACGTCGCCCATTACTGTATGGAACCGTAAGGGAAATTACGAGACCTATTCACCGCAGGATGACGACTACGTACTGAATCCCGGACAGCCATTCTTCATACAGCGGCCATTGGATCAGAGTCAGGTTATCTTCTTGAAGGAAGGCCGTCAGATGAATACCACCATCCGCGACACTATTTATTATAATAGTTCGCGCGCAAGCGCATCTGCCGCCAAGCGCCGCGTCTTCAACCTGATATTGGCTGCTGAAAACCACGGACAGCAGCAAATAGTTGACCGCACCCGCTTTGTCATCAACGAGGCGGCCACGACAGACTATGACGCCGGCATCGACGCTCCGAAGTTCTTCAGTTTAGAGCAGGGCGCCGCACACATCTATACGATAGCTGACCGCGTGCAATATGCTATCAACGAACGCCCTGTCGCGAATGGTGAATTATTGTTGGGTTTGCAACTGCCTTCAGACGGTAGCTACACCATCACCCTCAACACCACAGCTACTGAAGCCGTTACCCTTGTAGATCTTGAACTTGGTTCTGAGACACTGCTGACCGGCACTGAAGGCTATACTTTCCAGGCTTCGGCAGGAACTTCTAATAGCCGCTTCATCATGCGCCTCGGTGGTGCCACTGCCGTGGAATCGGTCGTTATGTCACAGCAACACACAGAGCAGCTCTTCGACCTGCAGGGCCGCCGCATCAACAAGCCCGTCAAGGGTATCTATATCAAGCAGAACAAGAAAGTCGTCATTAAGTGAGCATAGCCATGAACAGAATATTCACACTCTGCATGATGCTACTGCTACAGATGGCAGCTCATGCGCAAGGAATAAACGGTACGGACTATAATCCAGAGAACCCGCCGGGACCTCACGAGGACGGCTATGCCGACACGTGGCCACTCGTCAACCTGACGGTCGTGCCAGACTGGGTCGGCGGCACATCGTTGGGTACTGCTGACAATAGTGAAGTCGGCAACCATGTAGAGGCGGGTAAAGAAGTCACAGTCAATGCCTACGCCAAGACATCAGGCTTCAGCTTCCGTGCGTGGGTGGCTGAGGGCGACACCGTGTCAAAACAGGCAAAGTACACCTTCACAATGCCTACTAAGGACGTTAACCTGTGTGCAGTCTTCGACTATACCCCCGACAGTCCGGAACATCCACATGCCAATGTGTGGAACAAGGAATCGGGTGAGTTGATTATCACCGATTTCGAGCCTGGACGTCTGAGCTGGCAGATCGGCGAGGTGACACGACGTGACCCCTGGAGTAGCTATTGGGAGCTTATCAAGAATGCCACCGTGGCTGGTAAGGCATCGAACGGCGACACCACCAATAACGACTGGGAGGCCTTTGGCAATGCTACGAATATGGAGTTCCTCGATATGAGTCGCACCAGTGGACTGAGCATCGTCACAGCTTACTGCTTCAGTGGTTATGGAAACCTGAGGACTCTTGTGATGCCAGCCACTACGACGGCTATCGGTATTGAAGCATTCCGCGACTGCCATGCGCTGTCAGAGATCACATGCTTTGCTACCACGCCACCCGAATTCAAGGGCGAGCTGCCAGGCGAAGAACCGAGTAGCATGATTTGGGGCGAAAGTGGACCGTGGGCTTTCAATGGACTGACATTGGACAACATCATTGTCCACGTACCTGCCGAGAGCGTACCCCTCTATCAGGAGGCACGCGGCTGGAAACAGTTTATGATTCTGCCTATCACGCAGGGCGTCCAACGACTGACCGTCAACCTGCCTCAGGCAGCCCAATATAAGGATATGTTCCTGGAACTGGCCAACGCTCAGACGGGACAGAGCACGCGCTACGTCATCACGGCCAACACTACCTATACCTTCCCGAACCTGATTCGTGATACGCGCCATAACCTGTATATCAAGAACCAACGCGGAACGGTGATGGGTATCATCAGTGGCATTGACATCGTCAATGAGGATGTGACGGTCAACTTTGCCGATTTGAAAGCCCCGCGCGACGTCAAACTGCGACTGACACTTCCCAATGGTTCGGCTGCCAGCGATAATGACTATAGTGCCACTTGGACTGACCGTGTGGGCAACTATCTCGGTGCCGGTGCAACACTGAACTGTCAGGCCGACGGTGCTCAGGTGGTCTGCCACATCCGTCTCGGCGAGACATTAGGACACCAATATCAGCAACCTGCCGATACTGTCTACACAGTAGGGCAAAATTCTGTCTTATCACTGAACCTCAAGGTCATTCCAACACGGATATGGAATGGGACCGTTGTAGCCAAGAATGGCAGACAGCCATTACGTGGTGCTACCGTCACCGTCAACCAGACGCTGAACGGACAGTATACTGTCACGCAGACAACACGTACTGACGTCAACGGCCTTTGGACAATGACCGTCTTTGATGCCCCCACCACTATCACCGCTCAGGCTACGGACTATATCCCCCGTACCGACACACTTGCAGTCGGCACCACACCTGCTGACACCATCGCCCTGCGCGACCTGACGGGTACGTATGTACGTTTAGACCTGTACTATCGCCCTGCATTGGCTGATGGCGAGACAGATGATAGTGAGGATAATGGTTTTTCCGACTATCAGAATATAGAATACAGCGTCTATGACGTGACACACGGATGTGGGATAACTGAGACGCTGCTACAGTACCCGCACCTGGTACTCGTAGACAATGTGTTGGAAAAGGGCACGCGGCTACGCTTGACAGCAAGTAGTAAAGTAGGGCTCTTCAATACTATTGAGGCCACCTGTTCCGTAGACTCTGCAGCTCAGGCTGTTGCCACCATTCCCATTATACAGCGGGGAGGCGTGGTGGCTGTAGTTGGCAGTACTGACAACAGCGCGTTGACAGGAATGCTCTTTAACTCCACAGGGCAGTTGGCAGCCAGCGGAACATACAATAGTATGTACGACGCACAAGGACGGCCAGCCTTGCCTTTCCACACGCTGCCCGACGGTCATTACACACTTGTCAGTATGGGCAATAGCCGTTGCTTCAACAATGTCGGTTCGCTCGATGCATTGAATAACGCCGGACTAAGGAATGGTATTGACTATGTGGCAACCGATATAAATATCAGGAGCGAACATATTGACAGTCTGTTCATTGCAACAGTACCAGTGTTCGATGAGACTCGTTTTTACAGCACCGGTCCTGCCACTCGTTTCTCTTCTAACAAGAGTGGTGTTACAGCAGGACAGTATGTGACGCTGAGCACGCAGGTAGATTTTAAGGAAGGCGTTACACCAAGTGATGTCCATTTGGTATTCGACCTGAAAGACGGTTGCCAGATGGTGGCCAATTCGATGATGGTAGGAACACATGTCGCTCCTTGTCAGGTAGAAGGAAATACGGTGAGCGTTGCGCTCGACGATGTCTCACAGCTTGTGAGGTTCTGTATCGTTCCTACAGAGAGCGGGATGCTCCAGCCTTCAGCAAGTGTGGTGTTCAAGATGGGCGATAAGACGGTGACGCAACCCATTGGTACCGTCGCCATCAACGTCAGCAATCTGACGCTGAGTGCTCCTGAGACAACGGGTAGAGCCCTGATTCCTGTTACTGGTACCGCCATACCGATGTCAGATATCCAAGTATATGACAGCGATGTGCTGATAGGCCAGACCGTCGCTCTTGGTAACGGTACCTGGAAGGCACAGTGCACGCTGAACCGTCCTTATAACTTGTCAGAACATACCATCTATGCCGTCGTCACCACACCTGAGGGTGTGCAGATGAAGTCTGAGTCACAGACCGTGAAGTTCGACAAAGGAAACTTCACACCTGTAGTTACGATGACGCTGCAGAGTACTGACTATGAGCATAAGGCCATTGTCATTGACTTTGACTTCCGTACCATGAAACCGTCACAGAACTATTATGACATGCGTGGAATGGGACGTGTACACTGCACCTATAAAGTGAACTTCATGGACTCCAACGACCAAATAGCCAACGACACGACAGCGGCTGGTGACGTTGTGCTTTACGTGTTGATGGAAGACCGTCGCACCATCAACCGTCACGAAGCTCATTACAGCGACCGATACAAATGTTGGTTTGCAGATACTGAATACGACTACTGGAATCTCCCTGTTTACGTTGACGCCACATGGAAAGTACTGACCGACGTGGCCCTTGACCGCAGTCAGGTGGATGATGCGCTGAAGGACTTGGAGGATGCGTATGACGAGAACCGTCGGCAGATGAAGGAATTGTATGATGCCTTCGATAAAGAGGGCGAACTGCCCCATATCAATGAGTATGCAGAATTAGACCAGTTGCTTGAACTTGACAGTCTCACTTCCGAGCAACGGGCACGGGTAGACGAACTGCTTGGTGCTATCGTCGGAGACAGTCTGATGACCGATGGCGCCACAGATTTGCTGGATTTCAGTGAGGTGGAAGCACTCGAAGCCCAGATAGATCCTCAATCTCCCGATCTGACGTTGATGAGTCAGATAGACAAGAAACTCATTGATCTGCAGAAAGACCTTTTCGACAAGGCCGACAGACAACGTGCGGAATATGAATCGGCTATGCAGGCCATTCTGCTTGAGGAGAGTGGTTTTGCCAGTCAGATGCAGGCATTGCGCGACAGTCTCTTCGACTTCTTGTCGCTCTATCTCCAGACAGATACGGCAGCCTTACAGAAACCTGAAGGCGAGACAGCCTACAGCATCTCCTATGGAGACCTGACAAAGAGTTACGAGGTACGCCATCTTGATTATCTTGATGCTGAACAGCTCATTGCCGACGGCTATATGGAAATACCGATGACTGACGGCACCGCCTTCTTTATGAAGAAAAACGAAGAAGGCTATAGTCTCATCGATACCCGTAATGCTACTTTGTACCGTATGAAGCCTGACGGCCCTGCCAGCTATAACAATAGTATGGCAGCGCGAGCCTTGGCAGGTAAGTGGAATGGTAAATTCCAGATCTTTAACGACGACTGTGTCAACAAAGCCACCGACTATTTCAAACTGTTCTGGAAATACAATGAGCAGCTAAAACAGGCTCAGGGCGATTGGGCTAATTTCAGTGCAATAGCCGGCAATGTCTGTCCTATCTTCAAGAAAAGCACTGATATCTTGGGGTGTCTGTATGAGTCTGGAAGAAAAAACTCCTATCAGTTCTTCCTCGATTTGTTTGCAAAGTCAGGCAAGGAATCGCAGGACTTGATGAAAATAACCCAGCGCTGGGAGAAAGAGACCATGAAGATGATCGTCACCCAGAACAGAATCGTGAGTGCTGCGGAAAGAGCTGGTGAGAGACTGAATCAACGGCTGATGAACTATGGTCAGATGTTAAGCGATACAAAGGATCCTAATATCAGAAAGGAAATACTGGCCAGCATCGATGCATTAAAAGAGCAGCTCAGCACCAACGGCAATAAAACAAGGAGTGAGAAGGAGTTACTGAAAGTCTATGAGGGTAATCTGAAGACGATACAGAAAGAACTCTCACAGACGGAGAAGGTTGTTGCAGCCATTCTTAATCAGAAAGGCAAGCTCATAGAACTCTACAAGAAGTATCCAGCCAAGTTCAAGGACGCCCTGAAGATTGGTCGCAAGATTATCAACATCACAGGCTGGGTTTCCAAGTTTGTGGGAACGGTCATCGGTTCTGTGCTTCAGATTGTACCGTTAGGAGTACTTGCTTACGATAACGCAGCGGATATCGCAGCGTGGCTGGACTTGGAGAAAGAGGTGCTGGCCTATCTGCCCTGTGAAGGCGACCGTGATAAATGGGAAGAGATCTACAAGTATTACAAGGACCAGGCTCAGTGGGATATCACCACAGACGTGTTACAATTCTGCACTGATGCTGCTTCGTTGTGTATTGATGGTGCCGACTTTCCTGTTGTTACCCCACAGTGGTGGTTGTCTACACTGATGGATATCGCTTCACTCATCTGTGCTGTCACTCATCCGGAAGCATCTGAAAGAGGAAGAAATCATGTCAGATGGCGCCTGAACCTCCTGGATTGTAACAAGAAGCCTAAGCCAGGGACTCCGAAGGTCACCACCAAGCCGTTGACGCCTGCTGAAGAGAAAACCAAGAAAAGTTTGGACGAGGGTTATCGCAATGGCGATTACAACCTTAACCAGCTGATATTCCTGTATCAGCTCTTGGGTGTTGTCCGCGATCCGTCTGGCTATGTCTACGAAGCTGTATCGTCGAACCGCATCGAGGGCGTGCGCACCACCTGTTACTATAAGGAGCAGAAAGAGGATATGTATGGCGACCTGTACGACGACGTCGTCTTCTGGGATGCCGAGAACTACGAGCAGGAGAATCCGCTCTATACCGATGCCGACGGTCGCTACGCCTGGGATGTGCCCACAGGCTTGTGGCAGGTGAAATACGAGAAGGATGGCTATGAGACCACCTATAGCGACTGGCTGCCCGTGCCGCCGCCACAGTTGGAGGTGAACGTAGGCATCACACAGCTGCGTCAGCCAGCCGTCAAGAAGGTTGTTGCCTATAAGAACGCCGTTGAGGTGGAGTTCGATAAATACATGACTCCATCAACACTGACTGCCGACAACATCAGTCTTACCAAGGGAGGGCAGACCGTTAGCGGTACGCTGCAACTGATGAACGCTGAGGCAGGCTACCAGAAACCCGATGAGCAGTATGCCTCGCGAGTAGCCTTCGTGCCCACTCAGCCGCTGACGTTCAACGAGCGTGTCGTTCTCACCATACGCCGCGCCGTTGAGAGCTACGCAGGTTTGAAGATGGAGTCCGACTTCCAGCAGGAGTTCACCGTCTCGAATGATACCCTGCCGGTAGAACGCGATACAACTGACGTCGACAGTACGGCGATGACGGTTGCTACGCCGACAGCATCGCGTATCAGCGGCACCACTGTCGCTCGTGGTACGACCGTTACGCTAAGTTGCAGCACGCCAGGAGCCACTATCTGGTATACCACAGACGGTACGTGTCCTTGCGACGAGAATGGCTCACGCCTGCGTTATACGTCACCTATCGCCATCAACGCCCATCTGCTGTTGAAAGCCTACGCCGTAAGACAGCCGATGCTGGAGAGTGAGATTGCTACATTCGAATATTTCGTCGCTGCAGAGAACCAGCGTGTCACGACCTCGTCAGCCGGATATGCTACTTTCTACAGTTCAGAGTCGTCCTATGCGCTGCCAGCAGGTTTGTCGGCACAGGTCGTTACCAGCGTCACCAATAAGAAGCTGACGTATCGAACGATTGCCGAAGGCAGCAACAATGGTGTCATCCCGCAGGGAGTGCCCGTCATGCTAATCAATAGTGCCAGGAGCAGCGCCAGCTTCACGCTGACACCCGCTGCCTCGTATACTTCTACCTACAATGGCGAAAACCTGCTGCGCGGCAGCGATGTCGCTACAACCACTCATTGCTTGCCACTCACCACGCAGCACTACTACTATAAGCTGACCTTTGGCAGTGGTGCCCAGCGACAAACGTTCGGCTGGTTCTGGGGAGCGGCCAACGGTGGTGCTTTCCGCATTGACGGTCACAGAGCCTGGTTGGCAGTGCCTGCCGCAGCAGCTACCCGAGGCTTCTCCGTCGACGGCATTATGGAGTTTGATGATACGACGACTGACGAGAACTTACTCTACGACCTGCAGGGACGACGCGTCGATGACGCTGCCAAGCAAGGTGTTTATATCCGCAACAACAAGAAAATAGTAATCAAATAAGAAGATGAAGAACCTGAAAAAATGTATAGCAGCACTATGCTGCCTCATGCTGCTGACAGCGTGTGGCGGTGGTGGCGATGATGATGTACCACAGACACCTGTTAATCCACCGACGCCCACGCAGCCTACTCAGCCTACTGATACTACTGATGTCGACAATCTACGCGACTCACAGAGCGACCAGCCTGCGTTCAGTCGTTGATGTCCTTTTAATAATTCTTGTTAAAAAACAGAGTAAATCCATTGTTATTTCAAAAAGAGTTTATATCTTTGCGATATCAAAATGATATTACTTTAAAAACTTATGATTATGGAAACAAAGGAGTTTAACTTCAACGGAATGGTACTGAACGGCTTCCTGATGCTGTTCGTCAACTTTGCCGTATTGGCATTGTCAATCTATGGTATCGTCAGTAGCATCATCATGCTCGACGGCAGCAACGGCGCACAGGGCGGCTGGCTGCTTGGCGGCAGCATCCTGCTCTTGATTGTGAACATCATCATGTGGTGCGGACTCATGCAGTTAGAGCCCAACGAGGCCCGCGTCACCACATGGTTCGGTAAGTACGGCGGCACGTTCAGCGAGACGGGCTTCTACTGGATCAACCCGTTCTATGGCACGAAGAAGGTGAGCCTGCGCGCACGTAACCTCGACGCCGAGCCCATCAAGGTGAACGACAAGACGGGCAACCCCGTGATGATCGGTCTGGTGCTGGTGTGGAAACTGAAGGACACCTATAAGGCTCTCTTCGAGGTTGACTCGCAGACAATGGCCAACGCCCCGCAGGGCCAGATAGGCACCGACGTGCGCTCCATCATGAACGCCCTCGAGAACTTCGTCCGCGTACAGAGCGACGCTGCCCTGCGCCAGGTGGCCGGACAGTATGCCTACGACGACGAGGACAACAGAACGAACGAACTGACGCTGCGTAGCGGTGGCGAGGAAATCAACGACCAGTTAGAGCAGAAACTGAACGAGCGTCTGGCACTCGCCGGCATCGAGGTGGTCGAGGCCCGCATCAACTACTTAGCATACGCCCCGGAGATTGCCGCCGTCATGCTGCGCCGACAGCAAGCCTCGGCCATCATCACTGCCCGCGAGAAGATTGTCGAGGGTGCTGTGTCGATGGTGAAGATGGCGCTCGACAAGCTGTCGACAGAAGAGATCGTCGAGCTCGACGACGACAAGAAGGCCGCCATGGTCTCGAACCTCCTCGTCGTGCTCTGCGGCGACGACTCGGCGCAGCCAGTAGTGAACACGGGTACCCTGAATCACTAAGAGGTGAGAATTGAGAATGGCAAAGAAAGAGACGAAGAACTTCATCCTGCGCGTCGACGCCGATACGATGGACGCGATAGAGGCCTGGGCTGCTGACGAGTTCCGCAGCACCAACGGTCAGCTGCAGTGGATCATCACCGAGGCACTGCGGAAGGCGAAGCGTCTGCCAAAAAAGAAAAATCAACCCTCAAACGACAACAATCATGAATAAAAAGAAAGCTTTAATGTTGATCATGGTATTGCAGTTGCTGTTCTTAGGTATACTGGCATTACTGTTCGTTAATGGAATGATGGGCATCACGGCCTTTATTGCCACGTTTGTCGTCACTGCCTTTGTCTCCACTGCCCTCACCCTTGTCGCTGTCCGTAAACTACCGCAATAGTCATGAAACTAATCAAACAGAAAGAGAAGCAGAAGATTCAGGTACACCGCACGACGGAGGGCACCATCTTCGAGATGGTGTTCGCGGTATTGGCGGTTGTTGTGTGGGCACTCGTCATCTTGATGGTCTGTCGGGCACCAGACGTCATCGCCACTCACTTCGACGCCCACGGGCATCCTAACGGCTACGGTTCGCCGTGGGGGCTGCTCGTCCCCAGTATCATCATGACGGTGGCGGGCGTCGGCCTGCTGGTCTGTGCCTACTATCCGCACCTCATCAACATGCCGGTGGAGATAAAGACGACGCGGCAGTTTGAGCTGGCCATCCGTATGACACGTATCGCGGCTTTGATTATGCTCTTGGTAACGCTGGCCATCCCCATGACGCTGTTAGCGTTCGCCACCCCGCAGCCGTGGCCCGTCCTCGGTACCCTCGCCCTGATGCTTGTCGTCATCGTCTACTACTGCGTGCTTATTCACAGGGCAAAAACCTCGTAAATTAAACAAGATTTTCAATGAACATGAAGAAAGTAATCATTTGCTTAGTGCTGGCCATGATGTCAGTAGCCGGATACGCTCAGAGCGTTGTCGGCAAGTGGGTAACAGAAGGTGGTGATTCTCAGGTGGAGATTTACCAGAGTGGTGACAAGCTGAACGGCAAGATTGTCTGGCTGAAGAAAGGCGACGGACAGCAGGATGTCCACAATCCGGACAAGAAGCTACAAAGCCGCAAACTTGTGGGTGTCAACATCCTGACTGGTCTCACCCAGAAAGGCGACAAGTGGGAAGGCGGTAAAATCTACAATCCTAAAAACGGCAAGACCTACAAGTGTTCCATCTGGCTCGAAGGCAACAACCTGAAAGTCCGCGGCTACGTCGCCATGTTCTACGAGACCCAGACGTGGACAAGAAAATAAAGGCGACATCAAAGTGACCGAAAAATTTCACGGCCTCTCAGAAAAATTTCGCGTCGCGAAATTTTTCTGAGAGGCCGTGAAATTTTTACGTGCGGCTGTGAGGTTTTTCTACAACCCAATGAAATGGTTATGCGTATCTCGTTGTTGAAGTCTGCGAGCCTATTACAGATGCTTCTTAGGATAGAGGGCGTCCCACCACGTGGGGTCGCCCTTTAACCATTTCTGGAACCAGGCCATCTGCGTGGCGAGCCACTTCTCACGTTTGCCGTAATCGAGGATGTGGTGGTTCTCACCCTCGACCTCGACGAGCGCGACCTCGCGGCCTAAGAGCTTCAGGGCGGTGAACATCTGGAGGCTCTCGATGAGCGGCACGTTGGTGTCGGCATTGCCGTGAAGCAGCAGCAGCGGCGTGTGAATCTTGTCGGCATTGAAGAGCGGCGACTGGTCGACGTAGAGCTGGCGGTGCGACCACGGGTAGCTGTTGGCCATCGAGACCTCGCTGTAGTTGTAGCCCCAGTAGCCCTCGCCCCAGTAGCTGGTGTGGTTGGTGATGCCGGCGTGGCTGACGGCGCAGGCGAAGATGTCGGTGACGGTCTGCAGATACTGAGTCATGAAGCCGCCGTAGGAGGCGCCCATGCAGCCTATCTTCGTGGCGTCGATGTAGGGGTGGTCGGCGCAGATGTGCTTCGTGCCTTCGATGATGTCCTCAGCAGGGCCGTGACCGGCGGTGTTGACGTGGCGCGAGGCCCACTCCTGGCCGAAGCCGGTGGCACCGCTGGGCTGCAGGATATAGGCGACGTAGCCCAAGGAGTTCCACATCTGCGGGGCGTAGGGCGACTCGAAATAGCGCGAGACGGGCGAACAGCCGCCGTAGTAGTAGACAATCATCGGGTATTTCTTCGTCGCGTCGAAGTCCTTCGGCAGGTACAGACGGCCGTAGACGGTGTCGCCGTTAGAGTTCGTGAAGTTATAGTCCTCGCAGGTGCCCACCTCGGCATCGCCGAGAGCCTCTTTGCCATTGAACATTGAACATTGACCATTGAACATTGGTTTCTTTGGGTTGATGGTGGCGACGTAGGCCGATGCGGGCTCTAACGTGTTATAAGAAAGGTAGGCCAGCACGGGCGTGTGGGCTGCCATGTCGAAGCGGTAGACGTCGTCGCCCTTGCAGGGCAGCTGCACGATCTTGCCCGTCTTCGGGTCGAGTTGGTAGAGATATATGTAGTCGCGGCACTCAGCACGGAAATACACCTTGCCATCGGCCCACGACCAGTCGGCACTACCCTCTACCGAGGGGTCGAAGTCCTTCGTCAGCGGCGTCACCTGACGGGTGGCGATGTCGTAAAGGAACAGCTCGTTCTCGGTCATGCTCGGCGTACGGTCAGGCGGCAGCTGACAGCCGATGCGGTCGAAAGCCTCCGGCGTGCCCGTCAGCAGAAGCTGGCGACCGTCGGGCGAGAACTGGGCGCCCCCTAAGAAGCCCTCGCCGCGCAGCAGCGTGTCGGCCTTCAGCGTGCGGGCATCCATGATGTAGACGTCCTGCACCTCCGTCGGACGGCGGGCCAAGCGTGAGTAGCTCGAACCGATGAGCAGACGGGTGCCGTCCTGCGAGATGTCTTCCAGGTATTGTCCCTTCGGACCGAAGGTGATGCGCTGCGAGATGCCCGACAGCACGTCGAAGCGTACGAGATAGTGGCGCTTGCGCCAGCCAGGCTGACGGTCGTCCATCTCGACGACCTCGAAGACGTCCTTGTCCTCCTTCGGTCCCTCTTCCTCGGCGGTGACGATGAGGTAGTCTTCCGTCGGACTGACGGTGTACGAGCCTTCGGGCAGTCCCGCTGCCCAGCGTGTGCGCTCGCCCGTCGTGGGGTTCACCTTATATAATACGCGTAAGCCCTGCTCGCGCTCTTCCTCTAACCAGGCGGCGGTGCGGGGCATCCAGCGCACATTGTGCGTCGGACGGCTGATGAGGCGGCCCGTCTTCGTGTCGCGCAGCTCGTAGGCCCAGCGGCTGTTGCCGCCGCGCTCCGTCGTCTGGTAGCTGACGCACACCATGCGTCCGTCGGGCGAGAGCGACACACCGCGCACGCGGCGTCCATCCGTCAGGTCGTGAACCATATAGGGGTGGCGCTGGTCGGTGGTCGGCACGACGGCTATCTGTGTGTCGAACGTCACGCTGATGCTGTCGGTATCGTTAGGCTCGGCAAGATAGCGGATGGCGAAGGTGTGGTGCTCGGGGGCTAACTTCAGCTCGCCGCCGGCCTCTGTGCCGTCGACGAAGAGCTTGTAGTTCTTCGGTCCCTTCACCTCGATCTTTCCCTTGACGTAGTCGGCGTTGTTGACGAAGAACGACAGCACGCCCACCGACTTCGAGTCCGTCAGCGACGGCAGTCGTCCGCCGCTGAACACGCCCGTCGGTGCGGTCTGCCAGGGTACTGCCGAGAGCAGCGATTGGTTGTCGAACTTACGTCCCTGAACGTCGACGGTGTCGGCGGCTGAGGGTTCGGCCACGGCAAAGGGTCCCGCCTGCCGGAACGCCGTCACCGACGTCTTCACTTGTGCCGATATTGTGACCGACGCTAACCATGCGCCAACCACCATCATCATTTCTTTCTTCATTTTTCTTTGATACAAGTTTTGAAAGTTTTTTTCTACCACGAATTACACGAATTATACGAATTTGGGCTGCGCGTTGTTTTAAATTATTACGAATTTCACAAATGAAATCGCAAGCGATTTCTTGGTGCGCCAACCAATTACTGCGAGCACTCGTGAGTCTTCGACAAGTTTCGTGAAATTCGGTGATGCACTATAATCATCATATTCCGCATGGAAAAATTCGTTTAATTCGCAAAATTCGTGGTCGTAATAAAGCTTGAGATGAAGCCTGTGTCAGTAGGCTTCGCGGTATTTGTTTTCGTCCTTGTCGTCGAGCATGGAGAGGTAGGACTGGTAGCGGCTTTGGGCGATATAGTGGTCCTCGACAGCCTTCAGCACAGCACAGCCGGGTTCGTGGGTGTGGGTGCAGTCGGAGAAGCGGCACTGCTTCGAGAACTCGAAGATCTCGCGGAAATAGCTGGTCAGCTCCTCACGCTCCATATCGAACGTGCCGAAACCCTTGATGCCCGGGGTGTCGATGAGGTAAGCCCCCCCTCCTTCGGAGGGGGATGGGGGGAGGCCAATCATCTCCGAGAACGTTGTGGTGTGCTGTCCCGTCTGGTGGGTGTCGCTGATCTCCGCCGTACGCAGGTTAGCACCGGGCACGAGGCGGTTGATGAGCGTCGACTTGCCTACACCGCTGTTGCCGCTGAGCAGCGTAATCTTACCCTCGAGCAGCGGGCGCAAGGCTTCTACGCCGTCACCTGTCGCCGCCGATATCTGGCGACACTCGTAGCCGACGGTCTCATAGAGCTGTACCATCAGCTGCTGATAGCGCCGCTCGTCGTCGCTGAGTTGGTCGGTCTTGTTGAACACGAGGACGACGGGCACGCGGTAGGCCTCTGCCGAAGCCAAGAAGCGGTCGATGAACGTCGTCGATGTCTCGGGACGCGCAACGGTGACGACGAGCAGGGCCAGATCGACGTTGGCCGCCAGGATGTGACTCTGCTTCGACAGGTTGATGCTCTTGCGGATGATATAGTTGCGGCGGTCGTCGATGTCGACAATCCACCCTCTCTCTTCTCTCCTCTCTCCACTCTCCTCAATCTTGACCGTCACACGGTCGCCGACGGCCACAGGGTTCGTGCTCCGTATGCCCTTGATACGGAAGTTGCCTTTCACTTTACAGTCGAGCAGCTGGCCATCGTCCGTGCGGACGGTGTACCAGCTGCCTGTATTCTTGATGACTAAACCTTTCATGACGCTGCAAAGGTAAATCAAAAAAGACAGAATTCCCCAAAAACGAACGACTTTTAAGAATATTTTACAGCCTCGAAGGGTCTATGTAGCCAGCCGTGATGGCTTTGATGAGCAAAGTAGCGACATTTCGGGCTCCGAGCTTTCTGAACATATTCTTCCTGTGGTTCTCTACCGTGTTTTCTGAAATAAAAAGCTTCTTCGCGATTTCTTTGGTGGAAAAGCCTCGTGCAAGCTCTTTCAGAACTTCTATTTCGCGGACGGAAAGAATGCCATTTTTGACTTGTATCTCACTTTGCGACCTCTTGAACTTGGGGCTAAAGTACTGTCGGCCTTCATGAACTATGATGATGGCTTCTACAAGCTGTTCTAAAGAAGCCGATTTGTAGACAACACCATCCACATGTTTCTCTGTCAGTCTGTTAACAACCCACAACTCCTCGTGCATGGTGTTGATGATGATTTTGGCATCAGGCAGGCATTCGCGTATGGTGTCTATTAGCTGTTCTACTTCTATGTCAGCTAATTCTACGTCGACAATGAAAATATCAAAGTGACATGCAGGAATCCGCCTTACCAACTCGTATCCTTTGGTAAATGCCTCCACATTCCTGACGCCGCTTTCTATCAGGAAGCTTCTAATTCCCTCATTCACCACTTCATGATCGTCGACAATAGCTACGGCGAGGCTTTGTAGTTTGTATTTGTCAATATCTTTCATATCCGTTGTTACATGTATAACAAAAAAAAGGCGTGAACCTCATTGTCCTACTTACTCAGACGATAGGCTCTCGAATGCCCGGTTTCCTGTAAGAGAACGGCTCACGCCCAAGGCTGTATATACAGTGTGCACATACAAACTTTGGGAGAGAGCGTTTGCCCTTTTTCTCAGAAACCTTATATTGATGAGTTGTCGAGATTCATCTGTCTGATGATAAGTCATACTGCGCTTCTGCCACCATGTATTAACACCCCCTTCAACGGGAATGTGGCTGCAAAGTTACAGTTTTTTGCGCAAACACACTCATTCGTGAGCCATTATTTCACTTATTGGGTGCAAAAATAGTAGAAAAGACGGAATACACAATAGCGGGAAACCGCTATTTTTCGTTTTTGTCATCCCTATCCGTAGATTTGTTGAATTCTACCGTCAGCTTAATTGTGTTACCATACTGGTGTTTGTATAAGTCAAACTGGGCACCAATGGCGCTGGCCCGTTGGCGCATTGTCCGCAGGCCTATGCCAGCAGGTGTCTGCCGTCCGATTTCCTCCACTCCGTCGTCACTGACGGTCATCGTTAGCTTAAGCTTGTCTTCCCAATGTAGTCCAATGGAGATGATTGTCGCATTGGCATGTTTTTGGGCATTGGCCACGGCCTCCTGCATGATGCGGTATATCTCTAAAGCCGTCTTTGCGGGGATGATGGTCCAGTCGGCATCGGCAGGTGATGACATGAAACAGATATGGCAGCCTTTCAGTCCATCTTGCCCGTCAGCATAGTCTCGGATAACCTCGCAAAGCGTCGTATGCGTGAACTCCGGCGGCAGCAGTTCGTGGGACACGCGGCGTACCTGTTCGCGGCTTTCGTTCAGAAGCTGCATGGTCTGTGGCGTCAGACCGTCGCTGCTCAGTTTTAATTCAACAGCCAGAAGCTGGTTGCTTACGCCGTCGTGCAGCTCCCGGGCCAACCGTGCCCGCTCGCTTTCCTGGCCTTCAATAAAACGTTCTTCCATCTGTTGTACGGTCTCTTCCTTCCTCTTGCGTCGCTGACGGTGCTGCCATAGTATGTAAGATAGAAACAGCAGCAACACTATGACCAGAAACACTCCAATAATGCCGGCACGTCCGTCGCGTATGTTGATGTACTGTGTATGGGTGACCGTCGGCTGCGTAATACGGCTGGCAGAGTCTGCCGTCTGTGCGGTGATGGCTGTCTTCCCTATGTCGGGCGTTTGAACGCCGGTGTCAGCTGCCGCCCGAACTTGTTCGCTTGAAAGAACGATGTCTGGCAGGTCTTTGGGGGTATCGGCAGTGTCGCCTTTCTCCTCTATGTTCAAAGCCGTCTCTATGACAACAAGCGACGCCAACAACCCTTTTGCCAGCACCTCCTGTTTGTGGGCAGCACACCACTTGAGGGCCTTCTTCGTTGGCAGGTAAGCTAACTTGTACTCGCCATGCTTCACCAGAATATCCGAGACACCTGGCATGGATAATGCACATATCCGTTCGTTGTTGCTGTGCTCCATCCACTTTAATGCGTTCTTGGCGTTCTCAATGCTTTGCCCTTGAAGCCCGAGTTCGTCGCAGAGCAGGGCCTGTCGCACATAAGTGGGAATCATCGTCTGAAAAAGAAACTGATACTGAGGTTGGGCAGCCTTGGAAAGAAATCTGTTGTTTTCTGCAAGGCTGATGCAGAGATTGAACTCGTCGAAGGCAGCCTGCTTGTTGCCCTTGTCGCCATATACCATGCCGATAATAGCATGGAGCAGGGCTTGAGCTACAGTGTTGTTATGCTCTTTGGCCACAGGCAACAAGGATAGTGCCTGTGCTTGTGCCGAGTCTCCATATCCATGACGATAGACGAGTCCTGCGTCACGAATGCCTGTCCACAACAGACTGTCTCTGCCAGCCTGCGACCAACTGGCTGGTAGTAGCAGTATGATAAACCACAGGATTCTTCTCATAACAGATGGCAAAGATACGAAAAACTTCTCAGATTCTGTCTTTTCTAATAAAAAATGACGGAAAACCGCTATTGGTTAGCTCAATTTTATTATCTACCTTTGTACCCACAAATGATTAAGTGTGCATAGCCTATGTCTAGCAGCAATGCTACAGAGACGACCGTCCCTATCGGCGCATCGGCAAAGAACTATATCTGCGAGGATAACTTTGTCCGTTTCTTAATCATCCCCATTGAGTAAAAGTCTAATATGTGTATTACCATAATTAATAATATAGAAGATATGAAGAAGCTACAATTACTGATGATGCTGACATCCATTCTGCTGATGGCATCGTGTGGTGGCGATTCTACAAGTCTTGTGTTCAGTAACTATGAAAAAAACGAGAATTCTCAGAATCCAGATGGTGTTCCAGCCGGTCTTGAACTGACGTTGGCTATTCCGCAAGGAGAAGGCGAACTGCAAGACCGTGTCACCAATGCCATCAAGGAGATTGTCTCACGATCAGCTATCGCCCAGGCGCTGGGTGCCCCTGAGGGAGAAAGCCTCCAAGCTATTGCCGACAACTACGAAAAGAACTTTAAGGATGGAATTTCTAAAGGAGAGCTGGAGGCTCCCTGCATCTATCATTTGAAGATTCTGTGCCAGTACAGCAATCCGCAGTGTGCCGTTCTGTTTGTCTCCGACGGTGTGTTTGGTAACGGTGGCCCGACAGAGTATGTGTGGAACGTGCGACTCTCGGATGGTCAGCTGATGTCTTACCGCGACCTTTTCACCATGGGATCCAACGAGGTGGCATTGTATGCCCGCAATTATGGCGATGCCGACTTGAAGGAGGCTATCAACTACGGTTTCGAAAACTTCTGGCTAGCCCCCGACTCTGCCGGTTGCAGGGTGAAAGTCCAGACGGGCACGCATTTCTTCCACGACTTCGTGATGCCCATGGATTGCGTCCTGCCTTATCTCACCGACGAGGGTAAGAAGATGTTTGGCGTAGCCACGGAGGCAGAAGACAGCAAGGAGGAGGCAACGCCGACAGCCAGCGAGAGCGGTTTCTTCAGCAGTGTACTGGACAACTACAGGGAACTGTACCTGAAGGGTATGAACGGCCGTCAGATAGCGCGTGAAATCCGGCAGACTATCAATGAAGCAAAGCAAAACCAGCTTCCCGTCGTGGGAGATCCCTATGGCATCTCATGCACCAAGGCTGTCATTGACGACTATAACGTACAAGACAATTGCATCAATATCATTATGGAACTGGTTCCCGACGAGGGAACGGACTTCCATCTGCAAGGCTACAAGGGTATTGGCTATTCAACAGACTATGGCCCTTACGGAAAGTTTGTCCAGGCGCAAGCCTACGGCGGCGAGCAGTTCATTTTTGCACGCACCTGCCACTGCCACAAAGGCAAGATGCTGGTAACGCTCATCATAAGATACGATGATTTGCAACAGTGGAAAACCTGCGACCATATCAAACTGGTGGAAAAGAAGAAATAACAAACGAATAACCTCAAAAAACAGAAACCTATGAAGAAGATTTTTATAGCAATACTGCTTGGCCTGATGACAATCGGCCTGACAACAAGCTGTAGCACGAACAGTCCCAGTGGCATAGTAAAGAGTTATATGAAATGCCTCAACAGCAAGGATGCCAAAGGCATTGTGGAGCTTTCCTACATCGAAGGCTTGACCAAGAATGGCGAGGAGCTGGAGAAGTACAAGGCAGAGTATCTGGAGATGCTTTCGAAAGAAGACGCGTTCAAGTCGCTGGACGATAAAGGCGGCATCAAGAGCACTGACATTCTCAATGAGGATGTCTCCGACAATCCTGAGCCAGGTTCCATCGCCTTCGTCACCGTCAAGACCGTTTTCAAGAACGGCGAAGAAGTAGAGGACAAAGTCAAAGTGGTTATGGACAAAAACGGAAAGTGGAAAGTGGCACTATATTAAACTATGAACAGAACTAAGAACAAAATTGTACTATTGCTGACAGCCCTGCTGATAGTAAATTGTATGGGCGTTCACGCACAGAATCAGGATGTGACCAACATTAGTCATGAGGACAACGTTTTTCAACGTCGAGCCACTGATTACATGGAGTGTCTGAAGGGTAAGGATTTTGAAAATGCGGCCAAAATGTTGATGGCTATTGACAAGAAGGTGATGAATGAGAATGAAGACAATAATACACTCTGGTTGATTAAAACCATCAAAAATGAGCTGCAAGAAGAATATGCGGCAGGAATCAAAGACTACAAGATGGTTGAGGACAAGGGATATAAATACCTCCACAAATATGACGTCGCCGTCAGTCTCAATAACGGGACGGAGAAAGTAGGCACGCTCATCATTGAAAAAAAATTAGACGGGAGTCCCGGAGGCTGCAACCTGAGATATGACCATACAATAGACGGTATCGCCAGTAGCCGTGGAGAAGTCATTTTAGCACAAAAAGCAGCGCCCTTCACTCCTAATGCCGCAGCTACCGGATATATGAATTGTCTGATAAAGAAAGACGTAGACGGGCTTGCCTGCTACTATTCCAAAGAGAAACGGAAAGATATGGACTATATAGACCTTGTAAATCAGGTAGACAATGTTCACTCCATGAACGGTGGTGTGAGAAGCTCTGTTCTACACAAAAAAAGAATACAGAGTTCTGAAGCAGATTATTATTACAAAATAGTGTTTAATAATGGAACGAGTGAATTCCTATACCTTCAAGTCGTAAAATACTCAAGTGGTGAATGGGGAGTGAGAAAGACCGAGTTCGTAAAACCCTGGTAACTGTTTACGCAAAGATACGCCAAAAAGCAGACACTGCCAAAAAGTGGGAAAAGAAGATGATATGCTTGATTTTGCAAAATAATAACCAAATAATTTGAAAATAAACAAAATCTGATCTATGAAGAAAATCGCATTATTGCTGACTGCCCTGCTGACATTGGGCACAGCACAGCTGAATGGACAAACTACCACTAAGCCAACTATCATTCGAGATTTGCGCACAACTGTCAACACAAAGACCATAACTATTCGTGACGGAGTGAAGTATGTAGGAGACTTTAATGGGGGACTAGCCTGGATAAAGCCCACAAACGGTGAATGGTTTGTCATTGACAAGGCTGGCAACAAGCAATTCACATTGCCGAAAGACTGGCGGCCTGCCCAAGTAACAGAAAGTAACGAATTTCTTTCCAGTGTGAATTTCGACAATGGCAGGATGATGATAGTCACCGGGGCTAATTACAAGGAGACAGCATCTATCATTGACACAAAGGGGAATACCATTAAGAAGTTTGAAAAGGTGCGTCATGTAACCAGTTTGAACGACGGACTCGCCATCATGGAACGCATGAAAGGCAGAGAGTGGCTACCTGTTTATATAGATGCCAATGGCAATGAAGTACCATGTGCGCTGCTTAAGCCGAAAGGTGCATGGGATTTTCACTATAACGTTTACCAGATGAAAGAGGGATTACGTCTTTATTATAACTATAAGAATAAGACATGGGGCTATATGAACGCAAAGTGTCAAGGAGTAATCCCTGCTAAATTCAAGGATGCATATAGTTTTTCACGCGACGGTCTGGCTCGTGTTCAGGACATGAACGGTCTATGGGGATATATAGACACAAGTGGAAACTATGCCATAGAACCTATGTTCACGAATAAGGTAGGGGCGTTTTATGGGGGATTGGCGAAGGTGACGGACAAGACAGGCCAAACGGTGTACTTCATTAACAAACAGGGAAAATTTGTATACCAGTTTACACCAGACACTTCTGTATTAATTGAAGACTATATATGGGCAGGCAATAATATATATTCCGTCTGGACTTTTGGAGGTTGTCCTAACATTATTAACTCCTCTTTCAAGTCAGTAGCTAAGCTCCCTGTAAACGGAATTGGCGACATTAGCGGAAGAGTGTCTCAAGCAACGGCAAACTGGTTCATTTTTACCAATGGTTCATATAATCGTATTTTCGACTGGCAGGGCAATCAACTGGCCTCATACGAAAGCCACGATGACTATTGTGGACACTATTTTAGCGAGGGACTCTGCGCCAATGGCGTTAACTACTTCAATGAGAAATTAGAAATTGTCATCCAGTTCAAAGACTCACAGTTTTGATATAAGAAAATAAAATACAAGAAAACTTATGAAGAAAACAGTATTATTGCTGATGGTCCTGATGCTGATGGGCACAGCGCAGGAGAGTGTGGCGCAGCAGCGCAAGACAACTGTCAAGAATACGGCAGTAAAGAAAACAACGACAACAGCAAGGAAAACGACACCCAAGAAGCCTGTACCTGCTGCTTCAGCAACAGTAACCATTATGGATCCTGTCATAGTCAACGGCCATGTCGCTTTTCTCGGTGTGCCCGTCAAGCAGGCTGAGAATGTCATCAAACAACAACTATTGGCAAAAGGACTGGTTGACACCAAAGAGAACGGATTTGAGTTCTTAGGTGGAACTGCCTATGATGTGAAGGTGAAGGTTTTTATTGAGGATGAGAACCGAATTACTGTTAGGGAAGCGAAAGCATACACAAAAAGTCAGGTGAAAGCTCGTATCAATGCCTACAAGAAGGCTTTTGTCGATGCTACTGGCGCAAAGGCTACAGAAGACTGTATGAACTGTGACGATGGTGGTGTGACAATAGAAACCTCAGCTGGAATAATAGAGGTTCATTTTTACAATCAGGACGAGGTGAACTTCAATAGTAAGTACTTCGACATCGTCCTAACGTTTTCACAGTATTAATTCCGTGCAGGTTCTTATGACAATCCTCAGCAGTTAGGACATCGTCTAAAGACTGCACTTAGAAGTGGCTATAGCGAGGAAACTCTCAATCTTGCATATGCTGGTGCACTTGTTGATGAAAACAATAATTTTATTATTTTGGACAATAATAGGATTTATGTCTATAATCCAAATAATGTTATCGGGTATTCTTCCGCCATTGGAAAAACCATAGAGAAGAAAAAAAAAGAGGGCATTGTAATTAATCTATAGATAGAGTCCTTCCCCCAGTTTGATACAGGGAAGGACTCTATCTCTTTTCAGGCATTGAAATGACCTATGTCGGAATAATTTTCCTTATAGAACGCTACACGGTCATGATTTCCTTGTTCTTGGCCTCCATCAGCTCGTCGAGCTTCTTGATGTACTTGTCGTGCAGTTTCTGCAGCTCCAGCTCGGCGTCCTTCTCGTTGTCCTCCGACAGGCCATCCTTGATGGCCTTCTTCAGCTTGTCCTTAATGTCGCCGCGCACGTTGCGCACCTCGACCTTCGCCTTCTCGGCTATCTTGTTACACTGCTTCACCAGGTCGCGGCGGCGCTCCTCGGTGGGCTGGGGGATACCTAAGCGGATGACCTCGCCGTTGTTCTCGGGCGTGATGCCTACGTCGCTGTCCATGATGGCCTTCTCAATGTCGCGAATCTGCTTGCGGTCCCACGGCTTGATGGCGATGGTGCGCGCGTCGGGCGTCGTCACGGTTGCTACTTGGTTCAAGGGCACCTTCGAGCCGTAAGACTCTACCCTGACACCGTCGAGGATGGCCACGTTAGCACGGCCGGCACGTACGCGGCTCAGTTCTTCTTCTAAGAACATGGCTGCCATCTCCATGCGCTCCTCAGCTTTTCCTAATGTTTCTTTTACGTCGATCATAATATTACGTGTTTAGATTTTTCTGCCCTACAAAAGTAACGCTTTTCCGCGAAACCGCCAAGCGTTTTACATTTTTTTTGCTACTAAATTTTGGTGTTATCTATTTTTTCACTACTTTTGCACACAGAAACGAGGTAAAAAACAGGAGGAACGGACTATGGCCATGCAAATCAGCAAATACCTGCTCGCCAATGAGCGCGACGCGCTCTGGGGACTCACCGTCAGCACCGTAGGCTACGAGGAGATACAGCCCGGCGACGACTACCCCACCCGTGGACATGCCGACGGTTACTACTTTAATCTTGACCGCGGGCGCGAACTCAACGAGTATCAGCTGCTCTATCTCACCGAGGGCGAGGGCATCTTCCACAGCGCCACCGTCCGCGAGGCACCCCTGCGCGAGGGCGACCTTTGGCTGCTCTTCCCCGGCGAATGGCATTCCTATCACCCGAATCCCAAGACAGGATGGAAGAGCTACTGGATAGGTTTCAAAGGTCGCAACATGGACGACCGCGTGCGCGCCGGATTCCTCTCGCCCCAGAAGCCCATCTACCACGTCGGTTTCAGCGACAGCATCGTCAGCGTCTACAAGACCGCCTACGACGCCGCCGTCGAGGAGGCCGCCTACTCGCAGCAGTATATGGCCGGACTCGTCAATATGCTCATCGGCATGATGTACTCCAAGGAGCGTAACATACAGCTGAGTCGCAACCAGGCGCACGTAGATATGATAGGTAGGGCGCGCCTGCGCATACGCGAGGCCCTTGAGAGCAACCTCACCATCCAACAGGTGGCCGAGGAGATGGGTATCAGCTACTCCAACTTCCGCAAGCTCTTCAAGGAGCACACCGGCATATCGCCGGCCATCTACCAGCAGGACCTGCGCCTGCAGCGTGCCAAGGAGATGCTCTCGACCACCGATATGAGCGTCAAGGAGATAGCCTACCGTCTGAACTTCGAGTCGCCCGACTATTTCTCGGCCAAGTTCAAGGCCAAGACGGGACGCAGACCCAGCGAACTGAGACCGTCGAAATAAAAGATACAGAAAGCCGATGCCCCACATGGAGCATCGGCTTTCTTTATTGTCTCAAGTAACGTGTGAGCGTCAGAACAGGAACGTCTTCTCAGCCCAGTAGCAGACGATGCCTGCAAGGTAGCCGACGAAGGCAATCCACGTAATCTTCTTCATGTACCAGCCGAAGGTGATCTTCTCCAAGCCCATGACGACGACGCCAGCGGCGGAACCGATGATGAGCATCGAACCGCCCACACCGGCACAGTAGGCCAACAGCTGCCAGAAGATGCCGTCGATGGCCATATCGCCAGCGGCCTGTACAGGATACATACCCATGCAGCCAGCCACGAGGGGCACGTTGTCGACAATCGACGAGAGCACGCCGATAATACCCGTGACGAGGTAGTGGTTGCCCTCGAAGGCAACGTCAAGGCCCTGACCCAGCATCGTCAGCACACCAATGGTCTCAAGACAGGCGACGGCCATGAGGATGCCGAGGAAGAAGAGGATAGTGTCCATATCGATGCGCGAGAGCATCTTCGACACGCGCTTCTGCGTATTGCGGTTGTCGGCTGTGTCCTCGCTCTCCTGGTGGATGCGGGTATAGAAGATTTCCGTCACCGTCCACAGCACGCCAAGCACCAGCAGGATGCCGACGAACGGCGGCAGATGGGTGATGGTCTTGAAGATGGGCACGAAGATAAGACCTCCTACGCCAAGGAAGAAGATGGCCTTGCGCTGGGCGGGCGACAGGTCTTCGGACTCCTCAAGGACGGCCGTCTCCTGCACGGGCACCAGTTCGCCCTTCAACGAGAGCGACAGGATGTAGGCGGGGATGACCATCGACACCAGCGAGGGAATGAAAATCTCCATGATGACGCCGGCTGCCGTGATAACGCCCTTGTTCCACAGCATGATGGTGGTGACGTCGCCGATGGGCGAGAAGGCACCGCCGCTGTTGGCCGCGATGACCACGAGGGCAGCGTAGATGAGCCGGTCTTTCTTCTCGTCGACAAGCTTACGCAGAATCATGATCATCACGATAGAGGTGGTCAGGTTGTCGAGGATAGCGCTGAGGATGAACGTCATGAAGGCGATGCGCCAGAGCAGTGCCCGCTTCGACTTCGTCTTCAGCGTGTCGCGCACGAAGTTGAAACCACCGTTCTGGTCAACCAGTTCGACAATGGTCATAGCACCCATCAGGAAGAAGAGCGTCGTAGCCGTAGATCCCAAGTGGTGCTCAATGGTGGTGCTTACGACCGAGGCCTTCAGTGCGCCAATAGCATCGGGCAGGTAAGTTTCTGGGGCTATCATGAAGAGCGTCCATGTAGCCACGAACATCAGCAGCGCCACGGCTGCCTTGTTTACTTTTGTCAGGCTTTCAATGGCTATGCAGAAATAGCCAATACAGAAAACGATGACAATCATTAGTGTTAATGTTGACATAAAATTTTTAGTATTAGTTTGATTGTAGTTTTTTCAGAAACTGCCTGCAAAGGTAACACTTTCTTTTCAATTATCAAAAAAACAAGTCAGAAAATCAAATTATATTGTCGCCGTATGGAAAAAATGCGTAATTTTGCCGACGCAATACCAAGCAACTGCTAACAATCATCTAAAACAAATATGGAACAACAGAAAAAATACTTCTTTGCCGTAGACCTGGGCGCCACCAGCGGACGCACCATCATTGGTAATATTACTGACGGTAAGTTCGACCTGGAGGAGGTGACCCGTTTCCCCAACAACCTCATAGAACAGGGCGGTCACTACTACTGGGACATCTACGCACTCTACTTCGAAATCATCCGCGGACTGCGCGAGGTGGCCAAGCGCGGACTGGAAATAACGTCGATAGGTATTGACACCTGGGGTGTCGACTTCGTTTTCATCGGCGACGACGGAGCTATATTAAGGAATCCGCGCGCGTATCGCGACCCTGTCACTTTCGACGCTATGGACGACTACCTGAAGCACGTCATCTCGAAGAAAGAGGTCTACGACATCACCGGCATACAGTTTCTGAACTTCAACAGTATCTTCCAGCTCTACGCCATGAAGCGCGAAGGCAACACGGCGCTGAAGAATGCCCAGAAGATTCTGTTCGTGCCCGACGCCCTCAGCTGGATGCTGACGGGCAACGAGGTGTGTGAGTACACCATTGCTTCAACCTCGCAGCTGCTGGACCCGCGCACCAAGTTGCTCGACGAGCGTCTTCTGCAGTCGTTAGGCCTGACACGTTCGAAGTTCGGCAAGATGGTCAACCCCGGCACCGTCATCGGCGTCCTCACCGACGAGGTGCAGCGCCTAACAGGTCTGGGACAGGTGCCTGTCATCGCCGTTGCCGGTCACGATACTGGCTCGGCCGTCGCTGCCGTTCCCGCCAAGGACGAGAAGTTTGCCTACCTCTCAAGCGGCACATGGTCGCTGATGGGTATTGAGACGAAGGACGCCATCATCAGCGACCTCAGCTACGAGCGCAACTTCACCAACGAGGGCGGCATCGAGGGTACGACACGCTTTCTGAAGAACATCTGCGGCATGTGGCTCTACGAGCGCTGCCGACTGGAGTGGCCCGAGGAGGTGCGCCAGCTGAGTCACCCCGAACTGCAGGGACAAGCAATGACCGTCGAGCCGTTCCGCAGCATTATCAATCCCGACGACCAGGCTTTTGCGGCACCTGTCTCGATGATTCAGGCCATACAGAAGTATTGTCGCGACACCAATCAGCCCGTGCCCGAGACGCCTGCCGAGATCTGCCGCTGCATCTTCGATTCGCTGGCTCTGCGCTATCGTCAGGTGTTCCAGTGGATGCAGGAGTTTGCACCGTTCAAGCTCGAAACGCTCCACATCATCGGCGGCGGTTCGCTCAACAAGTTCCTCAACCAGTTTACCGCCAACTCAACAGGTGCTACCGTTCTGGCTGGGCCGCAGGAGTGTACTGCCATTGGCAACATCATGATGCAGGCCAAAGCGGCCAGAGTCGTCAACGACATATGGCAGATGCGCGCCATCATTGCCAACAGCATCGAACTGGTGGAATACAAGCCGCAGGACAAGGCCGCCTGGGACGCTGCCTTCGACAAATACCTTTCGATAGTGAACAAAGAATAATCGCGAACCTTAAATATACGCCAATCTCACACAAATCTATTGTTGGATGAACCTCGAAGATAAGAGAAGAGACTACCTGAATAAAATGTACCAGATAATAGGTGCAGCTATGGAAGTGTACAATGAATTAGGTTTTGGATTGTCAGAACCCATCTATCAGGAGTGTCTTTCTATCGCCTGCAAGGAAAAGGAAATCCCCTGGGAACGGGAGAAACCCCTCACGATGTACTTTCGAGGCCAAGAACTGAAGAAGAAATATTTTGCAGATTTCGTTTGCTACGGTGATTTGATTGTTGAGCTTAAGGCTGTTTCGGAAATTAACTCCGACCATCGGGGGCAGTTGTTTAACTATCTGCGCATTACGAAAGCCTATGCCGGACTCCTTATCAACTTCGGAAACCCCAAACGTCTCATATCGGAGCGTTACATCTACAACAACATCTCTAATAATTATGAATATGTTAGGAGCTAAGAAGATTTCGTGTCCGATTTATGAAGATTTAAGGTCCCAAGAAAAATACATTTAAGTATAAAGAAGATTTCGTGTCCGATTTATGAAGATTTAAGGTTCAAAAAAATACAATTCATCCAAGTAAATAAAAAACTATTTAGAGTTTATGAAAGCAAATCTTATTGAACAGGCTTACGCCGTAGCCAAAGAGCGCTACGCAGCCATTGGCGTCGACACTGACGCAGTACTCGAACAGCTCCAGAAGCAGCAGCTCTCACTCCACTGCTGGCAGACCGACGACGTCGTCGGCTTCGAGCGCAACGAGGCCCTCAGCGGCGGCATCCAGACCACTGGTAACTACCCCGGCCGTGCCCGCACCATCGACGAGGTGCGTCAGGACATTGAGTTCGTGAAGACGCTGCTCGGCGGCAACCACCGTCTGAACCTCCACGAGATATACGGCGACTTCGGCGGACAGTTCGTCGACCGCGACCAGGTGGAAGTAAAGCACTTCCAGAGCTGGATTGACTGGGCCAAGGAGAACAACATGAAGCTCGACTTCAACTCAACATCATTCTCGCACCCGAAGAGCGGCGACCTCACGCTGTCGAACCCCGACAAGTCGATTCGCGACTTCTGGATTGAGCACACCAAGCGCTGCCGTCGCATCGCCGACGCCATGGGTAAGGCTCAGAACGACCCCTGTATCATGAACATCTGGGTACACGACGGCATGAAGGACATCCCCGTGCAGCGCAAGAAGTATCGCGAAATCCTCGCTGCCTCGCTCGACGAAATCATGGAGGAGAAGCTCGACGGCGTGAAGAACTGCTTCGAGGCCAAACTCTTCGGCATCGGTCTGGAGAGCTACACCGTAGGCTCGCACGACTTCTACACTGCCTACTGCGCCACCCGCAAGCAGATGTACACCCTGGACACCGGCCACTCCGCGCCCACCGAGAACGTCAGCGACTTCGTATCGACCCTGCTGATGTACGTGCCTGAGCTGATGCTCCACGTCAGCCGCCCCGTACGCTGGGACTCCGACCACGTCACCATCATGAACGATCAGACCCTCGACCTCTTCAAGGAGCTGGTACGCAGCGACGCCCTCGACCGTGCCCACGTCGGTCTCGACTACTTCGACGCCAGCATCAACCGCATCGGTGCCTACATCATCGGCAGCCGTGCCACGCAGAAGTGCATCCTCCAGGCACTGCTCGAGCCGAAGGCCAAGCTCCGCGAGTACGAGGACAACGGCCAGTACTTCGAGCGTCTCGCCCTGATGGAAGAGGCCAAGTCGATGCCGTTCGGCGCCGTCTACGACTACTTCAACCTGAAGAACAACGTGCCCGTTGGCGAGGAGTTCATCGCTGCCATCCAGCAGTACGAGAAGGACGTCACCTCGAAGCGCGGCTAAGGCATAAACGCTCCATCATCCTAAATAGGATTATCCTGATTTGGATAATCCTATTTCTTTTTCTATCTTTGCGCTAAAAATCAGCAAGATATGGACAATCACCCATAACAAGGGCGTCTACACAGTCTACGACCCATTCTTTGCCCTATGGGTGAGGCAGAATGCCTGACACCCCCTATATACAGGGTACAAAATTACGAATAATTCCACAGAAAACTGTCATATTATCAGAAAAAAGTTATAACTTTGCAGAAAACTTTTTAATCAAGCGAAAAAGGACAATACTTATGGCGAAAAAGCGCGAGATAAGAAACAGCACGGCGGAGTTCCTGATTTTCCAAGCGGAGAATAAGGAGCAGGGCATTGAGGTGATGTATGCCGATGAGACTATCTGGTGTACGCAAAAGGCAATGGCGGCACTCTTCGATGTGGGAGTGCCCGCCATCAGCAAGCACTTGGCCAATGTCTTTGAGACTGGTGAACTAAAGGAAGAGGCAACTATTTCCAAAATGGAAACAGTTCAGCAGGAAGGCAATCGTGAGGTAAAACGTACGGTGGTAATGTATAAACTCGATGCCATCATCGCCGTAGGCTACCGCGTGAACAGCATCCGCGCCACCCAGTTCCGACAGTGGGCAACGAGCGTGCTGCGACAGTTTGCCATACGCGGCTATGTGCTCGACAAGAAGCGCATGGAGAACGGCACCTTCTTGGGCGAGGACTACTTCGAGCACCTGCTGGCTGAGATTCGGGAGATCCGGCTCAGCGAGCGACGGTTCTATCAGAAGTTGACGGACATCTACGCTACGAGCATGGACTACAACAAGGACGCTCCGACCACACGGCTGTTCTTCAAGCGGATTCAGAATAAGATGCACTATGCCGTGCATGGTCGGACGGCGGCGGAGCTCATCGTGGAACGGGCTGATGCCGACAAGGAGCACATGGGGCTGACCACATGGGAGAATGCGCCTGACGGGAAGATCGTGAAGACCGATGTCGTGATAGCCAAAAACTACCTGAAGCAGATGGAGCTGGAGGATATGGGGCGTATCGTGACGGCAGTGTTAGAGTTTGCCGAAAGCCGAGCCAAGCGACATATCCCTATGACAATGGAGGACTGGGCCAAGCGTATCGATGCCTATCTGAGCAGCGACGAGCGCCCGTTGCTTACTGATGCCGGGAGCGTAAGCCACGAAGAAGCCGTCCTCCATGCCGAAACGGAGTTTGAGAAGTTCCGCATCGTGCAAGACCGACTGTTCCAAAGCGACTTCGACAAGTTTCTGGGTGCATTGCCATTTGATGAGACAACGGAATAGCACATGTATTACGACGAGGACGAAATGCTTATGTTGTCGGGGATTCAGCAGTCGCCCCCCACGCGGGGGTGTGGATTGAAACATATACCATATTTTTCGGCGCAGGGGAAAAAGTCCGTGGATGGCTCAATGGCATTGATATCTCACGGGTGAGCCGTAAGAGTTTTCTCGCGTACGCGCGCGTAGGATAAAGAAAACGGAAAACAACCCACCCATGTCGCCCATCCCACCCCTAAGTTGTCACTGACCCCACCCCCAACCCCTCCCCTACAAGGGAGGGGAGAGCGGCGGCCTGCTCCTCATGGGATTTCTCCCCCAGCCGCAGTTAGGAGCGACATGGGCGACATGGGTGACGTGTTTTCCGGTTAAGCTATCCATAATGAGAAGTGAGAGGGGAGAGGTGAGAGGTGAGAAGGGAGAAGTGAGAAGTGAGAGATGAGAGGCCGCGACGTTTTTCTGTAAGGCCGCGACGTTTTCACGAGAGGCCGCGACGTTTTCACGAGAGGCCGTGACGTTTTTCTGTAAGGCCGTGACGTTTTACCTCTCACTTCTCACCTTTCACTACGTTCCCAGTGTCTCTGAATCACAATCAGGCTGTCTGCCTTTATTCTGGCCAGCAGCCAGTCGTGTAGTTTCCGGGTTTCTTCTTTGGAAAGAGGATGCTTGCCGTCGGGTTCTATGATAGCCGTCACATAATGGCGGGCGTCGGCGGAGTCCCTGCTCACCTCGGCGACTCTCTGCAGTGCAAACTTGCTGACCTGCGGGAAGAGCGAGGCCAGCTCCGGGCGGATTTCGGCTGCAAGGGCCTCATAGCGCTTATACTCATACAGCTGCTGATTCAGATGTGTGTTCTCGGCAGTGAGTTGCAAGAGCTGACTGTGCTCGGTTTCCCGGCTGGTGGTTAGCGAGGTTAGCTGATGGCTCAGTGCAAGCAAGCTGTCGCTTTGCGTACCCTGGATGACGCGAAGGGCGTAGTCCTCCAGTCCGTAGTTTTTCATCCGGCGCTGGGCTTCTGCCTGGGTTGAGCTGCTTATCTCCCGACCTACGGCAACGACACGCAGACGCAGACTGTCATTGTCGACCGTACTCGAAATAATCTGAGTGCCGCGCTGCGTCAGTTCGGCCTTGACGAATTTCCTCACGTTGTTATCGAAAATGCTCTGTTGCACGATTCGGAAGGTCATGTAAGCCGCCGGCAACATGGTCAGGACAACGATGGACATGAGTATGCGGCGCCCCCTGACGGCTCGTCCGGTCGGCTGATACTCATGCTTCTGGAAATTCATCAGACGTACACCGCAATAGGTGGCAAGGGCAATAAACACGGTGTTGATGAAAAACAGGTAGAAGGCACCGAGGAAATAAAGCCAATGGCCGGTTGCCAATCCGTAGCCAGCGGTACACAGCGGGGGCATCAGGGCGGTGGCGATGGCCACACCGGGGATGACGTTGCCCTTACCTCGGGTGCACAGGGC
Source organism: uncultured Prevotellaceae bacterium (assembly GCA_900321965.1). Taxonomy (GTDB): domain Bacteria; phylum Bacteroidota; class Bacteroidia; order Bacteroidales; family Bacteroidaceae; genus Prevotella. The sequence goes on from ONYA01000001.1 coordinate 62,808, forward strand.
GATGATGCCCGCAGCACCGCCACAGAAGGCTATGAGCACATCATAGAGCGTGGGCGAGGTGCGTGCCAGCAGCTCTGACTGCGCCTCGCTGAGTGGTGTGAGGAGAAAATAAATCGTGGCGGTCAGCACACTGATGAGCGTTGCTACGCCGAAGTTCTTGCCAGCACGTTTCAGCAGGTCGAAATGATTGGTGCCGACAGCCAGCCCCATGCCCACGATGGGCCCCATAAGTGGCGAGATAAGCATGGCGCCAATGATGACTGCTGTAGAGTTGACGTTCAGTCCCAGCGAAGCGATGAAGATGGCAAAGATAAGCACCCAGAGGTTGGCGCCCCTAAAACTCACTCCCTCGGTAATCTGAGCTACGATAGTCTGCTCGTCCTCTTTGTCGGGCATCAGGTTAAAGTAGTAGCCTGCGCGTTCAATAAAGTTCTTAATAGTCATATACAAGTTCTTCCTTTCTGTCGTTAATACCGTCGGCAACGGCCTCTTCAAGTTTCTTGACGGCAAATTTAGACAAATTTTTCGATATTATCGGCCTGTCGGGGTGAAAATGTGAACTTATTGCCGCGATTTTTTGGCCGTCTGCATTTTTATTTTTAATTTTGCACCATTGATTTTGAAAGAAACAAACAAAGAACTAATTTACTGTAACAATTTATGGAAATCATCATCGGATTACTAATCATTGCCGTCGGCGCGTTCTGCCAGTCGTCGTGCTACGTGCCTATCAACAAAATCAAGGACTGGTCGTGGGAATCGTACTGGATTGTGCAGGGCGTCTTCGCCTGGCTGGTGCTGCCGTTCCTCGGCGCTCTGCTGGCCGTTCCCGAGGGACAGTCGCTCTTCGGACTGTTTGCACAGTCGCCCTCGTTCAACGTGTGGATGACCATCCTCTTCGGCGTGCTCTGGGGTGTCGGCGGACTGACGTTCGGCCTGTCGATGCGCTATCTTGGTGTGGCTCTGGGACAGTCGATTGCCTTAGGCACCTGCGCCGGACTGGGCACCATCATGGGTCCCGTGCTGCTGAACATCTTCTTCCCGGAGCTGAACGCCCTGGACTCGCTGACGTTTGCCGTCATCCTGGGTGTGGTCGTCACGCTCGTGGGCATCGCCATCATCGGTGTGGCCGGCGGCATGAAGTCGGCAGCACTGAGCGAGGAGGAGAAGCGTGAGGCCGTGAAGGACTTCAACTTCCCCAAGGGCCTGGCCATCGCACTGCTGGCAGGCTTCATGAGCGGCTGCTTCAACGTGGGACTGGAGTTTGGCAAGGACATCAACTTCGGCGAACTCACCGACCCGATGTTCCGCACACTGCCCGCCACGCTGCTCGTCACCTTCGGCGGCTTCATCACCAACGCCATCTACTGCTTCTACCAGAACCAGGTGAACAAGACGTGGGGCGACTACAAGAAGAGCAGCGTCTGGGGCAACAACCTCCTGTTCTGCCTCCTGGCCGGCGCACTGTGGTACTCGCAGTTCTTCGGACTGGCCTTAGGCAAGGGATTCCTGACGGAGAGTCCGACACTGATGACGCTGTCGTTCTGCATACTGATGGCACTGAACGTGGTGTTCTCCAACGTCTGGGGCATCATCCTGAAGGAGTGGAAGGGCTGCTCGAGCAAGACCATAGCCGTGCTCATCTGCGGCATCGTGGTGCTGGTCATCTCCTGTTTCCTGCCGCAGCTGATTTAAGAGTCAAGGATTGAACTAACAGATATAAGAAAAACTATGAAGAGTATCTTGGAAGGCCGCCCCGAACTGAAAGCGGTCGTTTATCAGATTGCCGAGGTGACGGGCTACCTCTGGCAGAAAGGATGGGCAGAGCGTAATGGCGGTAACATTACGGTCAACGTCACCGAGTATATGGACGAGGAGTGCAAGGCCATGAAGGCTATTGCGCCGGTGAAGCAGATTGGCATGGTGCTGCCACAGCTGAAAGGTAAGTATTTCTATTGCAAAGGTACGGGCAAGCGCATGCGCGACCTGGCCAAGGAGCCGATGCAGAACGGCAGCATCATACGCATCTGCGACGACTGCGCGTCATACGAGGTCATTGCCGACGAGCCGGTAGTGCCCACATCGGAACTGCCTACGCACCTGGCACTGCAGAACTACCTGCTGGAGACGGGGTCGTGCTACAAGGCTACGCTGCACACACACCCCATAGAACTGGTGGCCATGAGCCACATACAGCGATTCCTGAAGGGCGACGAGATGACGCGCGTGCTCTGGTCGATGATTCCAGAGACGCTGGCATTCGCTCCCTTAGGCATTGGCATCGTACCCTACGCCCTGCCATCGTCGGTGGCACTGGCAGAGGCTACGCTGGAGCAGATAAAGACGCACGACGTGGTGATGTGGGAGAAGCACGGAACGGTGGCTGTAGGCCAGGACATCATGGACGCCTTCGACCAGACGGACGTGCTCTGCAAGGCGGCCAACATCTACATGTGCGCACGCAGCATGGGCTCGGAGCCCGACGGCATGACGGAAGCACAGATGAAAGAGGTGCAGGACGTATTCAAACTGCCGAAGAAACGTCCCTGCTGACACTGTGACAAGCAAAATCCCCGATACCTCACGGCATCGGGGATTCTTTTTTTTGATTTGTTCATCTTATTATTAGTCAGTAGTTGTGTTTGTATGGTATTTGGGTATCCTTTCTTATTGGTGGTGCAAAGATATACCTATTTTCTGGTATTAAAGATTGAAAAATGATTTTTTGACTACAATATATGATTTTGCAGTTGATATATGTCAATTAGTGATTTTACGGCCCAAATATTTTGTGAATCATTCAAAACTTTGTAACTTTGTAGCCAGAATCAAAAAACAGAACTATGAGCAGAGTACTAATGATTGGCGCCGGTGGCGTCGCAACGGTGGCAGCGTTCAAGATTGCACAGAACGCTGACGTGTTTACGGAGTTTATGATTGCAAGCCGTCGCAAGGCGAAGTGCGACAAGATAGTAGAGGATATCCACAAGGCGGGATATAAGCTGGACATCAAGACAGCTCAGGTCGATGCCGACGACGTGGAGCAGTTGAAGGCGCTCTTCAACGACTACAAGCCCGAATTAGTGATTAACCTCGCCCTACCCTACCAGGACCTGACCATCATGGATGCCTGTCTGGCCTGCGGCTGCAGCTACCTGGACACGGCCAACTACGAACCGAAGGACGAGGCTCACTTCGAATACAGCTGGCAGTGGGCCTACCGCGAACGCTTCGAGAAGGCAGGACTGACGGCTATCCTCGGCTGCGGCTTCGATCCGGGTGTCACCTCTATTTACACGGCCTATGCTGCCAAGCATCATTTCAAGGAGATGCAGTATCTGGATATCGTCGACTGCAACGCCGGCGACCACCACAAGGCTTTCGCCACCAACTTCAACCCGGAAATCAACATCCGCGAGATCACCCAGAAGGGACTCTACTGGGAAGACGGCAAGTGGGTGGAGACGGAGCCGTTAGAGATTCACAAGGACCTGACCTATCCCGAAATCGGACCGCGAGACAGCTACCTGCTGCACCACGAGGAGATAGAGTCACTGGTCATCAACTTCCCGACCATCAAGCGGGCCCGCTTCTGGATGACCTTCGGACAGCAGTATCTCAAGCACTTGGAGGTGATTCAGAACATTGGTATGAGCCGCATCGACGAGGTAATCTATGAAGCGCCCTTGGCCGACCCGTCAACTTGTCAACTCGTCAACTCGTCAACTTGTCAACCCGTCAACCCGTCAACAGTAAAAGTAAAGATCGTCCCCTTGCAGTTCTTGAAGGCCGTACTGCCCAACCCACAGGACCTTGGCGAGAACTACGAAGGCCAGACATCTATCGGCTGCCGCATCCGCGGTATCGGCAACGACGGTCAGGAGCACACCTATTATATATATAACAACTGCTCACACCGCGCCGCCTACGAGGAGACGGGTATGCAGGGTGTATCCTACACGACTGGTGTGCCCGCCATGATTGGTGCCATGATGTTCTGCAAAGGTCTCTGGAAGAAGCCCGGCGTCTACAACGTTGAGGAGTTCGATCCCGATCCCTTCATGGAACAGCTCAACAAGCAGGGCCTCCCCTGGCACGAGATTCACGACGGCGACTTGGAACTGTAATAACGATTAAACGATAAAACGATAAAACGAAATAATCAAAAAACTATGGCAAAGAAAGAAGAAACAGAACAGCTGACTCCACAACAGGAGAGACTGAAAGCCCTACAGGCTGCTATGTCGAAGATTGAAAAGGACTTCGGCAAAGGCTCCATCATGAGAATGGGCGAAGAGAAGATAGAAAACGTAGAAGTGATACCAACAGGATCAATAGGTCTGAACGCTGCTCTCGGCGTCGGAGGCTACCCCAAGGGACGTATCATCGAGATATTTGGTCCGGAGTCCTCAGGTAAGACGACACTGGCCATCCACGCCATCGCCGAGGCCCAGAAAGCCGGAGGTATCGCCGCCTTCATCGATGCTGAGCACGCCTTCGACCGGTTCTATGCCGAGAAGTTGGGCGTCGACATCGACAACCTGTACATCTCGCAGCCCGACAACGGTGAACAGGCACTGGAGATTGCCGATCAGCTTATCCGCTCAGCAGCCATTGACATCATCATCATTGACTCCGTAGCAGCCCTGACACCAAAGAAGGAGATTGAGGGCGACATGGGCGATTCGGCTGTGGGTCTGCAAGCCCGCCTGATGAGCCAGGCACTGAGAAAACTGACGTCGACGATATCGAAAACCAAGACTACGTGCATCTTCATCAACCAGCTGCGCGAGAAGATTGGTGTGATGTTTGGAAATCCTGAGACTACGACGGGTGGTAATGCCCTGAAGTTCTATTCCTCTGTGCGTCTGGACATCCGCAAGGTGACCACACTGAAAGACGGCGACCAGCCCATCGGCAACCAGGTGCGCGTGAAGGTGGTGAAGAACAAGGTAGCACCTCCCTTCCGCAAGACGGAATTCGAGATTACCTTCGGCGAGGGTATCTCGAAGATTGGCGAGATTGTCGACCTTGGCGTAGAATACGGCGTTATCAAGAAGAGCGGCTCATGGTTCAGCTATGGCGACCAGAAACTGGCACAAGGACGCGACGCTACAAAGGAGTTGCTCAAGGACAACCCCGAACTGTGCGAGGAGCTGGAGGCCAAGATTATGCAGGCCATCTCTGATAAGAGCGAATAAAAACACGCATAAAGAAAAGACGGACCGCTCAGAAATCTGAAACGGTCCGTCTATTCATATACAGCAAAGCTTACTTGCTCTTCTTCCGAGGCTTCGCTTTCTTAGCCTTTGTAACCTTTGAACGGTCAACCTCTGTGCCAATCACCTTACCGGTAGGATCGAACAACACGACAAGCAGCTTGCCGCCTGAACGTTTGTAAAGCCATCTATACTGACCATTGGTGCCCTGAGTAATATCGTCGGGCTCACCCATAGCCATTGCCACCTCGTCCTCGCTCATTGCCAAGATGACACGACCCTGACGGATAGCGGCGCGGGCTGCCTGTGAAGTTTGACGAGCACGGCCCTGCCCCATTGCAAACAGATAGCCAAAGTAATCATTACGCTGTCCGTCGATATTGCCTGTCACATTGTCAGATTCCACAAATGTCACATCCTTAAAATAGATACGGCGCGACTCTGTCTCCTTCAGTGTCAAAGTGAAATAGTTGCTATTCGCCTTCGGCATAATTGCCTCAATAGTGAAAGCTGTCATACGGGGCACCTTCAGCGTACGCTCACGGCCATCACCCTTGGTAATCATATCGGTTGTAAACTTCGTATGCACCGTTTTGTTAAGATACTGCTCCAAATTATGGGACACTGCCATTATGGCATCCTGCAATTCAAAAGAGCCGGCAAACAGAAACTTGGAATTATCCGTGACGAACTCATCGTCGCGCATACCGCAGTTTGTCTTCGAGATGGCCACATTCTGATAGTACTCATTGCCGTTCTTATCCTCAACGATAATCTTCACAGGGAAGCTGCGGGTTCCTACACCGACCTGGGTTACGGTCACCTCGTCGTTCATGGGGACCGTCACCTCCTGGAAACCGTCTCCGTCGTATTCTGTGTCGATGCGGAACAACGTGGATTTGGTGAACATCGTCTTGCCGACGAGCAGCTTGCGCGCAATGTCAACATCGCCTAAGTAAGCTAAAGTCGGCACGCCCATTTTGCCATAGCAATAATCCTCAAAGGTTCCGTTGGGCACTTCGTAATAATACATCTTATTATCGTCCTGACACAGGAAGTTGATGTGGGCGTGACCATCGCTGCCTTCAGTATGTCCCTTGTAGATCATAATTTTATGACGTAATGTCATACTGCTGACCTCCCGCCCGTTCTGAGCAGGATCGCGGAAAGTCTTGACCACCATGTCATACTTCTCGGGCATTACCATGAACTTCATGCTGTCAACCTGCCAATCGCACAGACTGTGGTACTTGAAATTCTCCGAGATAAAGTCATGCGCCTTCTCCGGCTCAGAACTTTGGTCTCCAGCAGTCTCAGCCTCGCTGACAGCAGTTTTCTTTGCGCCCTTAGTTTTCACGATGTAGCCATTGCCGGTCTGCTGGGCAGAAGCAACGGCGAACATCAGAGCCATTCCGGCTGTTAAAAACACTCTTTTCATAGTCTCTTTTTGATGTTATGTGCCAAATTTGCTGCAAATTTAGAAAAAACTTTTGATACTTGTGCCAAAATGACGTAATAAAAAACATTTTTCTGTCAAAAAATGCTTTTTGGCACGTGCTTTGCTATTTTCTACATGAGTAATTTTGATTATTAACAAATAAAAAATAAGTATTATGGGAAAGATTATTGGAATTGACTTAGGAACTACCAACAGCTGCGTTGCCGTATTCGAAGGTAACGAGCCCGTAGTAATCGCCAACAGCGAGGGTAAGCGTACAACACCTTCAGTCGTTGGCTTTGTGGAGAACGGTGAGCGTAAGATTGGCGACCCCGCCAAGCGTCAGGCCATCACCAACCCGAAGAAGACCGTTTATTCGATTAAGCGCTTTATGGGTGAGAACTGGCAGCAGACGGAGAAGGAAATCTCGCGCGTACCTTATAATGTAGTAAACGAGGGTGGCTATCCCCGTGTCGACATCGACGGTCGTAAGTACACGCCGCAGGAGATTTCAGCTATGATTCTCCAGAAGATGAAGAAGACTGCCGAGGACTACCTCGGACAGGAGGTGACAGACGCCGTCATCACCGTACCGGCATACTTCTCTGACTCTCAGCGTCAGGCTACGAAGGAGGCCGGACAGATTGCTGGTCTGAACGTGCGCCGTATCGTCAACGAGCCGACGGCTGCCGCTTTGGCATACGGTGTCGACAAGGCCAACAAGGATATGAAGATTGCCGTCTTCGACCTCGGTGGTGGTACGTTCGATATCTCTATCCTGGAGTTCGGCGGTGGTGTGTTCGAGGTGCTTTCTACCAATGGTGACACCCACCTCGGTGGCGACGACTTCGACCAGGTGATTATCGACTGGCTCGTTCAGGAGTTCAAGAACGACGAGGGTGCCAACCTGAAGGACGACCCGATGGCTATGCAGCGTCTGAAGGAGGCTGCCGAGAAGGCTAAGATTGAACTGTCTTCTTCTACGAGCACTGAAATCAACCTGCCGTATATCATGCCCGTCGGTGGCGTACCCAAGCACTTGGTGAAGACGCTGACACGTGCTAAGTTCGAGCAGCTGGCTCACGAGCTGATTCAGGCTTGTCTCGTTCCCTGTCAGAATGCTATGCGCGACGCCGGTCTGAATACTGCCGATATCGACGAGGTTATCCTCGTGGGTGGTTCCAGCCGTATCCCCGCCGTGCAGACACTGGTGAAGAACTACTTCGGCAAGGAGCCTTCAAAGGGTGTGAACCCCGACGAGGTGGTGGCCGTAGGTGCTTCTATACAGGGCGCTATCCTGAACAAGGAAGGTGGCGTGGGCGACATCGTGCTGCTCGACGTGACGCCGCTGACACTGGGTATCGAAACTCTCGGTGGTGTTTGCACTAAGCTCATCGAGGCTAACACGACCATCCCCTGCAAGAAGAGCGAGACATTCTCGACCGCAGCCGACAACCAGACTGAGGTGACCATCCATGTGCTGCAGGGTGAGCGCCCGATGGCTGCCCAGAACAAGAGTATCGGCCAGTTCAACCTGACTGGTATCGCTCCCGCCCGTCGTGGCGTACCTCAGATTGAAGTAACCTTCGACATCGATGCCAACGGTATCCTGAAGGTGAGCGCCAAGGATAAGGCTACCGGCAAGGAGCAGGCCATCCGCATCGAGGCTTCCAGCGGTTTGTCTCAGGACGAGATCAACCGCATGAAGGCAGAGGCTGAGCAGAATGCCGAGAACGACAAGAAGGAGCGTGAGCGCATCGACAAGATGAACCAGGCCGACTCGATGATCTTCCAGACCGAGACCTTCCTCAACGAGAACGGCGACAAGCTCGGTGCCGACAAGGCCAACGTTGAGCAGGCTGTCCAGCAGTTGAAGGATGCCCACAAATCTGGCGACATCACTGCCATCGACAACGCCATCAACAACCTCAACAACGTCATGCAGGCCGCTTCTCAGAAGATGTACCAGCAGGCCGGTGCAGGTCAGCCCGGCGGTCAGCAGGCCGGTCCCGGTGCCGGTTTCCAGGGCGGCCAGCAGACACAGTCGAACCCCAACGACGATGTCCAGGATGCCGACTTCGAGGAGGTTAAGTGACACCGATAGGTAAAGACATAACAAAACGCAACGAAATAGCGTGTAGCTCAACGAGTTACACGCTATTTGTTTTCTATGCCCTCATGTTTGCTATGTCTTTATTATGCCCTTATTTATCCCATTTTTGCGACACTCATGTAACGCGACTAAATTTGCGACGAGATGCAACCTATTTATACTTATTAGTACTTATACATACTTAATTTTAAAGAATTATGCCAGAAGCAAAATTTCAGATTAAACGCAAGTGTGAAGTATGTGGGAACACCTTTATCGCAAAGACATTAGACTCCCGCTACTGTTGTAGGCATTGTACTGATATTGCCTACAAGAATCGTAAGGCTGCCAAAGCTAAAGAAGAGCAGCTGAATCAAATCGCTCAACTTATTCCTGGTGAAAGGGAATTTATCAGCGTGAAGGAGGCAGTCGCCATGTATGCCATCAGCAGGGATACCATCTATCGCCTGGTACGCAAAGGCCGACTACCTTATATAAATATAGGTGAAAGGCTCACCCGTATTTCTCGCGAGCAGTTGGAAAAGATGGTACCATTGCGTAAAGAACCCATCAAGGATAAGCATTTGCTACCACGTCTCTACGACATGGAGCCAGAGAATTGCTATACTATCGGCGAAATCTCCAAGAAATTCAGGATAGACGACAGTACAGTATGGGCGCACATCAGAAAGTACTCCATCCCTACCCGACAAATTGGGAACTATGTCTATGCGCCCAAAAAGGAAATTGACAACTTATACAAACCATTATAAACAAACAGAATTATGAGGAAGAAACTTTTAAATACCAAGGTGACTGTTAAACTCCGTAAGTCTGAGTATAAAGAAGAATGGTATCTTACCGTTGAAGCATACCCTGTAAACGATCCGAGCCAACCAGGCAAGAAAAGGATTGTTGAATCATTGAACCGCATCATCCGCACTCCTATCTGGGATAAGTCCTCTGTTACTGGTGTAACGCCTGATGGGGAATTCAAATACCGTCCTAAGAGAGACATCAATGGGGTTATTCTTTGCACATCGAAATTGGATCAGGAAGCATGTATCTATGCAGACGAAGTAAGGAAGTTACGTCAGCATGAATACGATAGTGCTATTATCTACACCGACAAAGAAGCAGAACTGAAAGCCCAAAACGAACGTGGCGAACAAGACTTCATCAAGTATTTTGAAAGTATCATATACAAACGCCACCCCAATAGTTCTGACTCAATCATCGTAAACTGGGAGCGTGTTGCAGAATTACTAAAGTTATATTCGCATAGCAAGCCCATACCATTCAAGACTATTTCCGTCAAATTCCTTGAAGATTTTAAGATGTTCCTACTGGCGGCTCCACAAGGTGGTAACAAGAAAGGCAAAATCAAACAAAACACAGCTTCCACCTATTTTGCTATAGTAAAGGCTGGTATTCGCCAGGCTTTCATTGATGAGTACCTTACTATTGATATCAGCAGCAAGGTTAATGGTATCCAAGCGCAAGATGCTCTTCGCGAGGTCCTCAATATGGAGGAAGTGAAGAAATTGGCAAAGACGCCATGTAAGAGTGACATCCTACGAAGGGCATCCTTCTTTTCCATCATGACAGGCCTTCGCCACTGCGATATCCAGTCTTTAACCTGGGGACGGCTTCAGTATCTCAATAATTCTTGGCAGATCGTGAAAATGCAAGATAAAACAGATGTGCCAGAATACCACCCGATTTCTGACCAAGCTTATGAGTTGTGTGGAGAACGTCGTGACCCTGACCGACTGGTTTTCGAAGGGTTACAAGACCCATCATGGATTAATCGACCTGTCAAAAAATGGATTGAAGCTGCAGGTATTACCAAGCACATCACGTTCCACTGTTTTCGTCATTCTTTTGCCACATTGCAATTAGAGAATGGGACAGGACTCTATACCATACAGAAATTGTTAGGGCATAAAAATATCCGAACCACTCAGATTTACGCCCATATGATAGATTCTGCCAAAGTAAAAGCAGCTAATTCAATCCACATTGATGATTTAGAGCCAAATAAGCCAGACCAGAATCAATGAATTCCTATGTCTTATAGCCCTCGGATGTGTTGTTCGAGGGCTATTTTTACCACTTTTTGTTGTCTGAAGCCTCTCTTCGTTCCATTTATATAGGTGTTTCCTTAGTGTGAAATGTTAAAATCACAACCTTTTTCTAATAATTCCTTATTGGTTCTTCTTTTTGCTGTTCCTTTGCACCTGAAAAAGTTTTCAAATTAAAGGATAACAAAATATGAGCAAAACATTACGACTTTGGAGGAAATGCCAGGAGCATTGTCCTACCTCATTTGGAAGGTTGAAGGGTTGGAAGAAACTATTCAAACCATGCGCAACAGGCAGCAAATAAGCAATGCACCCCATTGGATGGATATCGATGAACTATGTGCTTACATTCCTTCCCATCCTGTTAAGCAGACTGTCTATGGCTGGGTATCCAACAAACAGATACCCTACCATAAGATCAATAAAGCTTTGGCTTTTCTCCAGTCCGAGATTGATGACTGGATGAAACAGCGTCATAGCAAAAGCCAGGAAGAGTTGGAGCAGGAAGCTCAGGAATTCATCAAAAGGCATAGGGCTGTTTAAGCAATGAAAGAAGCAACAAGCATAATTATTCACTCTGAGAATAATACCGCAGTCAAGTGCTTAACAAACGAACAGGCAGGCATACTTTTCAAAGGTATTCTTGAATATTCATCTTCGGGAATGCCTTTGGAAAGCACCGATACTGCTCTACAAGCACTATTCTCAATGTTCAAAGTTCAAATCGATCGAGACTTCAAGAAGTACTCAGACCGATGCGAACAAAATCGTTTGAATGCACTTAGACGTCATCAAAATGGCAACAACCGTCCTCAGTCGAATACAAACGAAAGCGACGGTATGCCATTGCAAGCGAACGCATGCAAAAGTAACAATAATAGTAATGATAAATGTAAAAATAAGAATAATGATGATATAGCTAACGCTAGTAACATCAATATAGAGTCTAACCCCTTAGAAATACAGTCAAATGGAATCAACAATAACCCAAGAATTGATAAACAGGAGAAAAGAAAACGGGACGTACTTAGCGCCGCAACTAACGTTATCGAAAGATTTAGTTCGACTTCGAAATGAACCAGATAATGCAAGAATGGTGTCGCATCTTTTACAGAAGTACCCCACTTTCAACGAATTTGTAATCGCCAATACGCCTTCGCGACAGTTTTATCTATGCCAAAATCCTGTGCAATGCACTTATGGAGATTCGCCACGTTTAGATTTGCTTGATATAACATACGGAATGTTTGCGTCTACTGTCTGGCTTGTACCACAAATAGCCGACGTTAGCATCTGTTGCGGGCTAAAAGAAGACGCGAGCGAAGCACAAATCCAGTTAGTAGCAATGGCTATTGCGAGTAGATACAAATATCTGAAGACTGACGAAGTTATGCTCTTCTTCTTTAATTTCAAGGCGGGTATGTACGAACGGTTCTACAGTTATTTTGATCCCCAAGTAATTGTGGGAAGCGTTAAGTCCTTCTGCGATGAACGCGATACCATCATAACTGTTCACGAGCGAGAATTACAGCAAAAGAGAAATGAAGAAAATGCACCAAAAAGACAACGATATACAAAATGAAACCAAACATTATTTTTACAAAATTGAACGCAGAGCTATTCCAATTCTTGGCAGAGCCTCTGCCATACAAGACATCACGTTTCGATGCATTCCGATATTTATACGAGTGCCAAACAGACAACTTTGATGTCCTTTTGAAGTATTACATCAACGTGTCATTCGACACCACATATAAGCAACTTGCCATAGAATGGGGATGGGAAAGGAAGGCTGTCATCTCTTTCCTAAGATCACTCCAAAAGATGGGTGTTGTCGAAATTAAAAGGAAATATCGTATCATTTATATTCATATCCTAAACCTCGCTTGTATAGAAACTGAAGAAACAGAGAATGATTCTGGATAAAATGGGCTTGCACATCGTTCAATAATTCTCATCGGGAAGCCTAATTCCCCCCAAAGTTCAATTTTGTGGGAGCGATGGCAGCAAAACGAGCAAGCTCATGCTGTTCAATCCCTGAAAAAAAAGAGATTTACAAACAATAATGGCAATTAGCAGATAGTTAAAACTAAATAATTGTTATGTTTTTCAAGCAATGTGATTATAATTGCAGAGAAATACGTACCTTTGCACTCGCAAACTCACGCCGAGCCGCATTCGTTGAATGTTGGAGCGGCTATAGGGAGGGAGCACTACATATTGAAATGCGTCGCTGACGCTTTGTTTTTGGCCGTTTTGAAACTACCACACTCAAAATTTAGTAGTCAAGGACATTGCAGAGGTTGGTGCTGCGGGTAGGTATATACCGTTCCCGTTGGTGTGCCGATGGCTAACCATGCCATCAAGCACACCTTTAGGGGCGTATTATATATACCAACGGCGTGGGTATCACTCTGTCTCGTTCACTACTAAGGGCTGTGGTAGGCCTCAAACGGCGAACAGGCAGAAGCCAGATACCCCGCTTTTCTTTTGTAGTTAACGGAATACAACAAAACGGTCCGATTCTGGGTGTTTGGCGGACATGTTATCTTTCTATAAATGAAAAGAATCGGACTAAAGAAATTATTACTTTGGATTTCTCTCATTGGAAATGTACTTTTACTTGTTGTTATCATCTTTATTGGTTGTGTAAAAACAAACTACATCAACAGTAAACTTGAAAGACTTGGAATTATGAAAATCGACCCAGTCAAACGTGGAGACTATTGGAGCATTCAAGGATGGACTAATACTCTTGAAAAACTCCATCTTGACATGGATGTCGTTTTCTTTGGTAATTCAATCACTCGTGGAAGTTGCTTTGAAGAGTATTTCCCAAATGTAAAGATCTGCAATCTAGGTTATCCAGGAGATAATACAGATGGAATGTTGCTCCGCACCAATCAAATAAAGGTTGTTAATCCAGAAAAGGTCTTCGTAATGGCAGGAATCAATGGGCTACATATACAAACAGAAAAGGTCTTCACTGAGAAATATGCCACAATGGTTGACTCTATAAAACAGGCAGTGCCAACAGCAAAAATATATCTTCAAAGCATACTGCCTGTGAATCCATCTATGAAGGCGGGAAAGAGTTTTAATAAGGAAAAGATAGCAAGGTGTAATGAACTTGTTCGGAAAATCGCAGAAGAAAAAGGATGTGTTTACATAGATTTATACAAACTATACGCCGTAGATGGAATCATGCCAAAGGAACTGACTCGTGACGGAGTTCATCTTTATCCAGAGGCATATGACAGATGGGCCGAGGAAATTAGAAAATATGTTGAAGAATAATATGGGAAAGACTAATTCGTACTACAACCCAAAGTTCAGAACCCCACACAGGATGAGTGACGTAAATTAGGTTATGCTTCATAAGCTTTCCCAAGAAACCAAAACACTGGTTGGCGAGATTGCTAACCAGCGTTTTTTGTGCGAACTACGAGGTCAACTACGCAATACATGCAGAATAGTAGGTTTCTTTGCAAAGAAATGATTTATAACATCTTGAGGCAAATGGAATGTTTTTGCTAATTCTGCATCTGTATAATTGAGTTCTGATTTAAATAACTCATAAGCTTCCATGAATAACTGTGGACTATCAATATATACATTGCCAGGCTCATTTTTCTTATAGCCATGACGACTTAATTCTACATTAAAATAACGATATCTATCTTGATCGATACAATCAAGATCCTTGGCACGATGCACAATAGAGGCCATGGAAGTGAGCCAGCATTGCTTAAGTGGCAAGAGATAAGAAAGCTTCAGTTTTGAAAGTGATTGACGTATTTCCTTCTCTGGCATTAAGAATTCAGCAGCGAACAAGAATGCTTCCTTTTCAATATCTCTATATTTTGGAATAGCAATTCCAGGAAAGAGATGCATTAGTATATGACCAAGCTCGTGGGCAATATCAAGTCTTTTGCGATCATTGCTACGATTACCATTTATAATAATGACAGGTATACCACGATCTGTGATAAACGAAACACCGTCGAAGCCTTCGTAATAGTCGTATTGCTCAACAATGATAATTCCATATTTCTCAAGTGTCGTACAAATATCCCTGACAGATCCTTGTAGAATGCCGATAAAACGACGAGTGAACTGAGCGACATACTCGGGTGTATAGTCGTCTTCTAAATCTATCGGTTTTAAGGAGAAAGCTGGGAACTCTATTGATTCGGACATCTGATCGATAATGTAACCTATCAGTTTGTTGGAACGCTCAATGTATTCTTTCTGTTTCTTAGTGAGTCCTGCTTTTTTACGATAATGGGCATTTTCGACATTATTTGATATAGACTGCTCATAGAATTCTGCGGGGAATCCCAAAAAATCAATGATTCTTTGTTGGACTTCTTCAGATAGTTGCCCTACGCCCATCTCAAACTTTGATAAATTAGACTGGGACAATCCCTTGATGTTAGAAGACAATTCGGTTTGAGAGTAGCCTTTATATTCTCTTACGAACGTCAGTTGTTTAGGATTCATTTTGCAATTTGTTACGATTAATAATTAAAAGGAGCCTGGCTACTCGATTGTTATTTTGCTTTCTTTTTTATCTTTAAATGTGGTTTTACAACGGGATGGCCTGAGGATGGCGCTACACTTGTGAACATGTTTACCTCGTTTTCGGGGGTAATCTGGCTCTCATCAATAGTCCATTTGACAGTACCTTCGTCGATATACACCAGTCTAGGATGAATCAACTCGCCCATTCTTGACTTTGTGTAACCAAAGAAGATAATAGGTGAGGAACCATCTTCGTCTGAATTGAATAATTTACCTTCCAATTGATTTTCAATGGAATCTGTGAGTTTAGTGCGGATGTTCATCGGTTTACCATCCTTGCCCAATTTCTTGAATAAGACGATATAACCATTTTTGTAAAGGAACATACGCCCATACTTACCACGCTTAAGGTTCGTATCGAAATACGCCCTTAAGCATTGCATTAACTTCGAATTGAAGTAACTTGCTTCCATACCTCGTGTTCTATCCAGAGGGTTGGTTAAACCTATCTCTGCATTGAACAACATTACAGCCTCGTGAAAGGCTAAAAAGAGTTGTTGAAGCGCATCCTTCATGTCAAATTGACATTCTTTAGGATTTATTATGCGTTTTCGCTTGCGCTTCTCGCTGAAAATGCCTACCTTTGCAGGCGAATTTGTATTTGTCATCGTCAAATATAATTTATGTGAGCGCCAGGCTCCGATGGTAATCTCTGCTGCAACAGAGATTATTTTCGGTGCAAAGGTATATAAAAATTCGATAAAATTGTAATTTTTGGCATATATTTTTTGCGGAAAATTGTATTTTTGATAAAAATCGTTGGTGAATTGGAGGAAATACGGTAAATTTGCAGGCGGAAATTTTAATTTAGGAGAAATAGATATGATAAAAGTAGAAAGATGTCTTTTCGTCAACAGAGCACCATTTCGGGAAGATTTGGAAATAGTGTTTAAAGAAGGGGTCAATGTCCTGTGCGGTATCAATGGTCGCGGAAAAACCACCATCCTGTCATATATTACTGATGCCATCTATGAAATGGCTAAGCTTAATTTTCAGGGGTCATTTGAGGGTAAGGAGAATAAGTATTACAGACTATCATCAGCGTCCCATTTGATAGATTCTAGTAAGCCTTCTCTTGCTTATATCCGTTTCGGTATAGACGATAAAACAATTGATTATATTGATGCGAGAGGGGAACTGTCAGAAGGTGACTATAACTCGCTGGTGAAGTATGATGGAAAAGTTGACTATACTAAAATAAAGAATGGCTTGTCGTCAAGTGATACTGTCAAGACGTTCTCATGTGATGATTCTGATTCAAAGTTAAAAGAGGTATTTCTTAGAAATGTTATATCTTACTTCCCATCATACAGATACGAGCTACCGGGTTACTTAAATAATCCCTACAAGACTGATGTCGAGATTAGCAACGCACCCCGTTTCTCTGGAGAGCTGCCCAATCCATTAGAAGTGCGTACGGGGTTAAATGAATTTTCTAGTTGGGTTCTTGATGTCGTACTAGACTGGGAGGTCAATAAGCAGACTCAAAAGATAAAGGGTCGAGATAGAGAAGTTGAAATCGATATCACTCCGGAAAGAAGTGTTTGGAATAATCTGTCACAGTTGTTGAAGCAAGTTCTTGTGTCGAAGAATTATCCTGGTCAGGTTCGGTTTGGGATAGGTAGAAGAAGCAAAAGTGGGAGCCGTATTTCAATTATGCACGACATCTCTGATGACGAACAAGAACAACTATGCCCTAATATATCGTTGTTATCATCTGGGGAAACCACGTTGTTGTGCTTGTTTGGCGAGATTATCAGGCAGGCCGACAAGTTGAATAATAACATTCCACTTGATCAGATCCAAGGTGTTGTTCTTATTGATGAGATAGAGAAACACCTGCATATCCGACTGCAGAAAGAAATCCTGTCAAAGCTTCTGAAATTGTTCCCGAGAGTCCAGTTTATTGTAACCTCACATTCTCCATTTCTGAATATGGGATTAGCTTCAGAGTCTGGGCTGAAAAGCCAGATATATGATTTGGATAATGGAGCCTTAGAGTGCGAACCTACAACGAATGAGGTGTATCAGAAAACGTACGAACTTTTTCTTGGTGAACGAAATAAATATGCTGAGGCTTTAGCAGAGATTCGTCCTAAGATAGAATCATTGACTAAAACCTTGGTAATTACTGAGGGTAAAACTGACTGGAAACATATAAAAAAAGCACTAGAGTATTTCCAGTCTAGAGGTGAATACACAGATTTGGATATAGAGTTATATGAGTATGATATGAATTTAGGAGATTCAGAGCTTGGTGCTACTCTTACAAAATATTCACGCATTCCTAACAGATTTAGAATAATTGGATTGTTTGACTGTGATGAGGGGAATGGAAAGAACATACATCGAGAAGGTGGTGTCCGGAATTATGGGAACAATGTATATGGAATGAGCATCCCTGTACCTGATTATCGCTCATATAATGAAGGCGGTATCTCAATAGAGTTCTTGTATCGTGACGAGGATATGAAAAAGATTGATGGCGATAATCGTAGGTTGTATGTTACTTCTGAATTCAATGAAAATGGTCGCTACATAGCTGATTTGACAATCGGTGTAAAAAATATAGAAAAAGTAAAAAACTACATTGAATCCACTAAAGAGAAAATATACGACCATGACGTTATTGATATTAATGGCAATAGTCTTGCGCTAAGCAAGGAGAACTTTGCCACTAACGTTCTCAATTCGGTTACACCTTTTGACAATATGAACTATTCAGGATTCAGGGCGGTGTTTGAACGCCTAAGGAGTGTTGTTTTGGGGTGATGAAGGATGCTTATAACTGGGAACTGGATGGTATACTTTTCGATAATTAAGGTGGTATACCCTTTAAATAAACGCCTCCAGGTTACACCATGATGGTGTAATCAACGAGAGGTTTTAAATAGACATACAAGAACACAAAAGAATCGACAGAAATCAGCCCAAAAGACAGATTACTGTCGATTGTATTACAAAAAGTAATCAGATACCACCTTTACTTAAGTTTTTTACATTAGTTTTCTGCCTTTTTACTTGTAAATATCAAATAAAAGATGTAATTTTGCACCGAAAGAAGATTTTTTGAAGTTCTCTACAACAAAACAATATTAGAATAATGGAGAAATATAACAGCCCAAATGGTGGGACATATCGAATTCTCTCAATATCCAGAACTAAAGAGAATTTGTCTATCTTGTCAGAAAAGTTACCTGATGAGATGAAGTTGTCATTTCTACCATATCTCGTTGTTGACAGCAGAAAAAAGATTATCAGCGCAATCCTTACAGGACAATTTCTAGATGCTGCAGAAAAGCCCTTGACCAATCAGTTAGCATTTAGAATGGATTATCAGATACAGGGTGAAATGCCAATAGCCCTGACCGATAAAAAAATGATTAAGGTAAATGACAACAATATGATAGTTTCCATATTTGACACCACTGTAGGAGCCTTCCGAGGCATCCTCTTCGAGTGGTTATTGAATAGTGAACTTCAAAAGCCATTACCTCTTGTAAATCTAAACGACTTCTTAAACAAAGTCCAAGTATCATTTTCTTAATGAATTCTTGTTTGTATGCTGAAAGAAGATACTTTAGAGAACTACAAGAAATCTCACGAGATAGAATGGGCCAACGAACTACCAGAAGGCTGTCCTCCTGAGAATATCCTGATACCAAGCGACCAGGAAATGTATAGGTTGACATTAGAAGCTGACAAAGTAACAGAGGCAGATTTTATACCCTACCTCGAACAATACAAAGAGAGAAAGTACAGTGCTCCTCAAAAAATTATGGCTGCAGGGCTTTCTGTATTCAGTTCCTACGACCCTACCCTTACGCAAAAGATACCTACTCTGAAGAAATTCAAAGGAGTAGCAAAACTACTATTAAATCCACAAGACGGTGTGTTGGCCAAGACAGGCGGTGAAAACCACTATACATGGTGGAGATCTACTTCGTTTGATATAAACTCAGCAGAAATTGTTAAAAAAGATGAGGACGCTTAAAATCATAAGGAATCTGGTATATTACGATGTACCACAGATATTTATAGCAGTAGATGCTGTAGATATCCGATATGTGTGTCTTCATTCTGAATGCACTGATGATGGTGATTTAAAATACATCGCAGTACAAATATCAAAAGACAGATTAAATGACTTTATTAAAGGTCATGTTGATTTGTTGACAGTATTAACAAAGCCGGAATTAGAAAATTCCAATTTCATCGTAACCATCTCTAATGAAGACGTAACAGCCGAATTATACAATGGTAACTTTCCTGCTGATTATTTGCCTGAAGATGGTTACTATTATGATGACTCCTCAGAAGAAAATGCAGAACTTGTAGCAAGAGCTATTGCAATAAACAGGCCAGTTATTCAACTAGCATTTGAAACACCTGAGAATTACCATGACATTGACACAAAATGTCTTTCTGCTGGCTTAGTGGCATTTCAGTCATTGGTAGACAGTAGTTACAAAAAATTATACAAAAGCGAAGATTCTTCGGCTTCAAAACTAAGAGTAACAACCTTTAAGGCAGCATCATTTGATGTAGAAC
The DNA here is from genome assembly GCA_900321965.1 of uncultured Prevotellaceae bacterium. GTDB lineage: Bacteria > Bacteroidota > Bacteroidia > Bacteroidales > Bacteroidaceae > Prevotella. The sequence goes on from ONYA01000001.1 coordinate 82,776, forward strand.
TTTACGCAAATGAAAGCCTTGACGTTTTTGGTTCTTCTAAGTTATCAGTCACTTTTGATGAAATCAACAAACTCTTCTCTGACAATGATGTGGAGGTAGTAGACACATTACGTAATCTAAAGGGCTTTGCTGCTAATAATTATAAACGTTTCCTAGATGTTCTTCTTACTTATGGTGTATCAGTAAAATACAAATATGTATTTTCCACAGTCAGTTCAGAAGTCCATGGAAGAAGGGTATCTTCCAATAGAATTAAAAGTTTGCAAGGCATAATGAATGCAAATAGTGATTTAGGAACAGAAGAGCAAACCTTCGAGGGAAGATTCACTGCAGCATCTGTTGATAATGGTAAATGGACATTCGAACCTGACGAAGGTAAAGACATCAAAGGAGATGCCAATGGCGATCTGCTTAAGGGTATAACACTAACAGACAAGCATTACAGAATAGAGTGCCAAGCCTCGCAAACCATTAATGATACTACACTAAAGGAGAAAACGAGGTACACACTGGTACGGATAGAAGCTGTTCCATAACAATCATGAATTCGATGGCACAGCCCTTGATCGCATTTTGTTCTTCATCTATTGAATCAACTGATTGAAGAACCTAGGCATCACTTATCTCTCCATTTCACTTTGTTAAAATTTTCATCATCCCATACTTTTTTATGATTTTCTTATGGCTGTTTCGATAGAAAATCGTACCTTTGCCGCTGGTTATTAGATGTTTGCTACAAGGATGCTTTTAAGCATTTTGCAACATTGAAATGCCAAGCTCACGCAAGTAGTTGTAAATCAATGAATGTCTAATTCGAGGAGGTAAAGTAAAAACAAAGTAATATCAGATAGAAATCGTGCAGGCCGATGGTGGTCTGCACGTTTTTTTTTCTCTTTTCATCGTTAATCGAAAGAATTATTGTAATTTTGCACGACAATATGGAAGTGGACGACAAACGGTTTATCCAGAGGCTTATCAGCGAGGGAGAGCACCAGCAGCAGGACTTCAAGTATCGGGTGTCCGATGCCATGAAGTTAGCTAAGTCGGTATCGGCCTTTGCCAATACCGACGGCGGACGGTTGTTGATAGGCGTTCGTGACGACGGGCACATGTCCGGCGTCCGCGACGAAGAGGAGATTTACATGATGCACCAGGCTGCCTATCGCTATTGCCGCCCACAGGCCAGCATCAAGTTCGACACCTACCACGTAGAAGGCCGTACTATCGTCGTTGCCACCGTTCCACCCTCCGACAAGCGTCCTGTCTGCGCTATCGGCGATGACGGCCGCCAGCGTGCATACATCCGTATTGCCGACGAGAACATCGTGGCCTCACCCGTCCACCTGGCCATTTGGCGCGAGTCACAGAACCCACAAGGCACCATCATGACCTACACCGACACCGTCAGCAAGCTCATCAACACCCTGCAGGGCCGGCATCTCACGCTCAACCAGCTCGTCCGCCATGCTGCCATTCCCCGCCCGAAGGTCATCACCCTTCTGGCCCGTCTCATCCGTTTCCACGTTGCCGAGTGGGAATACGCCAACCAGCAATTTCTTTTCAGTATCATAGTATGAAGGTTATTATCGCGATAGATTCGTTCAAAGGGTGCCTCACTTCCAAGGAAGCCAACGAGGCAGCAGCTGAGGGTATCAGGAGTGTTTATCCCGGCGCAGAGATGATTGAGGTGCCTGTCAGCGATGGCGGCGAGGGTTATATGGACGCGTTCCACGCGGCTATTGGAGGCCGAATAGAGGAGGTGACGGTGAGAGACCCGCTGATGCGTCCCGTTGTAGCGAAATATCTGCTGCACAACGAGTTAGCAGTGATCGAGATTGCTCAGGCCAGCGGTCTGACGCTTCTGACAAATGAAGAGCGCAACCCGATGGTTGCAACGAGCTACGGCACGGGGCAGCTAGTGGCCGATGCCGTCGGCAAAGGGGCAAGGCACATCATCGTCGGACTGGGCGGCAGCGCCACGAGCGATGCAGGCATCGGTATGCTCAGGGCGCTCATCGACAGATATGCCAAACACGGCTCATGGGACGACATCAAACTTCTGAAGGATGTCAGGTTCACTATCGCTTCCGACGTCAAGAACCCGCTTTATGGCGAGACGGGCGCAGCCCACGTCTTCGCTCCACAAAAGGGAGCCACACAGGAGATGGTAGTCGCCCTCGACAAGCGGGCCAGGAAGTTTGCCGAACTGTCTGCCAAGCATTTCGGCTACGACCGTTCGCAGGTGGCTGGTGCCGGTGCGGCCGGTGGTCTTGGCTATGCCTTCCTGCAATACCTCGACGCGGAAAGTGCCTCTGGCATCCAGTTGCTGCTCGACACCATCCAATTCAGCAAACTTGTCTCAGATGCCGACCTCGTCATCACTGGAGAAGGCTCTGCCGACCGTCAGACGCTGATGGGCAAGTTGCCGACGGGAATCCTGGAAAAATGCGGACACGTCCCGGTCTTCCTGATAGCCGGCAGGATCAGCGACCGCGAGGAACTGCTGAAGGCCGGCTTCGCCCGTGTAGAGTGCATCAACCCGCCAGGCATCTCGCTCGAAGAAGCCATGCGCAAGGAAGTAGCTCTGCAAAACATCCGCCAGTTATTCACCTTAAAAAATTGACTATCTAAACTCCAACAGAGATATCTTTGCAACGTTAAACGCAACAATGCCGCACCTCGAAAAGATGCGGCATTGCTTTTGTTGGTTAGTCTTATCGTTTATAGGGTGATTCGTTCATCCAGAGATAGGAGGGTTTGTAACCGCCGAAGTCGACGACCACCTTCTCGAAGACGATGCCGGGATGACGGGGTCGGATGGTCAGCTCGTGGTCGCCGTCCTTGGCGACGCTGACGTCGACGGTCTTCTCTATGACGCGGCGGGCGACAGCGGGATAATAGTCGGAGTACATATAGGGCTGACGGTCGACCAGCGTCTTGTTCATGTTGACGGTCTGAGGGTCACTACCATCGAGGCTGACGGTGTACTCATGGCCGCCGACGTTGAGGAAGTCGAGCGTTGACTTCGTGACGACGTGTACGGTAGCCTTCTTGACACCGGCGGGCATCGTGAAGCGGTAGGTCAGTGCAGCATCGCCGACGGGCTGGGTGTAGGGCGTCAGTGCCACGGCACTGCGTGTGCGGCCGTAGTAGGGATAGACGCTCCACTGGGTGCCTGCCGGAGCCTTCGCACTGTAGTAGTGCTCGGCCTCGATGGAGACGTAGCCGGCAGAGGCTGCGAAGGTGTAGCCCGCAGGAGCGTCGGCAGCGACGGTGGTGGTACGGGGAAGCATATCGTGGCGGAAGTTGTCGTTCCACGAGCGATAGCCGATGTGCTTCTGCGTCATGAAGCCATCCCACTTGCCGCCACTCATCACCTTGTTATAATGCAGGCAGAGCAGCGAGTCGCGCTTGAAGCAGCGGCTGACCTCGGCGGCCCATTCGTTGGCATCGGGGCTGCCAGCCTTGGCCAGATACTGGTTCATGGCCTGGGCATAGTACATATCGTAGAGGTTGGCCATAGCCTGCACGGGGAAGAGGACGAGCTGCCGGTAGAAATCGCGTCCTTCGGCAGGGATGCTGTCGTAGAGGCGCAGGGCGCGGCGCTCCAAACGGGCATAGTCGTCGGCCACCTGTCGCCACTCTCCCGTCTCAACGTTATAGGTCGAGGCGTCGAGCATCTCGGGCGTGACGCGGGCCATATACTGGCAGTTGCGGTTGTAGATGTCGGCCACCTCCTTAGCCTGCTTGCAGCCCAGGGTGCGGCGGAAGAAGAGGGTGGTATGGCGTGTGACGTCCTGCATTGTGAATGTCTTCGGATTCCATGCCATGTCCATAAACAGCTGTATGGGGTACTCCATCGGCTTGAGGTCGCCGACATTCAGAATCCACATGCGCTGTATGCCGTGGTCGTAGGCCAGCAACAGCTGCTCAAACATCTGCTGCGTCTGCGTGACGTTAATCCACTTCGTGTTGCGGGGAGCGCCCACGTAGTCGACGTGGTAGTAGATGCCCCAGCCGCCGGGGTGCTTCTTCTCCTGCGGTGTGACAGGCACGCGGCGGATGTTGCCCCAGTTGTCGTCGCAGACGAGCATGATGACATCGTCGGGCACGCGGAAGCCGGCGTCGTAGTAGTCCTGCACCTCCTTATAGAGCGCCCACACCTGTGTCGTCTTGTTAGCCGGGCGCCCCGTCACCTCCTTGATGATGCGGCGCTGGTTGTCGACGATGCTCCTCATCAGGTCGACGTCGGTCTTGTCGCTCATCGCCTCATCGCCGTCGCCACGCATGCCGATGGTCACCATGTCCTCGGTGTCCTTCATGCGCTCGATACCCTCGCGGAAGAACCGGTCGAGGTTCTCCTTGTTCGTCCTGTAGTTCCAGGCGCCCCACTCCTTGCGGCGGCGGGCATACTCCTGGTGGTTGCGCGCCATCGGCTCGTGGTGGCTGGTGCCCATGATGACGCCCATGCGGTCGGCGGTCTTGCCGTTCTCGGGGTCGTCGGCATAGAACGCCCAGCCCCACATGGCAGGCCAGAGCATGTTACCCTTCAGACGCAGGATAAGCTCGAAGACCTTCTCGTAGAAGCGGTGGTCGCCATAGCCTGTACCGAAGGTGTTCTTCACCCACGACGTCAGACAGGGTGCCTCGTCGTTGAGGAAGAGGCCACGGAAGTCGACAGCCGGTTCGCCGTCGGTGTAGGTGCCCTTCATGAACCAGGCATTCTCGCGCTTGGTGACGGGGGCATCAGCCCACCAGTACCAGGGCGAAACGCCCAACTGGCTGCTCAGTTCGTAGATGCCGTAGACGGTGCCTCGGCGGTCGCTGCCGGCAATGACAATCTGGTTGCCGACATTGGTGATGATAAACTTCTCGCGCTTGCCCTTCAGGTCCTTCAGTTTCAGGCGGTCTATGGCGGGGTTCTTGCCGAGGGTGCCGATGAGGATGCTGGTTCCTTCGGCTGACGTGCCTGACGTGAGGCTCAGTCCTACACGCTGGAAGTCGGCCTGCAGGTTGGCGATGGCTATCTTGACCGCCTCATAGTCCTGGTCGCTGAAGCTGACGGTGGCAGTGGCCAGCGGCAGCGCGTCGGCAACAGGCTTGAACGTGACGAAGCGGTCGGCAGCCTGGACGGCCGAGAGCTGTATCAGTACAGCGATGAATAACAGTATTTTCTTCATTGGGTTGCGGGTTAGTTGATTATTGAATAGTCACGGTCGTTTTCTGCAGGTCGGCGTCGCGCGAGCTGTTGCCATAGAGCAGCTCATACTGTCCGGCCTTCGTGCGCATGGTGTTCGTCTCAGCATCCCAGAACTCGAAGCTCTTCTTGTCGAGCTTCAGGGCCACGGTAGCGGTCTGGCCGGCCTTCACGTCGACCCGTTTGAAGGCGCGCAGCGACTTCAAGGGGCCGTCGGGGTCCTGCAGGTTGCGGATGTAGAGCTGCACCACCTCCGAACCGTCGCGACGCCCCGTATTGCTGACGTTCACCGTCAGGGTGCCGCCATCAGCGGCAGCCTGCCATGAGCCGCCGTCGACGCGGAAGGTCGTGTAGCTCAGGCCATAGCCGAAGGGGAAGAGGGCGTCGTTGAAGTAGCGATAGGTGCGACCCTTCATCGAGTAGTCCTCATAGCCGGGCAACTGGGCATCGTTCTTATAGAACGTCACCGCCAGTTTGCCGCCGGGGTTGTAGTCGCCGAAGAGCACGTCGGCAATGGCCGTTCCGCCCTCCTGTCCGGCATACCATGCCTGGACGATGGCATCGCAGGTCTCTGTCTCGGGCTGCAGGGCGATGCACGAGCCGGAGCAGTTGACGAAGATGACGGTCTTGCCAGCTTCCTTCAGGGCACGGAGGAAGTCGCGCTGCACACGCGGCAGTTCGATGCTCGTGCGGTCGCCACCCCGGAAGCCCTCGATGTCGACGGGCATCTCCTCGCCCTCAAGGGCTGGCGATATGCCACCGACGAAGACCACCTTGTCGATACCCTTCAGCTGACGGATGACGGTCTGGTAGTCGATGGGCTGTTCCTTGGCCACGTTAATCTTCAGGTTGGCGTTGTAGGTATGGATATGCGAGAAGCGCACCTCGATGTTGTAGCTCTTGCCCTTCTCGGCCTGGATGGCCACGCGGTTGGGCGTCGTGCGCCAGGTGTGGTGGCGGAACTTCTGCTCGCCGTCGATGTAGAGTTCGAAATGACCGCAGCCTTCTACGTTGACCACGTATTCGCCGGCCTCCTTCGGTGTGAAGACGGTCTCGTACTTAGCCGAGAAGGCTTCGAGGTTGACGCCGGGGGCGAAGTTGTGCATACCGGCAGTCGTCACTGCCAGGGGCGTGGTGTAGTACTGCGTGGTGACGGGCTTGCCCTCCATCTCGCGGTTGTTCCAGAAGGTGCCCTTCAGGCCCTTCTTGCCGCCGAAGCTGCACTGCGACGCCATGAGGCAGTCCATGACGCGGTCGTAGGTGAGGTCGCAGCCGGGGGCATAGAACAGTTTCTTCTGCTTGGCACGGATGCCGTCGAGAATGGTGACGGTGTGGTTAGGCATACCGTTGTAGTTGCCCCACATCATCGGGGCGTTGTCGGCATTGGGACCGATGACGGCAATCTTCTCAGTACCCTTCTTCAGGGGCAGCACGTCGTTCTTGTTCTGCAGCAGGACGATGGTCTGACGCGCCATATTGAGCGACAGCTGGGCAGAGGCTTTGGTAGACATGGCCGAATAGGGGATGCGTGACCATTCCACCAGCGACGGGTCGTCCATCTCGCCCAGGTCGAAGCGGCCTTCGAGCAGACGGATGACGTGCTTGTCGACTTCGGCCTCGGTGATGAAGCCGCGACGCACAGCCTCCGGGATGCTACGGTAGGCATAGCCATAGCCGCACTCCACGTCGGTGCCGGCAATAGTGGCCTTGGCCGAGGCGTGGACGGGCGACGATGACGACTTGTGAGACTCATAGAAGTCGGAGACGGCACCGCAGTCGCTGACCACCAGGTACTGGAATCCCCACTCGTCGCGCAGAATCTGCTGCAACAGGCGCTGTGAACCGCAGCAGGGGTCGTCGTCCAACCGCTGGTAGGCACACATCACCTCGCGCACCTTGGCATCCTGCACCAGCGTCTTGAAGGCCGGCATATAGGTCTCCCACATATCGCGGGGCGACACGTCGGTGAGGTTGGCCGTGTGGCGGGTGTACTCCGGACCGCTGTGTACGGCATAGTGCTTGGCACAGGCCCACAACTTGCGGTACTTCGACGTCTCGGGACCCTGCAGACCGCGCACCACCTGCACACCCATGACGGAGGTCAGGTAGGGGTCTTCACCGTAGGTCTCCTGTCCCCTACCCCATCGCGGGTCGCGGAAGATATTGACATTCGGCGTCCAGACGGAGAGGCTGTGGAACTTCTGGTCCTCACCGCCATTGAGCATACGCTGGTTGTATTGGGCACGGAACTCCGTGCTGGCCACGTCGAACACCTTATATAACAAGTCGGGGTTCCACGATGCAGCCATGGCCACGGGTTCGGGGAAGACGGTGACGTTGTCCATATTGGCCGCCCCATGCAGAGCCTCGCTCCACCAGAAGAACTTCTTGATGCCTAAGCGCGGTATGGCGGGACTCTCGTCGAGCATCAGCTGCGCCTTCTCGTCGAGCGTCAGGCGCGAGCAGAGGTCAATGGCACGCTCACGGGCCGACAGGGCGGGATTCTGATAGGGTGCCTTCTCGGCAGCAAAACCGCCGAAGACGGGGCTGAGCGCCAGCAATAGCAGTAATCGTTTCATAAGCACTGGTTAGTTGATACGGAAGGTCTTGGTCTTGCCCTTATAGGTTGCCGTCACCGTGGCGCGACCCTCGACGACGGGACTGACAGAGAAGCGGACGTCGCTGACGTCGGACGTAGCCTTCAGCTTCGTGCCGGCACTGAGCGGACCGTAGACCTGATAGGTCGTGGCATCCATCAGACCATTCTGGTTAGATGAGCGGATGGGCGTATCGGGAATGTTGAGCTTCTTGCCGTCGGCGGTGATGGTGACCTGAGGCACAACGGGAGCCTTGCTGTCGGCACCCTTCGTGAAACTGATGCCGTGGAGGTCGAACAAGCCCTGCGGACGCTGGGGCTGCTGCGGACGACGGCCTGCCTGACCGCGCTGCGGCTGTTCGGGCTGACGCACCTCGGGACCTTCGGCCACGAGATAGATAGCGTGCTTGCCCGTGAGACCCTCGACGGCGGGAACGGGAGCATAGAACATCCTTGCCTGTCTGACGGCGTCAGCGGCAACATCGATGACACCGATTTCCTGACCCTTCCAGGGGTCGTCGAGCTTGATATGAATCTTGAAGGCACCCTTGCCGCCGGATGTCAGATAGAGACCGAGCGTGGTGTTGTCGCCCTTCTTAGCACCCTCGAAAGCCTTGCAGCCCTTGGTGTCCTTAGCCAGACCGCCGAAGCCGAAGTACTTGAAGCCGACGATGCCGCCGTTCTGAATGCCTGCCAGGTCCATGGAGTTGTTCCACACGTCGTGGTTGTCCTGCATCCACTGGTTGCTGCCCGGGCCATACATGAAGCAGGCCAGTCCGGCAGAATAATAGGCGTAGGGCGGCAGACCGAAAATCTGGAAACCCTCGCTGGTGACCTCGGCGCCAGTATAGGTGTTGCCGTCGGAAGCCTTAGCCGTCCACACGTTGTCCTTGGCAAAGGGGTCGTAGCCGGTGATGGTCACCTTACCACCTTTGGCCACAGGCTTCTTGTCCCACGTAATCTTCACGGGAGCCACCATAGCCTGACGGGCATTGCCGAAACCACGGGGCGGACGGTGGTAGAACACGTACCACTGGCCGTTAATCTCCTGCAGCGAACCGTGCGTGTTATGGCCGCCATTGGTTGTGATGAGCTTGCCGCCGTCCTCGCCGGTCACCACGCCACGCGAGTCGACCAGCACGCCACCTGAACGCCAAGGACCGAGGGGCGTGTCGCCGAAGGCATAGCGCAGGGCGGAGTTGGTGTTGCCCAGACCATACTCCTTGCCGGAGTAGCCAGAGAACACCATGACGTACTTGTTGCCCACCTGACGGATGCTGGAAGCCTCGAAGAAGTTAAAGTCGAGCGGGTTCTGGCCCTTGTAGAGTGCCTTGTACTCAGAGCCAGCCTTGTCGAGCAGACGTCCGTCGTGACTGCTGGCAGGGATGAACGGGTCGATAAGCTCCGTACCGGGACGCTGCGAGTACATCGTCTTCTGGTCGAGCTCACAGGCTGTAGAGTGCTGGAAACCGTAGAACACGTAGGCACGGTAGCCGATGTTGTAGTCTTTGTCCTTCTTGTCGGTAATCTTCTCGATGAACACCGAGGGGTCGAAGTCAATGAGCGAACCGGGCAGGCACTGCGTGCCGTCCTCGGTGAGGTTCACCGGTGTGAAGGGACCATTGGGGCGGTCGCCCTTACAGACCATGGCGATGCGTCGCCAGCCGCGGCTGTGGGGATAGAGCCAGTAGGTCTTCTTGCCGGTGGCACGGTCGACGGTCTCGACGAGGTCGGGGGCAAACATCGTGTCCCACTGTCCATTGACATACCACGAGAAGATGGGGCCTTCGTCGCGCCACTGGCTGAGGTCCTCGACGGGAGCTGACCACATACGGATGTCGGGACCGCAATAGGCCGAATACGTCACGTCGTGCGAACCGATGATGTAGGCACGCAACTTACCCGGCTGGTCGGGGTCTTCAAACACACGGGGTTCGCCGTCGGGCAGATGCTCCCACAACGGCAGGTAGGGGTTTTGTGCTGATGCTGACGAAACAGCGAAGAGCGCACAGGCTGCGAAAAGAAATTTCTTCATAATCTTAAGGCTTATTTGTTATTGTTTCTTAATTTACTGGTAGGTTATCTTCTGTATCATCTGTCCTGGGTCGACGATGGTGAGCGTCATGAAATGCTCGCGCCGTAACGCGTCGAGCGGTAAAGTCAGGACAAACTCCTTGCGGTTTTCAAGGACCTGCAGTTTCCACTTCGGTCCCCACTCCTGAAACTGATTCTCACAGACGACAGCCGGGCCGCGGTCGACACTGACGGCAAACCGGTTGCTGCGGTCGCGGGCCACCGGCCATAGGGGAACCACGGAGATGCAAAGCGACACGGAGTCGGCACAGGCCGACGGGAGGGGAATGTCGATACTGCCCTTGGTGGAGAAGTCGAGAGGCTGGCCGAGCTGAAGGACTTGCCAGTCGGTGCCAATGCCTTCGAGCAGACGGAAGGGTGACTTCAATGCCACCTTGGCAAGGTCTACCTTACAGCGTAACTGCGGATGGAGCTGACCATCGGGCAGGCGGTAGGCATCGGTGGGCTTATCGACAAGGGCAGGCATCAGGTGGTATTTGGCAGTATAGCCGGGAGGTATGGTTGAAATCATCTGGTTCCACTTGCCGTCGAACAGCGAGTTATACTGCTGGCGCAGCTGTTCAATCTGCTCGTTGGCATCCACAGACATGGCGGCATAGATGCTGCTACCCATCTCGTGGTTGGCCTGGGCATAGAGGAACTTGCGGTTCATCTGGCAGGCGGAGCGCACGGCATAGCCCAACAGCTCGAAAAGTGCCGGGCGCTGCTCGGGACGCAGGGAGCGCTCGACGCCATCGTAGACATGGCAGATATGCTCGTAGTCCAACAGACGCTTCTGGGCCGTTCCCGTCTCAAAGGAGAAATCAGTGTCGTGCAGCCGGTTATACTCCTCACTGTCCCACTCATACTCGTAGCCCATGAACTCGGGCTTACGGTCCCAGGCCAAGCGGTAATAGTGGTCGAGGATGAACTGGAACTGCGTGGTGAGAGACGGCACGCCGAAGAGGCTTGCCAACCACCGGGCCTGGTAGCCGTTCACATTGTCGTAGGAGAACGACGGGAAGTCGTAGGCCATATCGAAGAAGTGCTGCATCTCCATCTCCATAGGTTTGATATCGCCAACGTTCAGCAGCCAATAGCGGTCGGCACCGGCGGTGTATGCCTTGAGCAATTCCTCGTACATCAGCATGGGAGGCGTCGTAGCTAACCACAGATTGTCGTGAGGCGTACCTAAATAAGAGAGGTGATAGTAGACACCACTGCCGCCGCTACGCCGCTGCTCGCTGCTGTTGCTCACCCGCTTCATATAGCCATAATTGTCGTCGGGCCATACGAGCGTGATGTCATCGGGGACGCGCAAGCCGGCATCGTAGATGTCGAGGGTTTCCTTGTAAGGAACGAAAATCTGTGGCAGTTCTCCGCCCTTCTTGCCGGTATGTTTCAGGAGGATGGCGCGCTGCTGGTCAAACACCTTCTCCAGCGTCCGTGCACGATGCTTAGGATTGGTGCTGCCCTTCATGGCCTCATCATGGAGACCGCGAAGTCCCATGGTGTAGATGTTTTCATAGCCGGCAGCTTCCTTGACGCGGCTGTCGAACTTCTGGAGAATCGTCTTGCTGTTGATCTCGTAGTTCCACTCACCGTCGCGCTGCTTGTCCCACTCACTGAGGGCGGCATTGTTGAACAGCAGAGGCTCGCAGTGGGAGGTGGTGATGATGATGCCAAAGGAGTCGCACACCACCTTGCTCTCAGGATGGCTGTAGAAGGCACCGGTACACGAGTGCATGGCGGGAGCCAACATATTGGCCTTCAGGCGCAGCAGCAGTTCGCAGACACGGCTGTAGGTTCGCGGACCGATGTCGCCCAGTTCGCGCTCAAAATTTGTGGCTGCCCAGGGCTTCAATCCCCAGTCCTCGTCGTTGATGAAGATGCCACGGTACTTCACCGTCGGTGCCTTCGACACGTAGTCGGCATCGACGAAGAGCGACGACTGGCGGCGCACCGGAACGTCGGCCCACCAGTACCAGGGCGACACGCCCATCTCCTCGCTCAGCGTGAAGACGCCATAGGCCGCTCCTCGCCGGTCGCTGCCGACAATCAGCAGCTGGCCGTCGACGACCTTGATGACGAAACGCTCCCAGGCACCACGGATGGCCGACACGTCGAGCTTGCCCTTCTTGACAAGCTGGTCGACGTAAGCATTATGGCCGAGGGTGGCGATGATGACAGCACCTTTCTGCCGTGAACTTTCAGCATGGCGCAGCACAGGCTTGACGCCCGTGACGCGCTGAACGTCGTCAGCCAGCAGTGCCGCCGACTTCTGCACCACCAGCGGTTCTTTGTCGGACACGACGATGGCTGCCACTTGCTGACCAGAGGCAAGGACAAAAGAGCCACTCTCGCTGCTGACCGCCAGATGGCTGGCAGCAGGGACGACGATACATGTCAACAAGAGGACTGTCAGGTGCAGGAGTCTGTTCATGGCTTTCAGGTGTTAAGACATCATTTTAACGGATACGCTCGAAGACGGGTATGTGAGCCTTGTCGACAGCGGTAGTGACGGTCTGTCCACCGTCGTAGTGACGGCCGGTCAAGCGGTCGCGCCATCCCTTGGCATTACGTGGCAGATAGGTCTTCCACTCGCTGACGCCGGGCTCGGTGACGGGACTGACAAGGAGGTCGGGACCAAACATATACTCGTACTTCTGGTCAAGGGCTACGGGGTCGTCGGCAAAGTCGAACACCAATGGGCGCATCAGCGTATAGCCCTCCTTGGCGACACGCTCGGCACACTTCTCGATATAGGGGCGCAGGGCTTCGCGCTCTTTCAGGCACTGGGCAATAATCTGCTTAGCCTCGTCGCCGTAGTTCCACGGCTCGGTGTTGCTCATATAGCCATGGACGCGCATCAGGGGCAGATAGACGCTGGTCTCTATCCAGCGGAGCATACGCTCGATATAGTCTTGGTTACGGTACTGGTCGCCAGGGCGGAAGAAGCCGCCGGCGTCGTAGGTCCACCAGGGCACACCGGCAGCCTGCACGCCGAGGCCTGCCGTCAGCTGACGGCGGAAGGTCTCCCAGTCGTTACCCACATCGCCGCTCCACAGGGCAGAGCCGTAGCGCTGGATACCGGGGAAGCCGCAGCGCGTGAGAATCATCGGTTCACGACCGGCCTCGACGAGTCCTTCGTAGACGGTCTTGTTGACGAGCAGGGGGTAGACGTTGCGCACCTCTTCCCCACTCCACTTGCCATTGTTGACGCGGCGTCCGAGAAGGTCGTCGTTCTCAGGTTCGGTAGCATCCTGCCACCACGCATCGATACCGAGAGGCAGCAGACGCTCGCGGAAGTTCTTCCAGTAAGAGGCGGCAGCGTCGGGGTTGAAGAAGTCTATCCAGTCGGTGCCGGGGATGTAGTAATTGTCGGCAACCATCTGACGGCCCACCTCCGAGCGCTTGTCAATCTTCGACCACACGCTGAGCATGAGTCGGATGCCCATCTGGTGGAGCGTATCGGTGAGCGCCTTCGGGTCGGGATAGTGGGTCTCGTCGAACTGCATGGAATTCCAGCCATACTTTCCCCAGTACTGCCAGTCCTGGACAATCATGCTGACGGGCATGTTCTCCTGCTTGAAGCGGCGTGCCGTCTGCAGGATTTCCTGCGAACTGTGGAAACGCTCACGGCAGTGGATGTAGCCCAACGCCCACTTCGGCATCATGGGGCACTCACCCGTGAGATGGCGGTAAGTGGCGATGATTTCGTCGGGGGAGCCGACGAACACCGTATAGTCGACGGCCTTTGACACGGGTGAGCGGAACATCGTCCGGTCCTGCACCTTGTCATAATAGAGCACGGGTTTGTCATCCCTTGTCAGCTCGGCCGTCAGCGTGTGACGTCCCTTCTCCAAATGCACAATCTTCGAGGTTGTCGGCGGCAGCCAGACGTTCTGCATCTCTATCACCGGCTGACCGTCGATGCAGAGGTTATGGCGGCGGGCCATCTTCTGACCGACATCAAGCAGGAGGCTGTAGTCGCCAGCCTCGGCAACGTCTATGGTAGCCTCGAAGATATGGCGCTCGCGTACCTCACGCTTGTTGCCCTCGGTAGAGGTGACGTCCACCTCCTCGCGGGCACCAGCCCCCTGACGCTTCGTCAGGGTGACGCTCTTGCTGCAGGGGTTGAACTCCGTCAGGCCGTAGTTGTTCCACAAGATGCCATAGCCCTTGCTGGAGATGAGCATGGGCAGACTAATCTGCGTGTTCACCTGCGTCAGCCGGCGCGACAGTCCGCGCACGTTGCTATAGCCATCCTGGAACTGGCCGAGACCATAGAGATGCTCATCCTTGGGCGAAGCGAAGGAGAGCGTCGACACACCGTTCTGCAGGTCATGGGCTGTGGCGCTGAACACGGTCTTGCCGGCCTTGTTCTTCACGGTGACGCGCGTGCCCTTGACGGTGACGCGCAGGTCGGACTTGGCGACGACGTCGTGCCGGACATAGAGCCAGTCGGGCAGGTCGGTGGTCGTTCCCGGTTCACTATACTGTATGCGCACGGCACTGGGTGCGACGTTAGTAACTTTCAGAACGGGGCGTCCCGTAGCAGTGGCAGCGGCCACGAGGGAGGCCATGAGGATAAAACCAAATTGTTTCATGTTACTATGCTTATTTCATTTTCTTATTTTTCTCCAATGTCCATCCCTCACGCTTCGACAGGAGGTTGTTCTTGCCGACGAACATCTTGGCGGCCTGCTGGTCGCCCTTGAGCTGCCACTGCAGCCAGGCCAGGGCCACCACACTGAACTCGCCACCATGAGGCTGACGGTAGGTGCCGCCGTGACCGACGGGGAAGTTGGCGGCAGCTGCCGGCACGTGCTTGATGCGGTAGAAATCGTCCATACCGTTCTCGTAGGCGATATCCTCCTTGCCGCCGAGGATATAGAGGACGGGCGTATGAATCTCGTTGAGCTTGGTCTTATCAGGCATCGGCATACCACCGACAGCCTGATTGGCATTCATTTGGTTGAAGAGACCGCTGTTGCAAATCATCAGGGTCGAGACACGGGGGTCAGCGCAGTTGTAGAGCGTCTGCAGGCCGCCACACGACATACCAGAAAGACAGATGTGCTTAGTGTCTATCTTATTATAATAAGGTGAAGCCGGGTCGGCGTTCTGTGCAAGAATCCAGTCGATGCTCTCAATCTGCTGCGTGGTCTTCGACATCGGTCCCTGATAAGGTTTCTCCTCCATGGGGATATAGCCTGTTGCAAGGACGACGAAGCCATGCGAGGCTATCTCGTTGAGGAACTTGAAATGCTCCCAAGGCGAATCGGTGCAGGCGCCATTGCCCCAGACAAGAACAGGCAACGGATTTTGGGCATTGAACTTAGAGAGATCCTGCGGTACGAATACCGTGTGGGCAGGCAACGTAGGCTCTTCCTTCATGATAGCCTTAAAGGCGCCCGTACCACCATCCTCAACAACCTTTGACAGGGCGGCCTCTTTCAGGAAGAAATCTGTCATCTGCTTAAAGGTCTGCTCGTTGAAGGTCTTCGGACCGTGCTGGCCCTCAGGCACAGTGACGAAGTTCTCAAGACAGCCAGCCTTCTTCAAGGCAGCGGAAAAGAACTCGCTCTGGCAGTGAGGCACCACGTTGTCGGCATCGCCGTGGAAGACGAGGAAGCGGGGGTTATGGTCGCAGACGTAAGTGATAGGGCTGATGAGCGCCACGAGGTCGGGGTTCTGGGCAGGGGCGCCACCGATGAGTGCCGCCTCGGGCGACTTCTCGTCCTTCACCGTCTTACAGTTCTCCATGTGAACCATATCGACGGGGCCGAACCAGTCGACGACGGCATCCACACGGCTGGAGAAATCGAGGTTGCCACCCACGGTACCCTCAATATCAACAGTGGTATTGCCCACGGTACGCTTCTTCAGACCGTTGGTGACACCAGCTAATGACGACAGGTGACCACCGGAGGAGAAGCCGGTAATACCGATGAACGACGTGTCGAGCTTGTACTTCGCAGCATTGGCACGAATGAAGCGCAGGGCACCCTTCACGTCATTGATTTGTGCCGGGAACTTGGCATCGCCGCTGGAGCGGTGGTTGATGCTGACAACAGCAAAACCGGCGTCTAACAGTGGCTTTCCGACAGACATAAAGGCCATCTGCTTGGCATTGTTGGAGAACCAGGCACTGCCGTAGATAATCACCACAACCTTATAGCGGGGCTTGCCGGTATCGGGCAGATAGATGTCGAGATTGTGAGCCTCCAGTTTGTCACCAGCATAGTTCACGTTCTTGAAAGTCGGTGCGGTTTCAGGCATATTGAACCCACGTGCATGCGTCTGTGCCATCGTCAGCGAGCTGAGGCACAGCATTATTGAAAAAATCAATGTTTTCTTCATATCTATTATTTCTTTAAGATTTTATATACTTTACCATCGGAGGTACGGACGATGACGAGACCGTTATGCCCATTGTCCACCTGACGTCCCATCAGGTCGTAGACTGCCGGGGAACAGCCGCCTACGTGCGGAGCCGAAACAGCTTCGATGCCTGTAGGCTTTGAATAGTCACTGTTATTGGTGAGGTAGATATCGTCGACCTTGATGGACTTGGAACCTGTACCCCAGAAGCTGACGATACGAATGTTCTTCGTGTCGAGTGGCTGACCTTTCTTATTGCTGTCGCTGGTATATTTCGCCGTACTAAGGTCGAGTACTATCTGCTTCTTCGAACCAAAGTCGGGTGTACTGCAACAAGCCGACCAGATGCTACTCTCCGTAAATATATTAAGGTGGGAGTCACTGCTCGTAGCCCCTAACTTAATGACCAGATACTTATAGGCCGACATATCAGCGCCATTGGGATACTCCCAGCCCATCTGTCCCCACTGTCCTGGCTGGAAAGTATGGGTACTTTCGGTATAGGTGCCATTCGAGAAGATGTTGGTCTTGATATACTGCTTGCCAAAGGGGAAGAAGGTCGAGCGGACTGTGAACTCCGCAGTCTTCTCATGCCCCAAGGGGTCGGTATAGTAGACGTGGACATTGGCAGAGCCTTCGGCAACGCTGAAGATACGGCCATTACGTATCTCGATAACGCCATTGCCGTCAGTCTCATAGCGGCACTGCGCTGCCACGTTCTCTGAATGGCCGTCACGGTATGTGGCGTTGACATCGAGACTGCCACTATTGCCAACCATCACTTCGGAAGCCACGTCGGAAAGTGTCAACGACTCAACGGTGAGCATATCCTCGCTGAAGCCTACGAATTCGGCAGGATAGTAATTAGCCTCATCGTAACTATCCTCGGTAGAGAACCAGTCGAAATCGGCATAGCCGTTGCTGTCATCCTGAGTTGCCATGCAGAACAGGCCGTAGCGCGCACCGACGAAAACGCTGAGGTTGAAGCCTAACGTAGTCTCAGCGCCAATGCGCGTGAACGTCTTATTATCGAGCGAATATTCAAAACGGGCTTTGCCAGAACCCTTGAAAATGGAAGCACGGAGGTAAACCGTATCCTGAATAGCTACCGTCTCGACAACCTGCTCGTCGGGTGTAAAGCCATCGTTCGTGCGAAGCTGATCCTGACGCCAGACAAACCGCAAACTGCCATTCTTCTTCTCCACAGCTACGTAAGCGTAAGGGTCCTGGAAGATGCAGATACCGGCCCGGTCGCCCTCTGCCAACTGGCTGACATCCATACAGACGGTGCCCTTCGTCAGCGATGCCTCCTTGCCATGGACGACAAAGATGCGCTGAGTGAGCATATTGCGGTTCTGCGTCAGGCAGTCGGCCTTACCCGTTGTCTTCAGGCGCAACCATCCCGGACGCTCGAACAGCGTCCATGCGCCATTGTCGGGATTGTGGTTCCATTCCCACTGCATACCCAACGGATAGCTGCGGAAGTTGTCGCTTGTAGGCAGTGCCATGCGAGGCTGGGCGGGCAGCGCCGGTTTAGTATATGTGGTAGAAGAACCGGTGGCAGCGACAGGTACGCCGTTGTTGCCGATGACAGGCCAGCCGTCGACCCATGTCACTGGCTGCAGGTTGGGCACACGGCCCAGTGCGCCGATATCCTCCTGAAGGATGGTCCACCACTGGCCGTCGGGGGTATCGACGAGCGCTCCCTGATGGACGGTGTTCACCTTATTATTAATAGTCTTCTCAAGAAGCACCTTCCCTTCATAGGGACCGAAGATATTCTTCGAACGATAGGCAGACTGTCCCGAAGGCCAACCGCCATTGGTGGCGTAGATATAATAATAGTCGCCAATCTTATAGAGATGGCTGCCCTCCAGACCGTCGACATTGCTGATAACGTTCTGCTCACGGATGAAGTTGAAGTCCTCGTCGAGCTCACACATCTGAATATTGGTAATGCCACAGGCAACGTAGACCTTGCCATTATCGAAAAGCATACCGGGGTCGTAGTAGATGCGCGACAGCTTCTTCTTCTCCCATTTGCCCTCTGGGTCGGTAGCCGTGAGCAGCCAGCCGCCGGCGTCGTTGCCATTGACGAGCAAGTAGAACTTGCCGTTGTGGTACTTCATCGAGCAGGCCCACATACCCTTGCCGTAAGTATCCTGGCCGTTCTCTAAGTTATAGTTCGACGTCGCAGCCAGTTCTGTCAGCGGCTGTGCGCAGTACTCCCAGTTGACCAGGTCTTTCGACTTGAGAATGGTGGCACCGGGGAAGTGGTGCATCGTGGTAGACACCATATAGTAAGTGTCGCCGACACGGATAACGTCCGGGTCGGGGAAGTCGGCATAGACGACGGGGTTCTTATACGTTCCATTTCCCTGGTCGCTGACATAGACATTCTTGAAGTCGGCGTGAGGCCAGTCTCTTGTATAGTAGTCGGCATACCAGTCCATACAAGCCTTGGCACATGCCTCTGGATTACCGTTAAAGGCGGGAATGACCTTATTCTTTTCCAACAAGGTATCAATCTCGAGGAAGTCATGAGGATGTGTCAACGTCATGGAAATGTTGCCAAACTTGTCGAGCACAGCCTTGAAGGCCTTACCCCATTTCGACGTGGAAGCCGTAGCCCACGTGCCAAGATTCTGATACACAATCTGTCCCATCTCGTTATACTGGATGGAGCCATCCTGGTTTGTCTTAGGCGTCTTGGGCTCCTTCAGCGGACTCCAGTCTACTTCGGTGATGAAGATAGGATTAGTGTCAACGACGGGGACAGCCTCATGGAAGGCATTAATCTTGTGGGTTGGATTAGGGTTATCGTCGCTGGAATTATCATACCAGCCGGGGTAGTCATGCACAGCATAGCCGATGTTGTAGCCCTGGATGGGCCATGAGGCATAGCTGCGATAGTTAGACTGGTAGCCCGTACCGGGAATCCAGATGATACCCGTGAAGCCATTGGCACGAATCTTGTCGACGATGGGTTGGAAGTAGTCGTGCAAAGCCTTGGCATCATCCTGGTTGTTGGCATTCTTCAAGTTGACAGGCTCATTGGCCAACTCCAAGCTTATCTGGCCGGCATACTTCTTGATATTAGCATTCTGACTGACGATGTCCCAGACGTCTAAAAGATACTTCTGATAGTAGTCGCCCACCTTCAGATTATGAGGACATACACCTGGCGGGCGTACCACGACATACTGACGGTGGTTCATCGCCTTCTGCATCAGCGGGAAGTAGAGCGAGCCAAGGTAGGTCTTCAGACGGTTAGGATTGAAATGCCTGATATCTGCCTCGCCCTGGGCTTCGCTTGCCGGCTGGTCCTTACCATGGACATAGGTATAGCTGTTGTCATTCGTCCAAGCTGGTTCCAGATGCAGACGGAACACCGTACAGTTAGCCTTTTCAAAACCCGTAAAGAGCTTTTCGAAATAGTTCAGGCATCGCTGGCGACCGGCATCGTCGTAGCTCCAGCCCCACCGACCGCCATTGAACCACGCACTCGGTGTGTCCATCACGCCGTGGAGTACGACGTGGTTACCATGGGTATCAACAAGCCACCGTCCTTCGACATGAAGGCTCGGCAGCGGTTTCACGCCTTGGGCCATAACAGTAGTCAAACTGACAGTCATGGCAATCAAGAAATAGTATCTTAGAACCAATCTATGCATCATATCGATTATTGTTTTTGAATCTTCTTTCCGTTGATGATATACAAGCCACGAGGCAACAGCTGCCACTGTGACAGTGTGCCGACCTTCATACCGTGCAGGTTGTAGACAGCCAAGCTGTTGCCATTGACGATGGCAGGCTGTGGCGTCTCGACAATGCCCGTCGGCTGATAGCCCAGCGTGGCGAAGGTGAAGTATGTGGGGTCGTCGTACTTGGCGGTATCGTTGGTCTTGAGATACTTGCCCGTGCCGACATTCTTCAGCGAGAAGCCCTTGCCAGAGACGTACTTGATTTCCCAGACAGCACCATTGTCAATATCCTGACCATTGCTGTGCTGGGTATTGCCCAGGATAAAGCAACAATCGCCAGAGACGAGCTGTGAGTTCAGGTAGCCAGGATTTCCCCAGATGTTGTACTCTCCATTCTGAGGTGTCATCAGTCGGAGCAGGTACTTGCCAGAGACCGAGCTGTTGACCGCCTTGAAGAGATAGCCGCTGTTCGACTCAGCGAAAGCCTTGTCGTAGGTATCGTAGCCTAAGTGCTGGTCGTTGATACCATACAAAGCCTTGCCCTCGGCTTCGTTGACAATGGCAAAGGTCTTGCCAGCAGAGATGCTGGTCAAGCGACCTGTCACCGTCAGCACGTCGCCCTCCTGCGGAATGTAATTGTTGGTAGCGGTGAAGGCAGACAGGCGCTCGTACTTCGTGTTGTCGGTAGTGGTGACCACAGCCTTCAAGTTGAACTTCGCCGCTTTCGTTGGTGTATAAGTAAAGGTATAGGGAGCTTCGGTCAGCGTCTGATAGAGCACGTTGTTGACGTAGAGAGCCACGCTCTGCACGCTCTTGGTACGCATCTTGGCGGTCACGTCGATGGTCATCTCCTTGTTAGTATTGACCAACAGGGCCTGCGGCTTCACGTAGACGGAGGCTTCCTTCTTCATACCGGGGAAAGGACTCTTGGCCTGCTTGGCCTTGTCGCTCTGCATATACGTGCGGAGCCACTTCAAGGCCGAGCGTTCCTGCTTGTTCTTTATCAAGCCTGATATGCCCTTCTCATCGGGATTTTCACCGTGAATCCATGTCTTGCCATAGAACCAACCCCACAGCGTAACGCCGGCGCAATAGTCAGCCTCCCACATCACGGGGAAATGCTGCTGATAGTTCCAGTTCTGGTTGCCGTCATTGGTATCGCCGATATCATACTCCGTAATATACATCGGCATCTTCAGCGCATTCTGGATTTTCGTCATCACCGTTCTGAAATCTGCCTGATTCATGCCTCCGAGGTCATGGCTCTGACAGCCGTATGCATCGATAGGCGCACCGGCATCGCGCAACGTGCGTACCAATTCGATAAACTGGTCAGTATTATGACGGAATGTATTGAAGTCGTTATAGATGAGGATAGCATTAGGCCAGCGTTCGTGCGCCATCTCGAACGCCTTGATAATCCAGTCGTAGCCTGTCTTGCCGTTGCCCCCCAAAGCTTCGCGCATGACGTAGGTATCGGGCTGATGTCCCTCCACGGCCTCGTTGACCACATCTATCAGCTCAAGATTGGGGTACTTCTTCTTGACGGTATCCATCCACTTCACCACCGCCTTGTACTTATCGGCAGCCGAGAGGTTCTTCAGCCATTCAGGATACTGCGAACCCCATATCAGACAGTGGAACTTAAACGGGAAAACTTTTTGCTTAGCGTAGTTAAAAGCCGGATCGGCTCCTCCCCAATAGTAGGAGTTCCGGTTGCCCTCGACGGTGCTCCACTTAGTACCGTTCTCGGGTGTCACTTGATTCCAATAGTCGGAATAGATGAAACCATCATAGTTCATGCTACCGGGCCAGTCGGTGGTGATGTTACCAAGGAACTTGTCGGGGTTGGTAGACAGTTGCGCCTGCATACCCTTAGGGGCAAGCAGGCAACAAGTGATGATTGCAATAAGTGCTTTCTTATTCATTTCACGATTTTTTGACCATTCTGGATATAGATGCCCTTTCGCGGAGCTTGGGCCAGACGGTGTCCTTGCAAGTCGAAAATAGCTGTTGGCGTTTCTGCCCGACTTGTCGTCTTGATACCCGTTGTTTCGTAGCCGTTAGCAGTGAGGATAAGTTCGCCCACCATACCATCGCTCCAGCCCGAGGCGGCAGAATAGACTGCCAGGACGTAGTTGCCCTGCTCAGTGACGTCGAACTCGAACGTCTGCTGGGTGACGCCGCTGAAGCCGTTGCCGGCATTATTACCGATATTGACGGTCGGCTTATAGGTGGTGCTGGCAACAGCCTGACCATCGGCAGCTTTCTCAACAGCGAATTCCAGTTCTCCGAAACTTGCCATATTCCAGTTGCAGGCCTTGAACTTCAGTACATAATGACCAGGAGCGAGACTGAGGGTGGCACTGGACTCCGGCAAACCGTATTTAATCCAGCCATCATGCCTGTTACCGTTGATATTGCGGAAATAGTACCCGTAGTTGAAGGCACGTGGGCTGCCCGTCAGCTGCATCACACGGCTGCCATTGCCGTGACCACCGACGTAACCGATACGTTTCTCAGAACCGTCGTAGCTGATCCAACCAGCAGGGGTACAGGCATTCTCTGTGAACCTCTGCGACAGGCTCAGCGTCTGTGATGCCGTCAGCGTCACGCTGGTAGTGACCGATGCCGTCTCGCCGTCGTTGTCGGTAGCCACCACCTTCAGTGTATGGGTACCCGACTTGGCACCCGTCAATGTGGCCTTATAGGGCTTTGACGTACAGGTAGCCAACAGGGTACTGCCATCGTAAAACTGCACCTTACTGACCGTGCCGTTCGGATCGTCGGCATTAGCCGTAATCGTGATATCGGGAAAGGTAGCTGTGCCTTGCGGCGCAAAGCTGTTATAGATAAGCCCCGCCTTCGGCGAAGTGATAGTCACGCTGGGCTTCGTCTTATTCAGCGAGTAACGGCTACAGAAGTTCCATATCTCCTTGCCTGTATACACTTGGGGTTCCTTGGTTATCCAGTGACCTTTGTCCTTGAGTTCTATGAGCCGCACTTCGACGCCATCTTTTCCGGGTCCCCAGATGTGCAACTTAGCGCCACTGAAACCATTATAGTTACTGATTACCTTTGCGGTCGTAGAGCATCCGTTATGCTGTATCCACGGGTTCAGCGCCGGCTGCACGCCTCCGAAGTTGTCTGCCGTTCCCTGAATATGGAGGATAGGCACCGGGCGTGTCTTGGAATTGGGTGTCACGACCGACGGACCGCTACAAGATACAAAGGCGGCAATGATGTCGGCCATCTTGTTGATGGCGTTATATGTCAGCATGCCACCCATGGAGAAGCCACCCATATAGATGCGGTTACGGTCAATCTTGTGTTGCGTAGCCATTTTCTCTATGATGGCCTTGATGAAGTTGATGTCGCGGTCGCCACCGATGTCCCAGGCCCGGTCGATACCATTAGGAAAGACGACAACGAACTTTGCCGTGTCGCAGACGGCCTCCATACTGACGTTTTCATTCTTAAACTCAGAGTTCTGAATCCAGTTGGCATCCTGATTATAGCCATGACAGAAGATGAGCAGAGGCCGGTTTTCGCCCAAGTTTTTTGGCGCGTAGACATTGTAGGAACGTTGCTGCCCGTTCACTGTGATGTTGTCAGCCTTCGCAGGCATCAGCCCTGCCAGCAGCAGGAGCAAGTTAAGGAAATAGTGTTTCATTGTTGTTATTTATTTTTTGATAATCTTCTTGCCGTTTAAGATATAGATTCCACCACGGACGGGACGTGCCACCTTCTGTCCGTTCAGGTTATAGTACTGGCCATCGGCAGGCAATACGCTGACGGCGCTGACTGAGGACGGAGTAGCGGGGATGAGCCAGAGTCCGGAGACTGTGGCATTGGAGCCTCCCTGCACCTTGATAGCATTCAGGTGGGCAAACTCATCGTGGCGGACAGAGCCGTCACGCTGGGTGTTACACAACCGCAATTCCGACAGCGGCACGATGACGACGCCGTAGTCAGCATCCCAATGCCTGTCACTGCTGTTAAGCGCAACAACCACCTCTTTGAAGTCTCCATGATCCGTCAGACGGTTACCCAAGATGCGCAGGTTACCACCCGTTCCGCGGATGACGAGGCAGTCGTAGCCGGTAAGGTCGGCGAAGAGGTCATAGCTGACGGAACTAAATCCGGCAACGAGTTCGGCACCGTTATTCAAGTTCAGTTCAGCCCCGGGATTCTGTTCCGTCACCTGTGCATCTGCCCCTGTACCATTCCAACGGTGGAACATAGAGGCTGCCATCGGAACCCATTCCTCGGGTGCTTCGAAGTCGTCAACCTGTACGAAGGCCAGGATATTGTCCAGGACGATGCCCGAGCGATAGGGGAAATAGCTGGTGAGCAGACGGTTGCGCTCCTGCATATAGGCATCGTCGACGGTAAACACGCGGTTTGAGCCGTAATACGACGGCTGCGGCTGTACGTCGCGACGGAAGTCACCCCAACGTGCGGCCTCGCAGTAGATGGCTTTGTCGATGGTATGATAGAGGCTGTCCCACAAATTGACCACCGACTGCTGGCCGAGGAAGCCGTCATCGGCCAGAAGTTCCTTGGCACGACGCTGGTATTTCTTGGCGAAAGTCGGATTCTGCAGCAGACTGTGGAACATTCCTGTGGGGTAACTTCCTCCGTTATTCTTAGTCAGATTGTTCTCACGGACATTCTCAAAGACAATCTCCGAGTCCCAGCAGAGAAACTGGAAGCCCGTGCTGGTCTTCTCGTCAGAATTATGACGGCGTATGGCATACCAGTTATGGTGATCCCAGTCGGTGTTGCCGGCATACTGGTTGATTAGCATGTAGTCGATGAAGTTGTCGATGTCTAACAGAGAGTCGAGCTTGGCATACCCCTCAGCGCTGCCAGCCTTGGCAACGGCACTGGTCATCTGCTCCCAGACATCGAGGGTTCCCTCTGCGGCCTCGAGATGGTTGCCGCCGTCCTCCTCAATCTTCACCACGTCAATATCCTCCTTCTTACCGCCAAGATGATCCTTGCCAAACTGATCGTCGACACGCTCTGCGATATTATAGATGCCCCAATACATGCCGTTAAGGAAGAGGTGGGCATAGATCGCGTTGACACTCGTGCGGCCAATGCGGCGCTGCATCCGTCGAACCCAGACGTCACGGGTGTACTGCGCCTTCTCGCGGTTGCCCTCGCCCCAGTGCTGCCAGGCATTGCCGAAGTGGCAGCGCAGCACCAACTGGTCGAACTTCGACGGCTGGTCTTCGCCATAGAGCGGATATCTCAGCGTCTTCGGGCCGTACTGCTCCTTAAATACCAGACGGAAGGAGTGCTTGGGATTCTTCTCTGCCAGACGGCCGTGTCCACCGTGGAGACGGATGCCGCAGGAGGTGCTCAGGTCGTGCTGTTGCGGACCGCCAAAGAGTTCCACACTGGTAGGGCGCGTCCAACCGTGCCCCGTGGCGTCGCCCACCGGAGGTCCCGTGAAGATATAGATGCCGCCACGGTCGGGGTCGTTCTCATGGCTGAAGAAGTTATCCTTGTCAGAGACGATACTCAGGATGGGCAGCTGTTTCAGACCCTCGATAATCTTCGGCCGCAACGTCGGGTTACTTGTCATCTCCTGGTCCATCTCGTAGTCGGCAATGGCTCTTTCCCATCTGTTCACATCGGTATAATACCCCCACTCTGCCGGGTAGCCTGCAGGATTATTGGGCTGGTTCAGCACCGAGTTGACGAAGATGTAGGAAGCCGTACCCACGGGCGACAGCGAGTCGCCAATCTGCTCGATAGCGCGCAAGATAGTTGTTTTTTGGATAGTCAACGGCGATGTGTACTTGGTACTTGCCGTTGTTGGTGTACTGCCGTCGGTAGTATAGAAAATCTTGGCAGCGGCATCACCGCTAATGGCCACCGTCAGGCTACCCCCATCATAAAGTCCATGGGGCTTGCTGAACTGTGGCTGCGCCACGCCGCTCATAGCGACGAGACACAGCAAGAGAATATGGTTAAGTCTTTTCATTTTATTTAATAAGGTATTTATAGCCATTATTGATAATAACGCCCCGACGGACCGTGTTCACACGCATTCCGTTTAAGTCGTAACAGGGCACAGTGAGCAATGCTGCCCTTGGAGCACTGATGGCTGTTGGCGTTACGATGGGTAAGACAGCATCCGTCAACGTGCAAGGGACATAGACGATATCGCCAGAGCCTTGGAAAGTCACCTCCCCCTGCGCCTCTACCAGCAGGGGCTGGTTAGCGGGAATCATACCTGTGACAGCCACGGGCTGCAAGTCTGCCGTCAGCGTATAAACGGTGACACCTGCAGGGACGGCGGCCGTAAAGGGCAGTTGTACGATGTGCTGACCGTTAACCGTACAGGTATAGGTAGCATTGGTAGCCGTAAACGCCTTGGCAGGACGGAAGGCTCCCCAGGCCTCGTTGACGACCAGCGACGGACAGGCATTGCCCTTCACCACATTGCTGCCACTCAGCGGACTGTCGGCACCGACATAAGCCAAGCGGTTGGTGGCTTCCAGCCACGGCAGTGTGGCAGGTATCCCCGTGACCGCCGTCATGTCAACACTGGTGCAAGAGGCATCATTGATGAAGTCGAGCAAATATCTGTCGTCTTCCAGGTACGAACCTTTCAGCGTTCCTACGTATTGCGTATTGCCACTCGTCACATAGACGTCGGCAAAAGTGAACGAGAGGTTCGACGACCAGTTGTTATTGGTGAGCGAGATAAGTCCGGTGCAGCCGTCGGCGAGCGTGGCCGTCGAGAGGTCGAACACCCACTGGAAGTTTTCGTGAGCGGGAAATTCCAAGTCACCATAATTATGCGTGGCCACCTGTCCCTTTCCGTTGACGTACACCAGCGTAGTGATAGCCGACGAATAGTTCATGTTCGATGTCAGTTTCGTCACCTCGAACACCAGCTTGGCAGCACCTTCGTTCAGTTTGACATAGCCATTTGAAGCATCCGTCCTGCTGGAAATCAGGGGTGAGTTGTGGTTGAAGGTCTTCGTCTTGCCCGACAGCTTGTAGGCTGTGCCAAAAGCGCTCTTCGTGGTTGTCAGGTCATCGATACGCGGACGCTCAAAGTAAGAGATGCTGCCCGTCATGGTCGACGGCTGACGGTCGCGCGACTTTACAAACAGCACTGTCACGACGCTCTGTGCTGCCACGGTAGCCTTCGGTCGGCAGGTCTCTGTCGTCTCGGTCAGCGTTTTCACCTGATAGTTACTCGTCTTTGTCGTGGTATATATCTTTCCCGTCTTCGTATAGAACGGCAGGTCTATTGACAAGTCGACCGCGTCGGTAGAGGTGTTAGCCATCACGGCAACGACCGTGTCGCCCGTCTGTGACAGATAGGCCGAACCTTCCAATCCGCCGAAGTTACTATCTATGCGGGTCATACCTGTCACATGCTTGGCGAAGTGAGCCATGATATAGCCACGCTTGGTAATGGCACCTGAGGAGCCTGCATTTTTCTGCCCATCACCCATCAAACCATAATAGCGCTTGGCAGTATAATGAATCCAAGCATTGAAGTCGCCGAGCATACAGACATTAATAGCGCGGAAGAAATTGAAGAAGTCTTTCGAGAAGTCATAGTTTCGTGTGGTATGCTCCTCCTCATCCCAGTTGATAAGATACTCCGTCATCCATATTTCCTTGCCTTTCGTGCCAAGATTCTTATAGGCAGACTGAATACCGCCATACTGGTGGCCGCCATAGATATCGAAACTTTCGAGCACGTCGGTTTTGTTCAGGGCATTGACATAATCATCCCTGACAGCCAGCGTCTCGGGCGTAATCACCTTACAGGAAATGGTCTTACCGTATGTCTTCACAAACTCTGCCATATCATTGGGCGACCACAGGCATCCGGCATATTCACATTTCCAGTCGGGCTCATTCTGTATGGAGATGGCGTCCAGCTCGACACCATTCTGCCGTAAATATTTCACGTAGTCATCCAGGTATTTGGCATAGTCAGCCCAATTTTCCTTCTTCAGATAGCCTTCTACACCGTTTTGTACACAGTTTGACGAGTTATTGGTTTTCCACTCGGCGGGCTGTCCCCAAGGTGAGGCAAAAACGATGAGTCCCTTCTGCTTAGCTTTTTTAATCGTTGAGAGCGACAGTCCCCACGCATTTCTGCCGATAGGAAGGAAAACACGCATGATGTTGCAGCCAACGGTACTAGTCTTACCCCATACCCTGCCGATTTCCGTATCACTCATGTGGTTATACTGGAACTGCGGGGAACAGACGAACGCACCGAAACCGGTAATCTTCTGGTGTGCCTTGGTGGCGTCAATATACGCATTGGCTGTCGTCTGAGCCATACAAACTGCCGACAACAAACCGAGCGAGGATAGGAGTAGTTTTCTTATCATTAAATACCATTTTAGGTTTTCGGGTGCAAAGATACAAAAAAGATGCGGCATGAGCCGCATCTCTTGTTTCGTATACTTTTCAATATGTCGCAAAGGCTTAACGGAAAAGCAGTGGAGCCATTTCCTTCAGGCTTCTACGCCATGTCAGGAACTCATGTGCCGTACCTTCTGAGACATAGCCCTTAGCATTGTAGCCGGCAACCTTCAGAGCCTCGACGCTCTTATTGATGCCGTCAGGGTTCTCCTTGGAGCCACAGCTCTCGAAGATAAACTTCACCTGCTTCGGGTCCTTGATGTCCTCGGGCTGGTAGGTTCCGCCACTCAGCAGTCCGTAGTAGCCGAAGACCTCGGGACGGCGCAGGGTGATGAGCTTGGTCTCGATGCCGCCCATTGACAGGCCAGCCATGGCACGGCCCTCTTTCTTGGATATCGTCTGGAAGTGGCTGTCGATATAGGGAACGAGTTCGTCGACAAGGACGGTCTCGAATTCCTTGGCCGTGAACTGGCCGATGCCGCCGAAGCGCACGTCATTGGTCATGCCGTAGGTCATTACGATGATGAAAGGCTTGCACTTGCCCTCAGCGAGCAGGTTGTCCATAATGAGGTTAGCGTGACCCTGGTTGCTCCAGGCGTATTCGTTCTCGCCCCAGCCGTGCTGCAGGTAGAGCACGGGGAACTTCTCCTTCTTGTTCTGACCGTACGTCGGCGGCAGATAGACGAAGGCGCGCTTCAGGCTCTTCGTGCTCTCGCTCCAGAAGCGGACCTCGCTGACCTGACCGTGAGCAACGTTCTTCTCTGCATAGAAGTCCTGGTCGTGGGCAGGGATTTCGATACCGCTCTCCCAACGGCAGGAGCCATAGTAATTCTGTGCCCCCGGGTCGTTCAGTGTACCACCGTCGACCGTTAGGTGATAGTAGTGGAAGCCTTCGTCCATCGGGCCTGCCGTCTGGCCTACCCAAGAGTTGTCGTAGGCACGGTGCAGCGGGGTGCCACCCTGACCGCCCAGTCCAAGGCTGACGCTGACGGCCTGAGCATCGGGAATCTCCACACGGAAGCGGACGATGCCCTGTGAGTTGACCATCGGATACTGCTGACCAGGCTGGTTTTTCGTCGAAGGCTTGAAGTCTTCCTTCACATTCGGATCCTCAGGGAAGGCCATATCGGGGTTGAAGGCCGGGCGCTGGGCCTGCTGACCGCCACGGCGACGGCCCTGCTGACCCTGGGGACGGGGCTTGCGTGCCGGACGTGGAGGTAGGTTCCATGCGGGATCCTTCATCTCCTTAATATACTGATAAGCCAGCTTGGGCTTGTACTCCGTGTCAAACGGCAGCGGATAGTTAGCTGCGCCGAGCCAGGAGTCGCGGTCGCCGAGATTCCAGAAGGTCACACAGTCGATGACGTCCTTGTGCTTGCGGAACACGCGGAAGCAGCGGGCATACTGGTCGGCAAGGTGCTGCTTCACGGAGTCGGTCACCGCAGCGCCGTCGCGGCTGAACTGCAGGCCACCACCCATCTCCTCGTTCACACGGATGTCGAACTCGGTGATGTGGATATGCTTCACTATGGTCTTGAACTTCGAGATAGCCTGGTCGAGCAGATCTTCTGAGGGGAAGTAAATATTGTAGTGAGCCTGCATACCGATACCGTCGATGGGCACGCCCTTGTCCTTCATCTTCTTCACCATATTATAGATACGGTCGCGCTTGTGGGGGTCAACGGTGCTATAGTCGTTATAGAACAGCAGGGCATTGGGGTCGGCCTCGCGGGCAAACTGGAAAGCCTTCTCAATGAACTCGTCGCCGCAGAGCTTATACATAGCGCTCTGGCGATAGGGGTCGGTAGCGTTGGCATTGTCCTCAATAGCCTCGTTCACCACGTCCCAACAGTAGATGACGTCTTTATAACGGGTGACAATGGCCTGGATGTGCTTCTTCATACGCTCGTAGAACACCTCCTTCGTGGGGTTGTCGCCAAGCATCCAGCGGCCTATCTGCGAATGCCACATCAGGCAGTGGCCACGCAGTTTGATACCATTTTGGCGGGCGAAGTTGGCAATGCGGTCAGCATTCTCCCAGTTAAACTGTCCTTCCCTTGGTTCGGTAGGTTCTGGTTTCATGTCGTTCTCAGCCGTGATAGAGTTGAACTCCTTTCGGATGAGATCCTGCTGCTGTGCGTTCGACACATTACGTTGGTTTACGGCGACGCCAATCATGAAATAGTCCTTGTAGGCGTCTTTTAGTCCCTGTGCCCACGTAGCGCATGTGCTCAAAGCGAGCACGGCAGCCAGGGCGAGTCTTTTAGTTTGTTTCATTGGTTATAACGGTTTTGTTAGATGGCAATATTCGGCTGCAAAGGTACAAAAAGAACGCGACACATATCGTTTCGTATGTGTCGCGTTCTTTTCTGTATGTTTCATTTACTCGCTGACAAGGCGGTAATTCTGCCCTGCAACCGTCTCAACGTCGTATTCATAGACCTTGCGGAGTGTCTGCGGCTTGAAGTCTTTCAGCTCCTTTGAGTGCAGCGGCTCACGGATGGCGGCAGGGGCAAACAGCGGGTTAGGACAGTCGCCCTCGGCCTTCTTCAGCCGTGCGCCCTTCGGTCCTTTAGCCAGTCGTAGGGGCACGTAGGAGCGCAGGCGCAGCGTACCGCCGACGGACGACCGCACCACTGCCGAACGAAGTTCCCCTTCGTTCCACTCCTCGTCGACGACGAATCCTCCCCGTGCCCGCAGGCCTTTCACCGCTCCCTGCTTCCATTCGTCGGGCAGGGCGGGCAGCAGCTGCACGGCACCGTCATGGCTCTGGACGAGCATCTCGCAGATGCCGGCCGATACGCCGAAGTTGCCGTCAATCTGGAATGGCGGATGGGCGTCAAACAGGTTCGGATAGGTACGACCGGCGGGATACTGGCGCGACTTGGAGTCGTCGGGCAGCAGGTGGAGCATGTTCTTGATGATGGTGAAGGCGTGGTTGCCGTCGAGCATACGCGCCCAGAAGTTGGTCTTCCAGCCGAGGCTCCAGCCCGTAGCCATGTCACCGCGCTGCTTCAGGGTGTTGGCGGCAGCGGTGAAGAGGTCGGGATGGGTGTAAGGCGAAATCTGGTTCGAGGGGTACAGACCGTAGAGATGCGAGATATGGCGGTGCTCGTCCTTCGGGTCGTCAGCGTCGATAAGCCACTCCTGTAGCTGTCCGTAGCGGCCTATCTGCATCGGCGGCAGGTTCTGCAGCGCAAAACGCAACTGCTCTGCCAGCACGCTGTCGCGCCCTAACACCTTAGCGGCCTGCATCGCCTGACTGAGCACGTCGAAGGCTATCTGGTTGTCCATCGTCGAACCAGCGCAGACGTTGGTACCCTTGCCACGGGGGCCGTGCTCCGGCGACACCGTGGGGACGGTCATCAGCCAGCCAGCAGCCTCCTTCACCTCGCCGGCAGCAGGATAGGTCTGCATATAGTCGAGCAGGAACTGTGCAGCTCCCTTCATAACGGGATAGTGCTCGGCCAGGAACTGCTTGTCGCCGGTATAGAGGTAGTGTTGCCACAGGTGTGTGGTGAGCCAGGCGCCTCCTGTGGGGAACATGCCCCACGGCGTGCCGTCCACCGGACCTGCAATGCGCCAGAGGTCGGTATTGTGATGGGCCACCCAGCCGCCGCAGCCGTACATCGTCTTGGCCGTCTCCGTGCCCGTGACACTGAGGTCGCGGATCATCGAAAACAGTGGCTGCTGGGTCTCGGCAAGGTTGCCGATGAGGGCCGGCCAGTAGTTCATCTCAGCATTGATATTGATGGTGTACTTCGAGTCCCACGGTGCATTCATCTTGTCGTTCCAGACGCCCTGCAGGTTGGCGGGCTGACCACCGGGCTGACTCGACGAGATCAGCAGGTAACGACCGTACTGCATCATCAGGGCCACCATGTCGAGGTCGCTGGCATCCTTCTCGAAGGCTGCCACACGCTTGTCGGTCTGCAAACCGGAGTTTGCCGACTTCGGCAGCGTCAGGCTGACGCGGTTATACTGCTCCTGATACTTCGCCACATGGCGGGCCAGCAGCTGCGGGTAGCGCAGAGTCTCGGCATGGTTCAGGCAGTCTTTGTTCTTCTTGGCGGCATTGCCGCTGATGTCGTGATAGTTCACGTAGTTGGTGGCGGCAGCGATATAGATAGTGGCCTCGGTAGCGTTGCTGACAACAACCGTGCCGTCGGCGAACGTGATGTCGGCACCTTTTCCCTCTATCCGAACGCTGGCTTGGCACTCAGCCGTCAAGCCGGCCTTCACGCCCTCCTGATCCACGCCCTGAACGGTGGCCGTAAGGCGTCCGCCCAGATTACCGGAACCTGCCGACAGCGGACTCTGGCAGGAATGCACTGAACTCACCTTGCAAGGCAGCTGACTCTGGTAGGACATCGTGAAGCTCAGCGCACCTTTCTTGCCGGCCTTCAGCTGAACGACGATGACGTCGTCGGCCTGCGAGGCAAAGACCGTACGCTCATATTTCACACCTTTATATATATAAGAGGTGGTGGCGGTGGCGTCGCCGAGGTTCAGCGCCCGCTCGTACTTCGTCACGTCCTTGTGGCCCAAGGTCAGTTTCAGACTGCCCATCGGCAGGAAACGCATGCCGTGCGGTCCCTTCACGAAGTGCTGGTCAATCAGTTTTGAAGCCTGATACTCCTTACCCTCGAAAATGAGGCGGCGCACCTCCTGCAGATTTTCTAACGACTCCTTCGAGTTGTTCGCGTGGGGACTGCCGCTCCAAAAGGTTTCCTCGTTCAGCTGAATCTCCTCAGTGTCGGTGCCGCCGTAGACCATAGCACCTAAATGAGAGTTTCCTACAGGCAATGCCTCCAGCCAGTGCGTTGCCGGCTGGGCATACCACAACCGATGGTTCTGCGCGCTCATGACAAGACAGAATACTGCCGACAGGACAGTAGTAAAAATTAGTTTTTTCATCATTCTCAGTTTTTAGAATGTTGCAAAGTTATACAAAAAAGGTTGAATTACCAAACTTCTGACAGCAAATGTTTGGCTTTTCTGCAAAAAAGGAGTATATTTGCAACGAGAACAAAATAACGTAAAACAATATGATAAGAAAAACAATTCTTTTGAGTGTTGCACTCATTGCTTTGACGGCAACGGCACAACTGCCGACGCGAGTAGAGTCATTCCCCATCAGTAGCGTCAGACTGGGCGAAAGCCAGTTCCTGAAAAACCAGCAGATGGACATCCACTATCTTTTAGGGCTCGATGCCGACAGACTGTTGGCACCCTACCTGAAAGAGGCAGGACTGACACCCAAGGCCGAGAACTACTCGAACTGGGAGAATACTGGTCTCGACGGCCACATCGGCGGTCACTACCTGTCGGCACTGAGCTATATGTATGCCGCCACGGGAAATGAAGAGATAGAAGACCGGCTCGACTACGTGATGAAAGAGCTGAAACGCTGTCAGGATGCTGCCGGCGACGGTTATCTGAGCGGTGTGCCCAATGGCCGCAAAATCTGGAAGGAACTGTCGGAAGGTAACATCCGTGCCAATTCCTTCGGACTGAACGACCGCTGGGTGCCCCTCTACAATATCCATAAGATCTATGCCGGACTGCGTGACGCCTACCTCATTGCCGGACGCAGCGAAGCCAAGGAGATGCTCGTGAAGCTGACCGACTGGATGGTACAGCTCGTGTCGGGACTTACCGACGAGCAGATTCAGAAGATGCTCATCAGCGAACAGGGTGGACTGAACGAGACGTTTGCCGATGTCTACGGCATGACAAAAGATCAGAAATACCTGAAGTTGGCCCACCAGTTCAGCGACCAGCAGATGCTGAAACCCCTGTTGGAGAGCAAGGACAACCTGACGGGCAAGCACGCCAACACGCAGATTCCAAAGGTCATCGGCTACAAGCGTATTGCCGACCTCGAAGGTCTGCAGGACTGGGACCGTGCCGCAAAGTTCTTCTGGGACGTTGTCGTAGGACAGCGCAGCGTCAGCATCGGCGGCAACTCCATGCGCGAGCACTTCAACCCGACGAACGACTTCAGCGGACTCTTAGCCTCAGAGCAGGGACCGGAAAGCTGTAACACCTATAATATGTTGCGCCTGACGAAGATGCTCTATCAGACCAGTGCCGACAAGAACTTTATGGACTATTACGAGCGCGCGCTCTACAACCACATCCTCTCCATCCTCAACCCTGTGCAGGGCGGCTTCGTCTATTTCACCCCGATGCGCTCAGGCCACTACCGCGTCTACTCACAGCCGCAGACCTCCATGTGGTGCTGCGTGGGAACGGGACTGGAGAACCCCGCCCGCTATGGCGAGATGATCTACGCCCACGAGGGCAGCGACCTCATCGTCAACCTCTTCATCCCCTCAACACTGACATGGGATGACCTGACAGTCAAGCAGGAGAACCGCTTCCCCCAAGAGCCCTCGACGACACTGACGCTGAACCTGAAGAAGGCCAAGAAGTTCGCCCTCAAAATCCGTCTCCCCTGGTGGACGGACGGCGCCAAGCTCGCAGTCAACGGTTCCCCCGTTGACACCCAGACAAAAGACGGCTACATCGTCGTTGACCGCAAATGGAAGGACGGCGACGCCGTCAACATCGAACTGCCGATGCACCTGACAGCCATCACCACCCCCGACGGCAAGCCTCAGTACTCGTTCCTCTACGGCCCCATCGTGCTGGCCGCCAAGACGGGCACCGACCGTCAGGACGGTATGTATGCAGACAACAGCCGCGGCGGCCACATCGCCAACGGCCCGAAGATTCCCGCCACTCAAATGCCCGCCATCATCGGTTCCCCCGATGACATCCTCACCCACCTCAACCCCGTAGAGGGCAAACCGATGACATTCCGCCTGACGGGCGTCACCCTACCCCAATACGAAGGCATGACACTCGTACCGTTCTATCAGCTTTACGAGTGCCGCTACCAGATTTACTTCCCGCTCTATTCACAGAACGAATGGACGGCGAAGCAGCAGGAGATGGCTGCCGCCGAGAAGGCCCGCATGGAGTTAGAGGCCCTGACGGTAGACAAAATCTTCTGCGGCGAGCAGCAGTCGGAGAGCGACCACTTCTACAGCGGCAACGGCTCGTGGAACGGTGCAGACGAAGGCATCCATTGGCGTCGCACACGCTCGGCATTCACCTATCAGGTAAAGACCGACGGTGCCACAACCTTGCGTCTGAAGGGCTTCGCCGACCGTGAGCCCATCGTGGTGAGCCTCGACGGTAAACAGCTCGGCGCGGTCACCTTCGACCGTCAGGGCATGGCCACCCTCCAGTTGCCCGCCGGCACGAAAGGCACCCTCCAGCTCAGCCTCGCTGCCGAGCAAGGCAAACAAACACCGAGAATCAGCGAAATCCGGTTATGCAGAAACGCACAATAACCTTCCTGTGTATGACACTGGCTGTGTGGACTCTTCCACACACCAGTCATGCACAGAGCATCTTCTCTATTAACCGTCTGGTGGACAGCGTCCTGATGCGACGCTACCAACGTGCTGACTTCGACTCCACCTACATCACACGTCCGCAGACAAAGTGGACGCTGACAGGGCGTCTCAATGTGGCAGGTGCACAGATAAGGGCAGAAGGCATTGAGCAGGGCCTGCATTTCAAGTCAGAGATGAGCGCCGAATACAAGACCACCGTCAGCGTCGGCGTCAGCTATTTGGGGCTGTCGCTCAACCTGTCGCTCAACCCCGCCAAGATGGCAGGGAAATACCACGACTACGAGCTGAACTTCAGGTCGTACGGTAAGCAATTCGGTTTCGACATCGCCTATCAGGACGCACGGAACTTCGAAGGATGGCACGAATCGGAAAGGCTGGGACACATCACACTGCCCGAGGATCTGCTGAAACTCAGGGCGTTTAACGTCAACACCTATTATGTCTTCAACCATCGCCGGTTCTCCTACCCCGCCGCCTTTGCGCACTCCTATATCCAGCGCCGCTCTGCCGGCAGCTTCCTCTTGGCGGCTTCCGGCCAAGGACAGCACGGCGAGGCGCTCAACGGTGACATCGATTTCAGCTTCAAGATGACAAACATCGGACTTGGTGCGGGCTACGGCTACAATTATGTACCAAGCCGCAACTGGCTCCTCCATCTGTCGGCCCTGCCAACGTTCATCGTCTACACCAACACATCCTTGAACTATGCTGGCAATGACATCCCTCTGCATCACCACTACCCCGAAGTGATTATCACCAGCCGGGGAGCCGTCGTCCGTCAGTTCGGAAATATGTTTGCCGGCATGCAGATGGTGTTCAACTTCACCAACCTCGGCGACAAGGACGAATTGGAAATACAAAACCTGAAATGGATGATGCGCGCCTATCTCGGCATTAGGCTTTAGTCACCCACCACCTATTTGCCGCTATTTCATTTCAGCCATTCCGAAACTTTTCAGTTGACTCACATCAAAAACACGGCTGTTTGCGCAAACAAAATGAAAAAACTCTTGTTTCCTGCAGGAATTCGTCGTACCTTTGCACCCGCAAACCGCATTTCAAGCGCGAAATGCGAATGGATAACATTCAATAACAAAAAGGTAAAAAGATATGAGAAAACTGATTAACAAATGGCGCAACAGTGCCGCCTACTACGAGTACTGCTTGAATATGGCAAGAATGTACAACTATCAAGTAAAATAAAACGGATTGACTGCCCCCAGCATTCAGTCCGTTTTTTATTTCATACAATTTCACCTACGCGCGCGTAATAGGATAGGGGAAGCGGAAAACATCCCCCCCATGTCGCCCATCCCACCCGTAACATAGGAGCGACATGGGCGACATGGGTGGGATGTTTTCTGGTTAAGACAACCATATATAGAGACAAGACAAACTGGGAATCACAGACAAAATGAGAAGTAAGAAGTAAGAGGTAAGAAGTATGATGTGTGGGGCAACACAATTCAACGGATTGAAGGATTCAGACCAGGAGAAAACATCACGGCCGCTCGTAAAAAAAACAAGCGGCTCGTGAAAAAATATAAGCCGCTCGTGAAAAAATATAGGCCGCTCGTGAAAACGTCACGGCCTCTGAGAAATAACGACAGATTTATTTATTCCTTGAAAATCTTCTGCGCGAACAGCGTGAGGTAGATGCGCCAGTTGCGCCAGATGTGACCGCCATCATTCTCGTAGTACTCATAGGCGTAGTGATGATTGTCAAGATACTGACGCAGCTCGGTGTTCATCTGCATCAGAAAGTCATCCTTGCCTATGGCAATCCAGAAGAGCTTGGGCTTCGAGGCGAAGAGGCGCGCCATCTGTCCGTCAAAATCCTGATTAAG
Source organism: uncultured Prevotellaceae bacterium (assembly GCA_900321965.1). GTDB lineage: Bacteria > Bacteroidota > Bacteroidia > Bacteroidales > Bacteroidaceae > Prevotella. The sequence continues at coordinate 120,428 of ONYA01000001.1, forward strand.
CTTCGAGTCCGGAGTCTTCGGCATGATCTCGCGGGGCATGCGGCAGGCTGCCGACTGCAAGCCGTAATAGTCGAACGACTCGGGGTAAAGGCGCGAGATGCCAAAGGTGTGGCCGCCGCCCATTGAGAGACCGGTCACGGCACGACCAGAGCGTTTGGCGATGGTCATATAGTGACGGTCAACATAGTTGACGATGTCCATAAAGCTCTCCTCCATCGTAGCCTTGGCGCCACGCTGGTTGAAGGCATTGCCGTCGGGGGTGTACATGCCCTCGTGCCACCAACCGGGGGCGGCGTTGCAGGTCGGATTGCCGTTAGGCATGACGACAATCATTGGCACGCATTTTCCCTCAGCTATCAGGTTGTCCATAATCTGCGACGTACGGCCAAGGTCAGTCCAAGCTGTCTCGTCGCCGCCGTGACCATGCAGCAGGTACATGACGGGGAAGCGCTTCTTGCCGTCGTATGCCGCAGGCAGATAGACGGTCATACGGCGCTGTTGTCCGAGTGTGGGGCTGTCGTACCATACGCGGCTCACGGTGCCGTGGGGAACGTCGTTCACAGCGTAGAGATGGCCTTTATCGTCGGCACTCTTACTGACAATGAAGATGTTGCTCAGCGTGGCGATGTCGCGATTCACATAGCTGTTGGCAGGATCAACGAAGCGCTGACCGTCAACATTGAGACTGTAGGAATAAAGTTCGGGAGCCAGCGGTGCCACTGTCGTCACCGTCCACACGCCGTTCTCCTGCTTTGTCATGTCAAGTCGCTGGTTGCGGATCTCCTGGAAGTCGCCATTGACACTCACCTTCGTTGCCGACGGGCTGAAGAAGTTAAAGGTCACCGTCCCGTCGGCATTGATGACGGGTGACTTGACACGGGGGCGCTGCCCCAACTGCTGCTGACCGTAGCTGCTCATGGCAAAAAGGCAGCAGACAAGAATGAATAACTGTTTCATCATGATGTATTATTTGGTTTCTAACGTCCACTCATCGCGCCAACGGATGACAGGCTTACCGTCTTCAAACTCAATGGGTAGCCAGCTTCGGCTCGCGGATTGTCTCGACAAAAGCAATCCAGCCCGTTCCGATGATTCCTACCCTCATCCTCGTGCCATTTTATAGATTGCTTCCATGTCTTCGGTATTCAGCACCTTCAGGCAGCCGATGGTGCGCTGGAAGTTGCGGCTGCACTTGCGCACCATTTCACGGATTTCCTCGTCGGAGACTTCCTTGCCTATAAGTTCCTTGATGTTGACGGGCATACCGATGGCGTGATAAAAGCGCTCCATAGCCTCGATGCCGCGCAGGGCGGTGCCCTCGGGGTCGGTAAAGTCGTTGGGGACGTCCATCACGTTGACGGCGAAGCGGACGAAACGGCTCAGGTTCTCGTGCATCACGTAGCGTGCCCAACTCGGCCAGACGGCGGCGAGACCGGCACCATGGGTAACGTCGAACATAGCGCTCAGCTCATGCTCTATCTGGTGGGTGGCCCAGTCGTCGCTGACGCCGCAGCCCGTGAGTCCGTTATGCATCAGCGAACCGCCCCACATGATCTGCGCACGATAGCGGTAGTCCTCAGGATTCTTCAACACGGCAAAGACAGCGTTCTTCATTGAACGCAACATAGCCTCGGCAATGTCGGTAGTAATGTCCATATCGTCGTCCTTGGTAAAGTAGCGCTCCATCGTGTGCATCATCATATCGGTCACACCGGCAGCCGTCTGATAGGGGGGCAGAGTCATTGTGCGACGAGGATTCATAATGGCAAACTTCGGGCGAGAGAGGCTGTTGGAGTAACCAATCTTCACATCGCCGTCCTCGTTGGTAATGACACTCGCCTCGCTCATCTCGCTACCGGCAGCGGGGATGGTGAGCACCGAGGCCACGGGCAGCATCTTCTCGGGCGTTGCCTTGCCAATATAGATGTCCCACACGTCGCCGTCGTAGCACACGCCATAGGCAATGGCCTTGCCAGAGTCGATAACGCTGCCACCGCCGACGGCCAGCACGAAATCGATACCCTCGCGACGGCACAGGTCAATACCCTCATGTACCAGCGAGAGACGCGGATTGGGCACTACGCCACCCAGTGTGACGTACGCTACCCCACCCTCACGGAGCAGTCCGCAAATCTTATCGAGGAGTCCCGAGCGCACAGCACTCTGGCCACCATAATGAACCAGCACCTTCGTGCCACCATATTTCTTCACAAGAGAAGCAACCTGCTCCTCGCTCTGTTCGCCGAACACCACTTCGGTCGGCGCATAGTATTTAAAGTCTTTCATATTTGTATATTATTGAGTTTGAGTTCTTTCTGCTGATCGCTACGACCGTTGGCATTCACCCAGCGCTCGTAATTCGACTGCTGCCCCAGCAAATCGTAGAAATTCAGGGCGACGACAAGGGGCTTCGACTTGAGGAAGGCTTTCGACACCTGACCGTTCCAGGCATCCTGGACGCTGCCGCTAACAGTTATCTCTCGCTGTTCCTGAGCAAAAGCTGTAAGCTGAAACAGCCCTGACAAGAAAAATAATATGAATCTTTTTGCCATAAATCAGTTTAGTTTTCGAAAGAAAACCTATTTTTAGACGCAAGAAGGCAATAAAGGTTTAATCACAACACAAAAAGACAGGCAATCATACCATAATTTCAGAATAATCATTAAATTTGCAACGGAATTTCCAACTAACAAAAAAACAAGAAACTATGAAGAGAAAATGGATGAGCAAGGGAGCACAGAGACTAGCTGACATCATTGCCGCAGAGATAGAATCATTACAATAAGGGAGAATCAGAAAAACAGAAAAGCCTGCAAGTGATTGCAGGCTTTTCTGATGGTACTACTTCTTAAACAGATGGGGAATGAACTCGCGGAGACCGCGACGCCAGGTCAGGAACTCATGACCGGTGCCCTCGGAGACGGAGGCATCTACCTTGATGCCGAGCTCGCGGAGACCGTCGACGATGGGCTGACTCTTGATGAAGTCGTCGGTACCCCAGTTCATATAGAAATAATGTATCTGCTTGTTGAACTTCTCGGCATCGGCAAAGACGCCGTTGTAGGCCGTCTTCACGTCGAGACCGAAGATGGCGCCGCTGAACGTGCCGAGCCATGCAAACTTGTCGAGGTTCTGGAGAACGACGTCAAAGGTCTGGTGGCCACCCCATGAAAGTCCGGCCATAGCACGGTTCTCGCGGTCGCTCTTCGTGCGGAAGTTGGCGTCGATGTAAGGAATGAGGTCGTTGAGCAAGACGGGATAGAACGAGGCACCATACTCCGAACGGCCAGCATGGTTGTTGCCGCCACCGAAGGGCTGCTTGATGTCGCCGCTCTCCATGACCACTAACATCGGCACAGCCTCACCCTTGGCAATGGCGTTGTCCATGATGTGCTGCATCTTACCCTGAAGCATCCAGCTGGTCTCGCCCTCGCCCATACCATGCTGCAGGTAGAGCACGGGATAGCGCTTCTTGGCGTTCTTCGCATTCTCATATTCGGCAGGGGTATAGACAAGTGCGTGACGCCATTCGCCGAACTTCGAGTTGGGACTGTGGTAGTAGATGCTGCGCACCTGTCCGTGGGCGATGCCCTGCTGCGGACGGTAGTAGTCGCCCTCGGGACCTTCGGGCACCTCAAGACCGCCTGCCTCACGGTTGCAGCCGAAGTAGGTCTCACTGGCGGGGTCGATGAAGTTCACGCCGTCGATGTTCATGAAATAATAGTGGAAACCCACGGGCAGCGGGTCGGTGACAGCCATGAAGACACCACCACCTTGTGGCTGCATCTCGTATTTCTTGCTGCAGATGTCGACGATGATCTTCTTGGCCTGCGGAGCCTGGATGCGGAAGTAGGCACGGCGCTGGCTGTCAATCTTCGGGAACTCATTGCCGGGCACGTTGCACTCGCCAGAGACAGCGTCGGCAGGCACCTCAATCTTCTTGATGGCCTCAGGCAGATTCTTCGGACGCTTGGGTTCGAAGCCGAGGTGACGAGCCACTGCCTCGCCGTAGCGGCAACCTAATTCGCGGTAGCCGGCAGCGTCGAAGTGCAGGCGGTCGGGACCATTGGAGCAGTCGTCGGAAGAAATGACCTGACAGGTATGGATGGTCTGTGGCAGCTCGTCAATCTGTTTCTTGCAGCCGATACAAACGCCCTTGCCACCGGCCTGAACGATGTTGCCCACGTAGAGGTTCACCTCCTCGGGCTTCAGCTGCAGGTCACCGCAGAGGTTCTCGTACACCTGCTTCACCATGCCAGCCCACTTGGGGTCGCCGGTGTTGGTCTCGCCCTGGTGCATCAGAATACCCTTGATGACACCGTCTTTCTGGGCCTTTTTGGCCAGCGTGACCAAGCGCTTGTAGGGGTCATTGTCGTAGGCAGCCAACATACCCTTCATCCATCCGGGAGCCTTCTTCTCAGCATATTCCTTGATGCTGTCGGGCAGGAATCCCTTGATGTCGATGCCACCGATAGCCACGTGGATGACACCTATTCTAATATGATCGGGCGTAGAAGCTACCATCGTGCGGCCGAACCAGTCGGCGGGTGTCAGACCGGTATTCGGACGGCAGAGCGGAGCCGAAGCCTCGCACCACTCACCCATCTTGCGGGCGGGACGATTGCCGGCTTCGGGGAAGTCTACGGCGGGCATCAGCAGGAAGCGGGGACCGGGACTCTTCAAGTCGACAGCCTCGGGACGGGCAGCGCCTTCCATGTTCGACTGTCCGAAACAGAGGAAAATGTAGAAATTGGGATCGACAGCAGCCTGTGCCGTCTGCGTTCCAAGCAGCGCAACCGCTGCAATGGCTAAGGATTGAAGAAATCTTTTCATTCTGTTTGATTGTTATTGGTTTTTAAATGATGCAATTTGGGGGCAAAGTTACGATTTTTCTTGCGTTTCTATTTTTGTATTTGTTGCAGAATCATCACACGACGTTTCAAATTCATAATATCCCGCTATTTAATAAGGCCGTTTCAGAAAAAAAATATATCTTTGCACAAAAACCATAACAAAAATATGAAAAGACATCCACTAACCTTACTGTGTCTCGGTCTGCCATTGATGGTCGCCGCACAAAATCCCATTATCCGCGACCAGTTTACGGCCGACCCTACCGCACGCGTTTTTAATAATAAGGTGTACCTCTACCCGTCGCACGACATCATGCCGCCAGCGGGGCAGCGCCAGGACTGGTTCTGCATGGAGGACTACCACGTATTCTCGTCGGAGAACCTGACCGACTGGACAGACCACGGCGTCATCGTCACGCAGAACAAAGTGCCCTGGGTGCGCCCCGATTCCTATTCGATGTGGGCACCCGACTGCGTCTACAGAAACGGAAAGTATTATTTCTATTTCCCGTCGGCTCCTGCCGCTGGCAGAGGGGGCTTCGCCGTCGGTGTAGCCATCGCCGACAACCCTGAGGGGCCGTTCGTTCCTGAGCCGGAGCCTATCAAGGGCATCAACGGCATCGACCCGTGTGTGCTGCAGGCTTCCGACGGCAATGCCTACATCTTCTGGGGTAACGGCCGCTGCGCCAAACTCAAGGAGAACATGAAGGAGCTGGCCGACGACACACCGAAGGAGACCGTGAAGTGGGGTAATCGCGAGGTGGAGATGATGGGCGTCAACTGCCTGAAAGACCTGCCCAACCGTCAGGCAGAAGGGCCGTTCGCCTTCGAGTACAACGGCAACTACTACCTCACCTATCCTTACGTCAGGGAGAAGACCGAGGTGCTGGGATATGCCATGAGTAAGCACCCGATGGGTCCCTACGAATACAAGGGACTGATTATGGCCGAACAGCCTAACGGCTGCTGGACCAACCACCACAGCATCGTGAACTACAAGGGACAGTGGTATCTGTTCTACCACCATAACTATCTCTCGCCGAACGATGACAAGCGCCGCTCGGTCTGCATCGAGAAGCTGTACTTCAATGCCGACGGCACGATTCAGGAGGTGAAGCAGACCATGCGTGGCGTTGGCATCAACAAAGCCACCGAGAAGATAGAGATTGACCGCTACAGCTCTGCCAGCAGCGATGTGACGACGGCACTCATCGACACCGTCAACACCTTCCGCAGCTATCAGGCCACACTGCCGAAGAAGGGCAGCTGGCTATGCTATAAGGACGTGGACTTCAGCGTCGTCAACGACGGCTATCTGGTCATTTCCGCCAAGGCTTCTGACGATACCGAGTTCTGTATTAGGGAGAAAACGGCTACAGGTAAGGTGCTGGCGCGCTTTAAGATGACGGTGAGACCACCCGAACAGCCTGCTGGTGCGGCTGCCAATCCGATGATGAGCCGTTTCCGCCGCGACCTGCGCAACCAATGGCTGACGCAGACAGCCGCCTTGGAATATACCCCGAAGGGTGTCACCGATCTCGTCATCACCAACGAGGGCAACGGTGCCGTCTCGGTGGACTGGGTGCAGTTCAAGAACCGTCCCAAATACTTCTCGGCCGTCACCACGCCGTCGGCACAGCCCGACGACGAGGGATTCATCCGTCGCTGGCTGCTCTTGGAGCCTATCGACAAGCCCAACAGCGGTAACACCGTCTTTACCGACAGCTACCTCCGCGATCACTTCAACCGCGAATACTTCAAGGGCCAGCAGACCATCGTACCGAAGAACGGACAGAAGGTCAAGGCCGTGTTCAAGCAGGAACAGGCTCCCGCAGGCTTTGGCCGTGGAGCACAGCAGACACCTGAAGGTCCCCAGGTGAAGACCGTCAAGCAGACGCTGACGTGGCACGCCCTGGACAGCGAGAACTTCAACGTGAAGCTGTTCCGCTTTGCCGAAAAATGGGGCACGAAGGTCTATGGCGTGCTCTTCTGGGCTGTCACCATCATCGACTGCGACGAGGCTATCGAGAACGTCCGTCTGGCCGTCGGCTCTAACTCGGCCTCCATGTGGTGGCTCAACGGCGAGGAAGCCCTGCTGCTCAGCGGCGACCGCCGTATGGTGAAGGACGACGCCATGTCGAAACGCATCACCCTGAAGAAAGGCCGCAACATCCTGCGCGGTGCCATCATCAACGGCCCCGGCATGAGCGACTTCTGCGTCCGCTTCCTCGACGAGAAAGGTAACCCTGTCAAGAACTATAAAGTGAAAAGTGAAAAGTGAAAACTTGGTACAATTTATGATAACGACAATAATATATTTTAATAAAGAACACCAAGTTGTTTTAAACAATTACTAAATATGAGTATTATTATGAAATACAATAAGCAACCATTTCTTCGCATATTGATGTGCGCAGCAATGTTCAATGTTCAATGTTCAATGTTCAATGTCTTCGCCCAGGTGGGCGAACCTTACATCCACGACCCTTCGACCATCGCCGAGTGTGAAGGCAAATACTATACATTCGGCACGGGCGGCGGCGGTCTTATCTCAGAAGACGGCTGGTCGTGGCACAGCGGGGCCGACCGACCCGGCGGCGGCGCAGCGCCCGACATCATGAAGATTGGCGACCGCTACCTCTGCATCTACGGTGCCACGGGAGGCGGCCTGGGCGGCGGCCATAGCGGCCGCATCCTGACAATGTGGAACAAGACGCTTGACCCGAAGTCGCCCGACTTCAAGTGGACTACAGCCGTAGAGGTATGCGCCAGCGACGGCATGGAAGACCAGGATGCCATAGACCCCGGTATGCTCCTCGACCCCACGACGGGACGCCTGTGGGTGAGCTACGGCACGTATTTCGGCACCATCCGCCTCATCGAACTGGACCCCAAGACGGGCTACCGCGTCAGTGGCAACAAGGAGAAGGACATCGCCATCGACTGCGAGGCCACCGACCTCATCTACCGCTGCTCAGACGAAGACCGCTTGCAAGGCAAAAACGGCTGGTACTACCTGCTCGGCACCCACGGCACGTGCTGCGACGGGGTGAACTCCACCTATAACATCGTGGTAGGACGCTCGCGCTCGGTAGAAGGCCCTTATATTGACAATGTGGGCCGCGACATGTACCACGGCGGTGGCCGTATGGTCGTCAACGCCGGCAACCGCAAGACGGGGGCCGGACACTTCGGACGTACCATCATCGACGAGGGCGTGGAAATAGCATCGTTCCACTGGGAGGCCGACTTCGACCTTAGCGGACGCTCAACGCTCGCCATCCACCCGCTGCTCTGGAAGAACGACTGGCCCTACGTTGGCGAACAGTTCCGCGGGGGTGTCTTCGAGATTGAGAGCGAGCGTCGCGGCTACGCCCTGGAACTGGCTGTCGACTTCATCCGTATGAAGCAGGAGCGTCAGGGATGGTTCAACCGCGACCAGATGCAGCAGCCCGTAAAGCCCGTTGCCTGCCAGACGTTGGACGAGGTGAAAGGCAGCTGGCCGGAAGGGGACATTCCCGCACGCATCGGCGATTATATGTTCCGTCCCTGGCAGCGCTGGAACATCCAGCCTGTCGACGGCAAGGGTGCCTACCTCGGCAACACCTATTTCAAGATTTGTATCGACGGCACGGAGCGCGCACTGGCTGCTACTGCCGACTGCGAGGTGACCACCGTCCCCGCCTACACCGGCGACGACTGTCAGCTATGGCGCATCGAGCAACTGACCGACGGCACGTTCCGTCTGATGCCGAAGGTCATCCCCGGCCGCGACGGTGTGAACACACGCCTGTGCCTCTACTCGGCAGGCGACAGCACCCCCACCCTCGCACCCTACGACTTCGGCAGCGACAATTCGAAGTGGAACTTCCGCAACCGCTAAGAGATACTTGGCAGGCTGTCTACAAACGCCAGTGGTCGCCCGGGAGACTCTTACGGGTTTTCTGCATGAGTCAGTGAAATTCTTGCAAAGAACTTTGGCCGTTCAAAACTTTTTCGTAACTTTGCCATTCGAAATGGCTTAGTTTTTCGCTTTGCTCAAGGAAACTCCTCCGTCTCGGCATAAAAAAGATTAAAATCTTTTGTTTTGCTCTCGACTTTTTCGTAACTTTGCAAAAGCTAACCCGAACAGATAGACTTTATGGATGACAACAGACAAAACATGAACAGGCGAGAGTTCCTCAAACGACTGGGACTCGGTGCAGGATCAGCCGTGGCGTTGATGGCATTGGAACCGCTGAACGCATTGGCACAAGACAAGAAAGACGGAAAGACCGCAGACAACCGCATGACCTACCGCGTGCAGCACGGCTCGGGCGAACAGGTGTCGCTCCTGGGCTTCGGCATGATGCGCCTGCCGAACAATCAGGACGAGGTGAACCAGATGGTGGACTACGCCATTGAGCACGGCGTGAACTACTTCGACACGGCACCGATGTATATGGGCGGACAGTCGGAGGTGCTCACGGGCAACGCGCTCGCCCGTCATCCGCGTGAAAAGTTCTTCGTGGCCACGAAGATGTCGAACCAGAACCGCCGCCTGTGGTCGTTCGACGAGTCGAAAGCCATGTATGAACGGTCGTTCGAACGGCTGAAGGTCGACCACATCGACTACTACCTGCTCCACAGCATCGGCGGCGGTATGGAATCGCTGAAAGGACGCTTCCTCGACAACGGCATCCTCGACTTCCTGCTGAAGGAGCGCGAGGCAGGCCGCATCAAGCACCTCGGCTTCTCGTACCACGGCGACGTGCGCGACTTCGACTGGCTGCTCGACCGCCAGGAGGAGTACCACTGGGACTTCTGCCAGATTCAGATGAACTTCCTCGACTGGAGGCACGCCTCGCTACGCGGCGGACGGCGCGTAGATGCCGACGCCGAATACCTATACGGCAAATGCGAGAAACAGGGCGTGCAGTGTGTCATCATGGAACCGCTGCGCGGCGGTGCCTTCGGCCGTATGGCTCAGGAACTGACCGACCAGCTGAAGGCTGTCCGTCCGGACGACAGCACGGCGCGCTGGGCTTTCCGCTGGGTAGGCTCCTACCCCAACATCCTGACCACGTTGAGCGGCATGAACCGTATGGAGCACGTCAAGGAGAACGTCGAAACTTTCTCGCCGCTGGAGGTGTGTACCGAGGCCGAGAACAAGCTGCTGGCCAATATCGCCGACCAGATGTCGGGCTTCCCCACCATCCCCTGCACCACCTGCGAATACTGCATGCCCTGCCCCTATGGCGTCGACATACCCGGCAACTTCGCCTACTACAACGAGGCCGTCAACAGCCACGTACTGCCGCTGCCCGACAAAAGTGCCGCCGACTTCGCTGCACGCAAGCAGCAGTTCGTCGACGGCTATCAGAAAGCGCTGGGCGACCAGAAGAAGTGGGCATATCAGTGTCAGGACTGCGAGGAATGCCTCTCGAAGTGTCCGCAACAGATACGCATCCCCAACCAGATGGCGCGCATCGTAGAAACACTGCGCGGCCCCCGTATTTGAGAGCCGCATTATTGCTGGTGTGACGCATCTTTGTAATAAAACACGCTTCATGTAACTTGTAACCTGTAACAATCGCCGCTTTCCCAGTGTTTACTGCGGAAAGCGGCGATTTCAGAGAGTACTCCCCCCTCCCTCGGGAGGGGCTGGGGGAGGGGTTTTCACAGGGCGACGGGACCGTAGCCCATACACGAGGTGGTAGTCACGGCGGTCAGTGCCGCCGTCAGTGCTGCGATGACGATGCGCAGCGCAATCTCAACAAACTTCGATTTCAACTTCATGATAAAAGATTAAAGATTCAACTTTCGAAAATTTTATAACGACCACAGATTCAACAGATTAAACAGATTAAAGCGGCTATAGCCACGATTATTTTGGATTTCACAGATTGGATTCGCCTATTAATCAGCGACTTTAGTCGCAATAATCCAT
>ONYA01000011.1 GCA_900321965.1 uncultured Prevotellaceae bacterium
CCCTCCGAAGGAGGGGAGAAAGCCCACCCCGAAGGAGGGGAGAAGCACGACACTCTGAAATCGCCGCTTTCCGCAGTAAACACTGGGAAAGCGGCGATTATTACATATTACATATTACATATTACATTCTTTGCTGTGCAAAGTTTTGCTTTGGAGGGCGACCTATTCCTCGATGTGCGACAGCGAGTGGGCGAACGAGGTGAAGAAGTTGGTCACCGTCTCAGCCGGACAGTACTTGAAGAACTTGGCCGAGCGGCGCACGTGCCACATCATGGCCTGCGCGTTCGACGTGTGGACGAAGATGTTCTTACCCTGAGAGAAGTACCACTCCTCGGCGTGCGAGTTCTTCTGACGGAACATCTTGCGCATCTGCCGTTCCATCTGCTCGTCCGTCAAGGGCTTCATGAACGGCAGTTCCTCGGGAGTGAAGTGTAGCATCTTCACCAGCATGACAGCCGTTATCTGAGCCATTGCGTCAAACTGCAGTTGGCTGATCCATTGACCTAACGTGTTGAAGTCGATGCGATTGGCCGACTGCCTCAGAAACTGGCCGAACTCCGTCACGCGCTTGACGGGAATACCCGCATTCATAAGAAAGCGCACAATGCCCGAGAGGTGCAGCAGCGCCGTCCGCGTCTCTGTGTTCGAGTCCTCGGCGTCCAGAATGCTCTGTAGCTTGTGGTTCAGCAGGGGGTTCGTCAGGTGGTCGGCCACCAGCAGGTCGTTCTCCTCGTCGTCGGTCTGCGCTCGCTGACGGCTCCATTGTTCGGCCAGTGCCTCAGGCACCTGTACGAAGAACTGGTCGCGGCAGCGTTCCAGTCCCTGATAGACGATGGGCGTCACGTCGTGCATCTCCGAGAGTTGGTACAGTCGGTTCCACTTCCAAGCCGAGAGCGGCTCTATCTGCTCTTCGGTGCCGAAGGCTCCGGCACGGAGCAGTCGGTAAAAGTTTCGTTCAATGATATTCATGAATATCGTCTTGGGTAACGTAATAGGATGGCCAGCAGGGCGATGACGCCGAGGACCAGTGGGTAATACAGATAAGGAATGATTGTTATGGGATTCAAGGCCGCCAGACCAGCCGCCATGAGGATTTGTGCGCCATAGGGGAGTAATCCTTGTGAGAAGCATGAGAAGGTGTCGAGAATGGAAGCACACTTGCGGTTGTCGAGTCCGAAGCGGTCGCCAATCTGTTTGGCGATACTCCCGACCGTGAGGATGGCCACCGTGTTGTTGGCCGTGCAGACGTTGACGATTGACACCAATGCTGCTATCGACAGTTCGGCACCTCGCTTGCTGCTGACGTGGCGCGTCATCAGACGGATGATGAAGTCGACACCTCCCTGCTGGCGGATAAGTGCCAGCAGGCCACCCGCCATCATCGTGATGATGATAAGCTCGCCCATGCCGACGATGCCGCTGCCCATAGCGCCGAACCATCCGTAGAGGTCGTAGGAGCCTCCTATCAGGCCGATGATGCCCGTCAGTACAATGCCGATGGTAAGCACCGCCATCACGTTCATGCCGAAGATGGCCGTCACTAACACCGCAATGTAGGGTACAACCTTGAGCGGCTCTATGGCTTTGATGTCGGTAGGTGCCTGCACGTCTGTCCCCATGAAGACGTAGGCGAGGAAGACGATGAGTGCAGCAGGTGCCACCATAAAGAGATTGACGCGGAACTTATCGGAGAGACGGCATCCCTGCGTCTGTGTGGCCGCTATCGTGGTGTCGCTGATGAACGACAGGTTGTCGCCGAAGAACGAGCCGCCGACGACGATGGCCGTCAGCATGGCTACCGATGCTCCCGTCTGTTCGGCCACACCGGCGGCAATGGGCGTCAGCGCCACAATGGTGCCCACGCTGGTGCCGATGCTGAGTGAGACGAAACAGGCGGCGAGGAAAAGTCCTGCCAGCAGCATCTGTGGCGGCAGCAGCCAGAGCGTCAGGTTCACGGTAGCGTCGATGCTGCCCATGACCTTTGCCGAGCTTGCGAAGGCACCCGCAAGGACAAAAATCCAGATCATCAGCATCATCTGCTCTGTAGAGGCGCCGCTTGAGAAGGTCGATATGCGCTGGTGCAGGGGCCGTCCGCCGCTGATAATGACAGCATAGACCGAGGCCGCCATAAAGGCTACGGTGATGGGCACCTTATAGAAGTCGGCAGCAACGATGCTGGTGACCAGGTAGAGGGCGATGAACACGCCGAGGGGCGACAGAGCTATCAGACCTTTCTTCATACTTTATTTCTTCTTGGTTCGGAAAAAGTCGCTCAGACCGTTGAAGTCTTTCTTCATAATAATGCCGATGCCCTGCGTGTTCAGGCTTGAGCGGGTGAAGTAGCGGTCGTTGGTCTGGTTGTAGACTTTCAGCGCGTAGTTGCCGTTGGGGGTAAGCAAGTAGCGCACGTCGAAGTCGCCGATAAACGAGGGGTTTGCTTGGGTGGCGTTGTCACGATAGCCGAACTGTCCGTTGATGAGCAGACGGTTGTTGAGCATGCGGCCGTTGACAATACCCTCGTATTCAGCATTATTCCAACCCTCGGTGCCGGTAGAGATGTTGGCACCGAAGTTCCAGTTGTTGTTTCTCAGAATCTGGTTCAGCACGTTGTTAATCTGCGTCGAAAGTGTGCCGGAGAGGAATGAGTTCATGGCGAGCGACGTGCGGTCTAACTGCTCCTGCTGTGCAGCGTTGTTTTGTCCTTGACTGTAGAAACGTCCGATACTTAAGAGATAGAGTACCTGCTGGTTCATCTCCTGCTGCGAGGAGAGTAGTGAGCGCACCATCTGTTTCTCGTCGGCATTGACGTTGGGCATGTCGAGGTCGAAGGTGACCTGTGGTGAGACAGGCTGGCCGCCGATATTCATCAGGCAGTTGACGCGGACGGTGTTCGACGAGAAGGAGTTGCCGATATTCAGGTCGGAGAGGCTGACACCGTTGACGGTATAGAGCGCCTGCAGGTTGAGGGCCGCCTCGTAGGGGTCGCCGCCAAAGGTGATGGTGCCGCCGGGCTGGAACTGGAACTTCTTGTTGATGATGTTCTGAATAGTGACGTCGTAGGTGCCGTTTTCGACGGTATAGATGCCCTGCATCTGGAAAGCTCCTTTATTGTAATAAGAAGCCTGGATAGTGCCGTTGCCGCCCAACGTGATATAGTCGCCGGTCTTGGCGTCCATCAGCAGGCGCATAGTGGCATCGGGGGTGGCATTGACGAGGAATGTCATATAGATATTGGTAGAGCCAGACGCAGACTGCTGGGCGTCTGAAGCTGCCTGTCCGTCATTGTGACTGTGTGTCTGCCACGTAATATACTCCTGCGAGTTGATGGCATCTGTCTGTGCAGCATTATAGACGAAGACGGTGTTCTTCAATGGAGTCACGTGGCAGTCAATATGGACGTCGTCGCCCTTCATGCGGATACCGACATCGCCCGCAGCAAAGACCGTCCCATAAAATGACTGGTCGCCAAAGTCGTCGAAGTCATACCCTAAGAACTTGTCGGTGGTGACGTGCAGGTCGAGGCTCAGATTGGTAAGGTCCTCATGGAAAATGCCGCCACTGAGATATGCTATATTGTCATACTTATCGTAAAGAGGCTGGTGGGTGATGGCTATCTTGTTGGGTATCAGGGTGATGGTGTCGTTGCGCAACTGGTAAGTGGTATTTGTCGGCGTGATGGTTGCTTCGCCGCTGACAACAAGACCGCCAGTAAGGTTGATAGCTGACAACGGGCCTGCCAGCCGGACGTCGCCCGTACCGTGTCCGGTAATATGCGAAATAAAAGATTTCGTGAACGAGTGCATAAAGTCGAGATAGGTGCCGTGAGCCGAGATGCCCAAATCAATGTAATTCTTCTCTGGCGAGACGTAGCCGTTGATGTAGGTCATCGCTTCAGGGCCGTCGTTGGCAGTAGCATGAATGTCTATCTGTTTCTGCTGCTTGTTCCAGTTGACGAGTGCGCTGAGCGTGCCCATGCGTCCCTCCTGGAATTTGAAGTCGTTGACGGTGAGTGAGGCGTTCATGTCAGGCTCGTTCATCACCGATGTAAGGGTGGCGCGTCCTGATGCCTTTCCGGAGAAGGTGACAGCATCGAAGTTGACGAGGTCGAGGATATAGGCTACCTCAACACCTTTCAGGTCGACGACGACCGTGTCGGACGATTGCCTGGAGGCTGTTCCGTCGACGGTGATGTATTGCTGGTTGTTGTGTACGGTGAAGTGGTCTACCAATAATCGCTCAGAAGAATAGAGGACGTCTGACGGTTCCAAGAGCCATTCTGAATTGTCGATGATGACTGTCGAGGGGAGAATGCGTGCATGAGCTTCGGCCAATCCCTGATTGTTGACATAAAACTGCGTCGCTGCGTTCATAATACCGCTGACAGGTTTCTGCCGGTCGTTATTATCCCAGTGGAGACTGCCCACCAGATTATTGTTGGCAGCAAAGCCGTTGATGTCGAGCTGTAGCGGCAGTCCGCCTTCCTGTATGCTGCTGATGCCTGCATGGATGGTCATCGTGTCGGTTGGCGTGTCGATATGTACGTAGGCGTCCTTGTAGTGGCTGTCGTTGAAGCTGAACAGAGGGGCCAGTAAGTCAATCCTCATCAGCCGGCTGTTGTCGTTGACAGTAGCTGAGAGTGACAGCGGCTGCGTGACGTCGACATTTACATTCAGCAATTTCTGAAGCCAATCGGTCTTGGCGACGGTCATCTGTAAGGTGAAATTGTTATTGACGGACTTGCTGAGTGGCGGCAGTCCGGGTAGGGTAGGCATTCGTGCACCGACAGCATTGGCAATGCTCTGAGCCAGAGTGGTATAGTCGAATTGTCCGATGAGGTCGGCGTGCGCAAAGTCGCTGTTAAGGGTGACGTGATGACGTCCTTCCTCATAATCTGATTTGATATGCAGATATTCGAGATGGTAGTTCTTCTCGGGAAGGCTCAGGTGATGAATACTGACGGCACCTACGGCATCCTTCAGGCTCTTGGCGTGTACGTCGACTTCAAGTTGGGCTGCCATCTTCGGGTCGCTAATCTGTAATTGGCCAGCCAGATGGTGGTCAGTATATCTGCCGTCGAGCGTAATGTTCTGATAGCTGTTGTTGTCGTAGTCGAACTGGCTCACGGCGCCTTTGACACCTATTTGCTCTCTCATGATACCACTAAACGTCAAGTCGGCAGCTATCATGCCTAACTTTTCGTTTTCGAGAAGCTGCTTGAGGTTAAGACCGTCGGTTGTGACAGCGCCGTCAAACAGGCGGTCGTTTTTGAGGTTGAACCGTGCCGTTGCAGTACCGATGTCGGTTGATACATCTGCTAACGCGTTGATGTTGCCACCGGTATCACCGTTGAAAGCACCCTTCAGCTGGATGTTGCCCATCTGGAGAACAGGATGCGGCAGTTCCACGAGATTCTTTGAAATGAAGTCCAGTATCTCATCGCCGACCTTCAGTTGGCCTACTGTCATCTTCCACGTCTTTGGCTCGGCATTGGGGGGAAGTCTGAGCATACCGTTAGCATGCAGTTCAAGATGATTGTTTTCCGACGTCAGGTTGAACTGGGGTATCTGTAGCGTGTGGTCCTCATAGGTGAAATCGGTGACGAGATCAATCCTGCGCTGAAAATTTTTCAGTTCTGGAAGGAGAATCCTGAAATCGGATGGTTTGATGCCTGCGTCGTCCACACGCCCTTTGAGACAGAGCGACTCTGCCCATTTCTGAGTATCGTATGAGGCATCGAGCGAGTCGATTTGTATGTGGGAATCAGGCATCTGGAGCCCGAATTGCCGGAGCTGGGCGTTATGCCGACCGGCTGCCAGCCGGAAAGCCAGTCTTTTGACATAAAGGCCTGACTGCTCTATCATCGACATACGCTTGACGTTGACATTGAGGCTGTCGTCGGTGAGGGTCTTTAGAATGACATAGGCACTGATGTCTGTTATATTGAGGTGATGAGGATTGAGCCGGTTCCGGGTTTGAGCAGCATCCCACTGGTCGTAGCTGACAGAAGAACTGCGGATGATGAAAGAATTGACTTGCAGATTCAGAGGGGTACTGGCTGTCGTATCGCGTGATGACAGTGAATCGATGACAAATTGGATGTTGAGAGGCGATGAAGCAGTAGGCCGCGAGAGTTTCAGGTGAGCTCCGAATACTTGGGCTGACGAGATGGAAATCTTGCCTAAGGCCAAAGATGCCAAATCTACCTTTACTGTCATACGGGCTGCCCTGAACATCGGCCGTTGTTTCTGGTCGTTAATGTCAACATCGTCGAGAATAAGGCGGTTGAGGAATCCCAGATCAACGCGTCCGATAGAAACTTGTGTGCCTAAAGAACTGCCGATGGCCTCAGCCAGATAATTGCCCAACCATTGCTGTACGGATGGGGTGTGAATAGCGATGACGACAATAGCGTACAGACCTAACAAAGTCCATACAACCCAATTGATGATATGCTTCAGAATCCTCACCCGTTGATAGTTGGAGATTACAATTTTTGCACTATAAGCTGAATTGTGTTGCAAAAATACTACAAATTATTAGTATTGCCATCTTTTTTGCCGATAAAATCATATTTTATCCATAATTTTTATTAATTTTGCAGTCGCTTAACCCCTTGGATATTTATTTCAATCATTTTATAAATGGCAAATGTAATTAAGTTACGCAAAGGCTTGGACATTAACCTTCAGGGCAAAGCTGAGGAGAAGAAAATCCAGCTGAAATCGAATGGCAAGTATGCACTTGTGCCTGATGATTTCGAAGGAGTCACTCCGAAGGTGGTAGTCAAGGAGGGGGACAAGGTCAAGGCCGGGGATGCTCTGTTTGTCAATAAACAGTATCCCGAAGTAAAGTTTGCCTCGCCTGTCAGCGGTACGGTAAGTGCTGTGGTGCGGGGTGAACGCAGGAAGGTGCTCTGCGTGCAGGTGGATGCAGACAGTCAGCAGGAGTTTACGGACTTTGGCAAGAAAGATGTCGGCACACTGACAGGAGAGCAGGTGATTAATGCATTGTTGGAGGCGGGTATTTTTGGTTACATCAACCAGTTGCCTTATGCTGTGTCCACGAATCCGAGTGTACAGCCTAAGGCAATTTTTGTCTCTGCTCTGAGAGACAAACCTCTGGCTGCAGACTTCGAGTTTGAGGTACAGGGACAGGAACAGGACTTCCAGACAGGTCTTACTGCCCTCTCAAAGATTGCCAAGACCTATCTCGGTGTTGGCGTAGGCTCTGAGCTGGAAGGCATGAAGGATGCCGAGGTGAACGTCTTCGACGGCAAGTGCCCGGCAGGCAACGTCGGTGTGCAGGTGAACCACATTGACCCGGTGAACAAGGGCGAGGTGGTGTGGACCATCGGCGACCCAACGGTTGTGCTCTTTATCGGCCGCCTGTTTAATACGGGTAAGGTGAACCTGACGCGCACGGTGGCCCTGTGCGGTAGCGAGATCAAGGCTCCGGCATACGTGGATATGCTGGTGGGCGAGGAACTCTCGACGCTGCTCAGCAACAGCTACGACGCCTCTCGCTCAGTACGTATTATCAATGGTAACGTGCTGACGGGCAAGCCTACTACGAAGGAAGGTTTCCTTGGGGCGCATAGCAGCGAGATAACGGTGATTCCCGAGGGCAACGATGCCGACGAGATGCTGGGATGGATTCTTCCGCGCCTGAAGCAGTTCTCGGTGAGCCGCAGCTACTTCTCGTGGCTCTGTGGCAAGAAGCAGTATGCACTCGATGCCCGTGTGAAGGGTGGCGAGCGCCACATGATTATGAGTGGCGAGTACGACAAGGTGCTGCCGATGGATATCTACGGTGAATACCTCATCAAGGCTATCATCGCCGGCGACATCGACCGTCAGGAGGCCTTAGGCATCTACGAGGTGGCTCCCGAGGACTTCGCACTCGCAGAGTTCGTTGACTCGTCGAAACTCGAATTGCAGCGCATCGTGCGTGAAGGACTGAATATTTTACGTAAAGAAAACGCATAACTATGTCAGCATTAAGAAATTATCTCAATAAAATAAAGCCGAACTTCGAGGAGGGTGGCAAGCTTCATGCCTTCCGCTCGGTGTTCGACGGCTTTGAGACCTTCCTCTATGTGCCTAACGACACAGCGAAGGCTGGCAGCGTGAATATTCACGACGCCATCGACTCGAAGCGCATCATGAGTATGGTGGTTATCGCTCTGATGCCCGCCATGCTGTTTGGTATGTATAACATCGGCTACCAGAACTATCTCGCCGCAGGAACGTTAGACTCAGCCAGCTTCTGCGAGATTTTCGCCTACGGCTTCCTGGCTGTGCTGCCGAAGATTCTGGTGAGTTATATCGTCGGTCTGGGTATCGAGTTTGCCTGGGCACAGTGGAAGGGTGAGGAAATCCAGGAGGGTTACCTCGTTTCGGGTATGATTATCCCGCTGATTATTCCTATCGGCTGTCCGCTGTGGATGCTGGCTTTAGCCTGCGCATTCTCGGTCATCTTCTGTAAGGAGATTTTCGGCGGCACGGGTATGAACATCTTCAACCCCGCTATCGCAGCCCGTATGTTCCTGTTCTTCGCCTATCCTTCGAAAATGACGGGCGACACCGTTTGGGTGGCTCAGGACTCCATCTTCGGACTGGGTAACGACTTAGCCGACGGCTTTACCGCTGCCACACCGCTTGGACAGCTGGCACAGAACATCACGCCCGATGCCTCTATCTGCGATATGATTTGCGGCTTCATTCCCGGCTCTATCGGTGAGACCTCAGTCATTGCCATTGCCTTGGGTGCCATCCTGCTGTTGTGTATGGGTATCGCTTCTTGGCGCACGATGCTGAGCGTATTCGTTGGTGGTATCGTCTTCGCCCTGCTGTTCGAACAGACGGGTCAGGGGATGACCTGGTGGCACCACTTCGTCATGGGTGGCTTCGCCTTCGGTGCCGTGTTTATGGCTACCGACCCTGTCACCTCGTGCCGCACCACTACGGGTCAGTATATCTACGGATTCCTGATTGGTGCAATGGCCATCATCATCCGTGTGATGAATGCCGGTTATCCTGAAGGTATGATGCTCGCCATCTTCTTTGGTAATATGTTTGCTCCTACCATCGACCACTTCGTCGTGGAGCGCAACATCTCGAAACGCCAGAAAAGATTGAAGAATTGAAAAATTGAAGAATTGAAGTTATGGCTAAGTTAAATACAAATTCCAACGCGTACATTATTATATATAGCGCGATACTCGTCGTCATCGTGGCCTTCCTGTTGGCTTTCGTCTACAAGGCTCTGAAGCCTATGCAGGATGCTAACGTGGCCCTCGATGTGAAGAAGCAAATTCTCTATTCGCTCAATATCCGCAACCTGGACGGCTCTGAGGCTGAGGCCAAGTACGCCGAGGTGGTGAAAGAGGAAAAGGAAGTTGACGGACAGAAGGTCTATTCCTGCAGCGTTGACGGACAGGATGTCGTTGTGGTCAGTCTGAAAGGCATGGGCCTTTGGGGCGGCATCAGCGGTTATCTGGCTGTCGACAAGGAGGACAAGGTCTTTGGCGCTTACTTCAACCATGAGAGTGAGACGGCCGGTTTGGGTGCAGAGATCAAGGACTCTCAGGCTTGGCAGGAGAAGTTCATCGGTAAGAAGATTTTCGATGAGAATGGCAATGTGATTCTCTCTGTTGTGAAGAAGGTGGAAGACCCTGAGTCGCAGGTTGACTGTGTGACCGGTGCTACGCTGACTTCTAACGGTGTTGATGCTATGCTGAAGGATGGCTTGAAGAATTTTGAACCTAAAGCAGAGGAGGAGTAAACTATGGCATTATTCAGTAAACAAAATAAGGAGGTTTTTACTAACCCGTTGAACCTCGACCATCCCATTCTCGGACAGGTACTCGGTATCTGCTCGGCATTGGCTGTGACCTCGCAGCTGAAGCCTGCCATCGTGATGGGTCTCGCTGTGACGGTCATCACCGCCTTTGCGAATGTGATTATCTCGATTATCCGCAACACTATTCCTAACCGCATCCGTATCGTGGTGCAGTTAGTGGTCGTTGCTGCTCTTGTGACCATCGTTTCTCAGATTCTGAAGGCTTTCGCCTACGACGTCAGCGTTCAGCTCTCTGTGTATGTCGGTCTGATCATCACCAACTGTATCCTGATGGGCCGTCTCGAGGCCTTCGCCATGCAGAACAAGCCCTGGCCTTCGTTCCTCGACGGTGTGGGCAACGGTCTCGGCTACGCCATGATCCTCGTCATCGTGGGTGCTGTCCGTGAACTGCTCGGACGTGGTTCGCTCTTAGGCTTCCAGATTATCCCTGACGCCTGCTACGACTTCGGCTACGTGAACAACGGTATGATGACGATGCCGGCAATGGCTCTGATTCTCGTGGGTTGTGTGATTTGGGTACATCGTGCTTACTTTTATAAGGAGAAATAAGATATGGAACACGCAATATCATTACTGTTTAGGTCGATATTCGTCGACAATATGATCTTCGCCTTCTTCCTCGGCATGTGTTCCGGTGACCTTCGTGCTCACTGTGACAGTACCTGTCAACTATCTGTTGCAGACAAAGGTCTTAGGCCCCGACTGCCTCGTTGAGGGCGTCGACCTGAGCTATCTGTCGTTCATCCTCTTCATCGCTGTGATTGCCGGTATGGTGCAGTTGGTGGAGATGACGGTCGAGAAGTACTCGCCGTCGCTCTATGCCGCGCTGGGTATCTTCCTGCCGCTGATTGCCGTGAACTGCGCCATCATGGGTGCCTCGCTATTTATGCAGCAGCGCATTCTGATGGATGAGTCGAATTCTCAGGCTATTCGCAATATCTGGGATGCCGTTGTCTACGGCTTCGGCTCTGGTATCGGCTGGATGCTGGCCATCGTGGCTATGGGTGCCATCCGCGAGAAGATGCAGTACTCCGACGTTCCCAAGCCCCTGCAGGGTCTCGGCATCGTGTTTATCACCGTCGGCCTCATGGCTATGGCTATGATGTGTTTCTCAGGCCTTAACATTTAATGTTTAATGATTAATGTTTAATGTAAATTATGGCTCAGTTTATAGCATATAGCATAGGAGTATTCCTGTTGGTAATACTTTTGTTGGTGATTATCCTGCTCGTGGCGAAGAAGTATCTGTCGCCCTCGGGCAATGTGAATATTGAAATCAATGGCGACCGCACCATCAACGTGCCCCAGGGCAGCAGTCTGATGGCTACGCTCAACGAGAACGGCGTGTTCCTGCCTTCTGCCTGCGGTGGTAAAGCCTCGTGCGGACAGTGTAAGGTTCAGGTGCTTGAAGGCGGTGGTGAGATTCTTGACTCTGAAAAGCCTCACTTCACCCGTAAGGAGATCAAGGCCGGCTGGCGCTTAGGTTGCCAGTGCAAGGTGAAGGGCGACCTCAAGATTCATGTCGACGAGTCGATTCTCGGCGTCAAGGAGTACGAGTGTACCGTCATCTCTAACAAGAACGTGGCTACGTTCATCAAAGAGTTCAAGGTGCAGCTGCCTGCCGGTGCCCACATGGACTTCCTGCCCGGCTCTTACGCCCAGATTAAGATTCCTGCCTTCGACTGCATCGACTACGACAAGGACTTCGACAAGTCGTTGATTGGTGACGAGTACCTGCCCAGCTGGGAGAAGTTCGGACTGTTCCCGCTGAAGTGTAAGAACCCCGAACCCACCATCCGTGCCTACTCAATGGCCAACTACCCGGCTGAGGGCGACGTGTTCATGCTTACCGTGCGTATCGCTACGCCGCCGTTCAAGGCCGACAAGAGCGGATTCATGGAGGTGAACCCCGGTATCGCTTCGTCGTACATCTTCTCGCTGAAACCCGGCGACAAGGTCATCATGAGCGGCCCTTACGGCGACTTCCACCCACACTTCGACTCGAAGAAGGAGATGATCTGGGTTGGTGGTGGTGCCGGTATGGCTCCGTTGCGTGCGCAGATTATGCACATGACCAAGACCCTCCATACGACCGACCGCGAGATGCACTACTTCTACGGCGCCCGCGCCCTGAACGAGGTGTTCTATCTCGACGACTTCTTAGGTCTGGAGAAGGAGTACCCCAACTTCCACTTCCACCTGGCACTCGACCGTCCCGACCCCGCTGCCGATGCTGCTGGCGTGAAATACACGCCGGGCTTCGTCCATCAGGTGATGCTCAACACCTACCTGAAGGACCACGAGGCACCCGAGGACATCGAGTACTACATGTGCGGTCCAGGCCCCATGTCGAAGGCTGTCGTCTCTATGCTCGACTCACTCGGCGTTGAGTCAGAATCTATCATGTACGACAACTTTGGTGGCTAAAGAAAAATTGCCCGTTTTGCAAAAATAACAGCAAGACGGGCGATTTTTTTTTCAAATTATTTGGAGTGAAAGATTTTTTTTGTATCTTTGCAAACGTCAATAATAAGCCATAACTATAAATGTGAAAATGCGGTTGTATAAATTTATTTTGCAGGTCATTTTTTCGGCAATAGCTATAGGGGCTGAAGCTGCGGTTAATGACTATTCCAAGGAGCATCCATTGCTGTTTGGAATAGATATGGATTATCCGCCTATGGAATTTATTGATGAGAACGGAAAGCCGAGTGGATACGACGTGGAATTCACCAATAAGCTGATGCAGCGGCTCAACATACCATTTACCTTTAGCCCTAATACGTGGGCAAATATTTCTGGTGATGTTCTTTCTGGACGTGTCGATTTGGCTATGATGGTGTACTCGCCTTATAGGAAGGACAGCACAAACTATTCAAAGGCTGTGTTCAGACTTTACTATCAGGTTGTCTACCGTAAGAAAGACGCTTCACACTATGACATACGTAATATGACGAACAAGCGAGTGGCGTATATGTCATCAAGGCCTATCCGCGACACGCTGACCCGCGTCGGTGCTATATTATATGAAGTAAAAGACCTGTCGCAAGCCACTATTGAATTGTCAAAGGGGCGTTACGATGCTATCATCTGTTTCCGTTATCAGGCAAAACACCTTATTAAAAAGCATAAACTGAACGACCTTGAGTCCGAAGACCTAACACTGACACCTCGTGAATATTGCTATGTCAGTCATGACAAGCAACTTATTGATGCCATAAATGTCGAACTGACGAAAATGGAGGATGAGGGGATGATTGACGACATCTACGGTGACATCTATACATCGTTCGATGGCATCAATATTCCTGACTGGATTTGGTATCTTCTGCTTTCGTTAGTCTTTGTGTTCCTCATCGTCTTTATCGTTGTGCAGCAACGCTATCAGCGACAGTTGCGTCGTGAGATGTTGCGTGCGCAATATAGCGATTGTATGAAGACGGCGTTTCTTGGCAATATTAGCCACGCTTTGCGTACGCCCCTGAACGCCATTATCGGATTCTCCGGTGTTTTAGAACAAGATGATGGCTCTTTGGAGTTAGAAGAACGTCGTCATCTCAGTAAACTCATCAATGATAGCGGTCATCAGTTACTATATTATATCAACGAGATTCTTGAGTTGTCGAATATTGAGGGCAATGAATTGCAGTTGAACCGTTCGGAAGTAGACCTCGACAAAGTCATGCAAGGCTATGCTGACGAATCTCGTCCCAAACTGACTGAGGGTGTCACGCTCAGTGTTGAGGGACATGTTGGGCATCATGTTCTTGTCGATGAGCATATGATGCGGTTTGTCACGATGCACTTTCTTGAGAATGCCATCAAGCATACGAAGAAAGGTTCAATAACCCTTATTTTCCGCCATAATAAGAACCAGTTGTATATTGCCGTGAAAGATACGGGCGACGGCGTGCCGGAGAACTTGCGTGATAATATCTTCAATATTTTGATGGATAAGGCTGCCTATTTGCGTGAAGATCTGCCAGGATTGGGACTGACCATTTGTAAGACCATTGTTGAAAGGTGTGGCGGTAGCATTGGTTTGGAGCAGCCGGCAGAAGGCGGCTCGCTCTTCTGGCATACAGTGCCCGTAAAAGAAGTCAAGTAAACAAATAGGAGATTATTCTGAAAGATGACACTTATAATTGTGATAATGCTCATTCTCGGATACTTGCTGATTTCAACAAGTCATCTTACCGGTGTCAATAAGGCTGCTATCGCCATATTCCTTGGTACGGTGGGGTGGGTAGTTTATATCTGCTGGGGTTCTGATTTTGTCATGCAGCAGCATCCTCATGAGTACTCTGAGTTCCTAACTGGAAGTGCGGCATCAAGCGATATGGTCAAGTACTTCATCTACGACAATATCTTCCTGAGGTATGTGGGACGTGCTGCCAGCATCGTCATGTTCCTGCTGGCTACGATGACTATCATTGAGATTCTGAATAATAATGGCTGTTTTGACTTCGTTACGGAATGGATACGCACTCATAGTTCAAGACGACTTTTGTGGACTATCACGCTTCTCACTTTTATCCTCTCTGCCAATCTTGATAATTTGACGACTACCACTATGATGCTGGTCATTATGCACAACGTCATCAGTAGTCGCCGACAGCGTATGTTAATCGGTGCCGCCATCGTGCTGGCAGCAAACTGCGGCGGCTGTTTTACCGTTATTGGCGACCCGACGGGCTTGCTGCTGTGGGGCGATGGTGCTGTTTCGGCCACTAACTTCTCGAAGTATCTGGCCCTTCCATCTATTGTGGCCTGGACGGTTCCAACCATACTCATCGATCGCCAGCTGCCACGCCGTCTTGATACTGAGTGGACGGCTCCCCCGTTTCGCGGTGACGATACCAACCTTAACCGCTGGCAGCGCTTCGTCATGTTGCTCGTAGGTATTGGCGGACTGTGGTTCATCCCTACTTTCCACAATATCACTAAATTGTCGCCTTTCCTTGGCGCCCTCTGCGTGCTCAGCGTTCTGTGGGTCGTTAACGAGGCTTTCAACCGCAAACTCTATGATGCCGACCAAATGGCACAGCGCCGTATACCCCGAGCCATCCAATACGGTACCATCCAGCAGATTCTCTTTGTCATGGGCATTATGATGGGAATGGGGGTTATGACGGAAACTGGCGTCCTAGGTGACATTTCTCAATGGATAGACTATAATATCCATAATATATGGATTGTTGGCGCTCTCTCAGGCCTACTGAGCGGCATTGTCGACACCTTTACCATTGCTGTTACTGACATTTCATTTTATCCCGTTGTTGAGTCAGACACGATAGGCCGGTGGGTTGATAGCGACTACATCGCTTGTTTCACGCAGAACGGTGCCTACTGGAAAGTTGTTGCTTTGTCGACAGCCGTTGGCGGCTGTCTACTTAGTATTGGCTCAACTAGCGGACTGGCGCTGATGAAGATGGAACACGTCCGCTTAGGATGGTATGTCCGTAACCTCACACCTAAGATTTTCCTTGGCTTTCTGTTAAGCCTGATGATACTTTGGGTTGAGGTATTTATAGCTTCCAATTGAAATAGAATCTGAGTATATGATGAAGAAAATAGTCCTCACTGGTGGGCCCTGTGCCGGCAAGACCACCGCATTGGTGAGAGTGATTGAACATTTCAACAGCCTCGGCTTCAAGGTGTTCTGCGTGTCTGAAGTGCCAACCATCTACAGCCTTGCTGGCTGGAACTACCTGACGCCCAACCGCCAGCTCTACTTCGAGGGCGAACGTGCCATCCTGGAGACGCAGTTAGCTTTCGAGGCGCAGTTCGAGCGACTGGCGTCTGTCTGTACGAAGCCTGTGCTCATCGTCTGCGACCGCGGCGCTTTAGACATCTCGGCCTATATGGCACCCGAAGAGTGGGATGACATCACGTCGCAGACGGGCGTCAACAGCAACCAGTTGCGCGAACGCTACGATGCCGTGCTCCACTTGGTGTCGGCTGCTGACGGTGCAGAGCAGTATTACACCACCGCTACAAACTCCACTCGCTATGAAAAGGCCGACGAGGAAGGACTGCGTATTGCTCGCGAATTGGACAAGAAGGTCATCAAGGCTTGGACGGGCCATCCCCACCTGCGCGTTATCAACAATCACGACGACTTCGAACGCAAGATGCAACGCGTCATCCGCGAAATCTCGAACGTGCTCGGACTGCCGCAGCCCGTCACCGAGGAGCGCAAGTATCTTGTTGAACTGACAGGTCAGCTGCCTGAAACCATCGATAGCGACATCCTTCAGACGTACTTGGTGAGCGAACCGGGAACGGAGGTCAGGCTTCGTCGTCGCACGTGGCTGAGTGGCAAGGTGGTCAACGTACACAATACGAAGAAGCGCACGGGTCCGGGTGAGCAGATTGAGACGGAGCGACAGGTGGAGAATGCGCTGTACGAGTCGCTGCTACAGCAGGCCGACCCCTACCGTCAGTCCATTAGCAAGCGCCGTCAGAGCTTCATCTGGCAGGGGCAATATTTCGAGCTCGACACCTATAAGGGCGTGCTTCAGGGGCTCGTTATTCTTGAGACCAAGGGCATTGCCGATGCTGAGGACGTCAACTTCCCGCCCTTCATCCGCGTTATTCAGGAGATTACCGGCAACAAGGAGTACTACAACTACAACCTCGCCCTGCGGAAGTAAAGTAAGGCTTACAGCCCGCAGATCTGTGCGTAGGGGCAGTAGCGGCAGCGGTCGGGGTCGGCGGCAGGTATGAAGGGTATTGAGGCGTCGAAGATTTCCTCAACTTTCTGCATAAGCAGACGTGTGAACGTGTCACCATCGGGCGTGGCTACATCGTTGATGTAGTCATTGCCGAATTTCAGAATGGGGTTGAACTCGTCAGCCGACGTGTGCTGGATGAACAGCAGGGCCGGTGCTACGGGCAACTGCTGACGGCTCCGCTCGATGCGAGCGTAAAGCATGGTCTGTAGGTAGTAGTCGCTGTGGTTGCGCAGCTGGCTGTCGCTGAAGATGTCGTCGACGCTCTTCAGGGGCTTTAGGCGCGAGGCGCTGGTCTTGTAGTCGATGACGCGTATCTGTTCGCCGTCGCCCGTATTGATACAGTCCATGCGGTCGACACGTCCGCCGATGGTGACGGTCATGCCTAACGAACGGACAAAGACCTGGCTTACGACGTCCTTCTCTAATTCCAGAATGGTGAAGGGTGCTAACTGTCGGTCGACCTCCGCCAATTGCCGCAGATAATGGATGATGACCTCGCGATTGATGAGTCCCAGTCCGCCCAGCGCTTCGCAGTTCATTTCTTTTGCAAAGGCAGCATCTACGGCACGTTCAATATCTACTTTTGTCTTCAGCAGCTGTTCAAGGTCTGTGGCACGAACCGTCTTGCTTTTCTGCGTCAGTCGCTCGTAGAGCATCTGGGCCGCGTTGTGGAAGATGTTGCCGAAAGCGCGGTTGTCGATGACGCCCTCTTCTGTGTCGTTGGGTTCCTGCAGTCCTTCGACGTAGCAGAAGTAGAACTGCAGCGGACAGCGCATATAGCGGTTGATGGCTGTCGGCGAGAGCAGCGACTTGGCGAAACGCTGGCGTAGCACGTCGACGACGGCAGGCGTCTTTTCTATCGTACGGGGGTGTTGTTGCTGGCTGTGCTGACCCGTCTGCAGCGTGTAGCGGCCTATGGCGTGATGCGAGTCCTCTACCAGCAGCTGCTGGATAAATCGGCTCATCTCGGACGCCTGTCCGTCGGTCGTCGCATTGTTGTAGACGATGGTGACGTCGGTAGCGCGACTGAGCAAGCGGTTGAAGTAATAGGCATAGATGGCCACCTTGTGTTCGGCCGTCGTCAGCCCGTAAGCCCGACGGATGGAGTAGGGAATAAACGACGAATCGGTGACGCCTCGCGGCATGTTTCCCTCGTTGCAAGAGAGCAACAGCACGTGGTCGAAGTCGAGGTTTCGCGTTTCGAGTACGCCCATCACCTGAAGTCCCACAGCCGGTTCGCCGTGAAAAGGAATGGTGGTCTGCAGAATCAGCTGCGAGGCTACGCGCTGCATCGTGATGTCGTCAACCGTCAGGTCGCCATTCTGCGCCAGCGTGTTCAGGCGATTGAGTAGGGTATAGGCGCGGAAAAGAGATTCTGTAGTGAGGGGTGAAGGATCGTGTGCGTTGGCTATCTGCTTCGCCGTATGACGTATGATGGTGGTGATGCGACTGATAACCGATGTGTCGGACTTGACAGTTGTCAGCAGCGATTCGTCTTCGATATACCGGGCGTAGGGATGGTTGCGTATACGCTCAAGGTATCGGTGGCGGAACCGTTCGCGCTGGCGGTCGTAGCCCTGTATGTAGAGACTGAACAGCAGTGATATGAACGAACTGACAGGGGTCAGCTGCAGCGGATAGCCCGTCGTGATGTTGACGTGCTCCAAGCTGTCAGGCAGACAGTGGACGATGGTCTGTAGCAGCGTTTCGTTACAGAGAACGATGGCCGTCCGCCGGCCTGCGTCGATGCGTCCGTTCTCCTGTAGCCATCGGGTGGCATAGCGCGCCTGGATGTCTTCTGTGGAAGCCGATACAATGTCAATCTTCTTGGGACGCACGAAGTTGCGGTAGATGTCGTCGTTGTCAAGCGGCAGTTCGTTGGGAAAGTCCTTCAGATACTGCGAGATGAATCGTCCGGCCTCAGATTTCATATAGAAATGGTCGAAATCCCAGTAGAAGGATGCCTTGCCTTCGTTTTTCAGGCGCAGGAAGAGACGCTGCTCGACCACTTGGATGAGGTTGAAGCCTACAAAGATGTAGTGGTCGTACTCGAAGTCCTGCGACTCGTCTTCAACTACTTGACGGTAGAGCGCTCCCTCGTATGCCAGCCCCTGCTGAGCCAGCCGGCTGTTGAACGACTGGTAGATGTCGCCCATCTTCGCCCACAGCCGCAGGAAACGTTCCTTGAGCTGGCTGTTATGCTGGTCGGAGAAGTTCGAAAAGAACTTCTGGATGACGGCCTTCTGTTCGTCGTTCAGATAACTGACATCGTCGAGTTCGTGGATGTCGCGCAGGTTGGCAAAAACCTTGTCGGCAGGTGCCATGTTCTTGTCGATATCGTCGAAATCGGTGATGAGCAGCTGGCCCCAGCCGTAGAAGTGGTCGAGTGTCTCGTCGAATCCTGTTACCTCGATGTAAGAGCGATAAAGGTCGCAGACCAGCTTGATGGGGTCGGCCACCCGGCAGCGGGAGTGCTGGCGGAAGAGGTCGCTGATGGTGATGTAGACAGGCGACCAAAGCGGTTGCGCCGAAAGACGGGCCAAAGCGTCGTTCAGAAACAGCGAGGCTCGCTTGTTGGGGAAGACGACGGCTACGCGCGACAGGTCGGTGCCAAACTTGTCGATAATGTCACGGGCTACATATTCAAGAAATGTTTTCATGCTGCTACTTCTTCAATCTTGTTACTGTAAACGTACCAAAGGTATCCCTGCACACGACTGTGTCCCATAGCCCGCAGCAGTCGCATGTATTCGCCCACTTGCTGGTGGTGCTCCTCGAGTGGACGTCCGAACTTGAAGTCGACAACCACCCAATGCTCGCCGTCGGTCATCACGCGGTCGGGCCGACGCTCAATGACCTGATTGCCGACCGTACTGAGGATGGCACACTCGTTGAAAAGCTTCCAGCGGTCAGAGAACCAGTCGGCTACCTGCGGGTGCTCCAGCCGTTTGCGCAGCAGCGTCATGATGCGCTCTGTCGTCAGCTGGTCGTCGTAGAGAATGCCTTCTTCCTCTAACTGCCGCAGGGCGTCTTCAATATCGTCACGAGTACGGATGGTAGAAAAGACGCGATGCAGGATACTGCCCAATTGTATGTAGTCGGTGGCCGAGGCCTGTTCGTCGTCGCTGCTCGTAAAGTCGCGGCTTTGGTTGCTTTGACGGAACTCTGTCTTGACTGTGCTTGTTGCTGTGACGTGTACGTCGATAACGTCAGAGGGCTGTAGGAACACGTTCTTGGGACGAGAAGCGCGAGCTGCCGATGGCGCGGTTGGCGCTGATAGAGTGGGGGGCGTCCCATACTCATAGACGAGCGGTTGCTCTTGATCCTCAAGACCGCTCAGCGTACCAGGAATCTGCGACAGCGTATGCTCGATAATCTCCGAGCGCGAATTCTTGGCCCCGCGCTTGCCAACGACGTACAGACTACTGCGGGCACGAGTAAAAGCGACGTAGAGCAGATTCAGGTTGTCGACAACGTTCTGAAGATGCTCGTGACGGTAGTCGTCTTCGTAGATGGTGCCCAGCATGCCCTTCTGGCTGTAGTCGATAGGGGCAATGGGCAGCTCGTCGAACGGAGCCTCGTCGGGATAGCACCATAGCACGTTACCCATTTTTTCTAATTGCCAGTCGCAGAAGGGAAGCAAGACGTGGTCGAACTCCAGACCCTTCGACTTGTGGATGCTGATAATGCGTATGCCGTCCGTCACGTCGCTCTGAATGGTTTTCTGCCTGATGCTGTCTTCCCATTCCTCTACGAAATCCTCGATAGTTGCCGCATTTTCAGATATAAAGCTGTTCAGCTGGTCGAAGAAGGCGCAGACGTAGGCACTCTGGTCGTCGAAACGGTCGAGACGGTAGTCGGCAAAGAGTTGTTCCACCAGTTCGTAAAGTGGTAGCGACCCATAGTGTTCGCGCGTCTCGTCGTCGATGACGATGCCGTCAGGTGTGGCTTTCTCGAGGAAAGCACGAGCCAGCAGGTCGTCGGGATGTGCCAGCACACGCAAGGCTTGTATGATGATGTTTACAGGGCGTGAGGCGTCGAGCCGGAATGCTTCGTCGCTGACGATACGGACGTCAGGACGTTGTTCGGCCATATAGTTGGCAATGACGGGGATATAGCTGTTGGTGCGTACGAGGATAGCTATCTTGCGTTGGGGAATGTTCTTCTGCAACAGGTCGCTGATGGTGTCGGCTAACAGGTCGAGCGTCTGTTGCTGATAGTCGTCAGCCGTCAGCAGGCGTATGTTGACATAGCCCGTGGCAGGCTTGCCGTCGGGAATGAGCTGCTCAACGTCGGCATAGGCTCTTTGCTGCTGGTCGGCCTCCGGGTTGTCGGCCAGCAAGTCGTGCTCATATTTGGCAGCCTCAAGGAAGAAGGCGTTGTTGAACTCAATAATCCTGCGTTCCGAGCGCCGGTTGGTTTTCAGCGGCTCTGTCTTGAGCATCTCGGCGGGGAACTGCTGCTCGATGTCGTTCAGCAGTCGCCAGTCGCCACTTCGCCAGCGGTAAATGCTTTGCTTGACATCGCCCACGATGACGTTCTCGCTGTCCTGACGACTCATCGTCTCCTGCAGCAGAACACGGAAGTTCTGCCATTGGATGGTACTGGTATCCTGGAACTCGTCAATCATGATATGGTCCAGTTGCGTACCTATCTTCTCAAAGATAAAAGGAGAATCGCTGTCGCTGATGAGCGTGTTGAGCAGCTTGTGGGTGTCGCTGAGCAGAAAACGGTTGTTCTCCTCGTTCATGGCGCGCACCTTCTTCTCGATGTTACTCAGCAGACGCACCTGATTCAGGTGGCGCAGGGTGAGAACGGAGCTTTGGTAGAGTCGCCATTGGCGGGGACGCTCTTCGACGGCGCGGTGCAGGATGTCGCCCAACGGTCCGTCGGCCAGCATGTGTATAAGTTCGCGGCGCTCGTGGTTCTTGGCATACCACTTTTCGGGATTGCCCAAGCAGTTGGCAACCGTCTGGTTCTCGATGCTTTCGTCGAAGACGCCGTTTTGCAGTTTCAAGAAGAATCCGGCAATACCGCGACGCTTGTTTGCCAGGTCGTCAATCTTCAGACCTTCTTCCTCAAGCGTGCTGAAGAACGATTCCGCCAATTGCGACATGCGCTCTTTGGCTTTGTCGCGGACGCTTCGCAGCATACGGGTATAGTTGTCAAAGAAGTCCTTCTGCTGCAGGCGTTCGTCCAACTGGCGACTGATGTCCCTGTAGTAATCCCTGAAAATGGTCTTTCCGAATTGCTTGATCTGTCCGATGACGTTCCACGAGCGGTCGTCGGAGATGTTCTCCATGATGTACTTCAATATCCATTGCAGCACTACGTCGCTGGTCTGCAAGTCGTCAATCATCTCGTCGACGGCCAGCTCCTCTATCTGCGAATCGTTCAGGCTGATGCGCAGGTTAGCTGTGAGGTCAAGTTCACGGGCCAGATTGCGCAGCACGCTTTGGAAGAACGTGTCGATAGTCATCACACGGAAGTGGTTGTAGTTGTGCAGCAACAGACTGAGGGCGATGCCTGCCCGTTCGCTGACGAACTGGGGCTCTGCGCCAAGTGCCTTGCACACTTGCTCCATATACGGATGCGACTCAGGATAATCCTCAGGATGATCCTTCATTTTCCAGATGCCGTAGAGCTGACTCAGTATGCGGCTCTTCATCTCCTCTGTAGCCTTATTGGTGAAGGTGACAGCTAAGATGTTACGATATGCCTGCGGGTTGTTGACCACAAGCTTGATATACTGTACGGCCAGTGCAAACGTCTTGCCGCTGCCTGCAGATGCTTTGTATACGGTGAGTGGTTTTACCATCGCCTGAAAAGTTCAAAGGTGAATTTAATGTCGAAACTTTGGAATTCGGAACTGAGGAAGCTGGTGAACAGTCCCAAGGAAATGAAACGTGTAGAGAAGCCGTAGCCCAGTTCGTAGTAGGGGCGCGTGTTGTCGATGCTCAGGGCGCTGAAGTACAGGCGCTCTTTCTCAATGATACGTCCTAAGAGCGGCAACCAGGTGCCGACGAGAAACGGCGACTCGTAGGAGAAATGAGTACGGGCGTAGTAGCGCGACTCATTATACCAGCTGCTGTTCAGCAGTTGGAAATCGCCCGACCAGTCATCGTCCCATCCGCCAGGCAGCTTGTTGTCGCGGAAGTGAATGTAGTCGACGAAGTAATTGGTCTTCTTGCGGGTATAGAAACCGTAGCCGAAGCGGGCATTCAGCTTGCGCAAGGGTTTCAGGTCGTGTTTCCACGAGCCGTCAAACTCCCAACGCTCATAGTCGATGTCGGCATTGAGCAGTCCCTTGATACCTCGCTCGTAGTCAACGGAAATCAGCGGGCCGTATTTCCAAGGTTGTAGACGCACTGTTATCATAGGCGCCAGACTGTTGTAGGTCTGCGGCTTTCCGTAGTGCCACAGTTCTTCGGCGTTATAGGGCACACGCCGATGGTATGTCAGACCGGCGGTCAAGTCGAGACCTTTGACCAGCATGTAATTGTTGCTGATGGAGAAGTAGTTATCGTCGAAATAGTCGAGTTCCTTACCGTCTAACTCCAGCGTGTCGCCACGTTCACGCTTGATTTCCTCAATGATGCTGCCATTACTGATACGGTTGCCGTTACCGTAGACGACTATCAGCTGGCCGTGACGCTCAGGCAGATAATTATAGTAAGCAGGTAGGGTGTAATAGAACTTCTTGTACTTGAAGTTGTAACCGCACCAAGGCTGGAACTCCAGAAAACGCTTGTCGTCAATCTTGTAGTAGGCACCCATCTTGAGCTTGTAGGCGAAACCGTGGGTACTACTGTAGCTGACGTACTGCGGGTCGAGGATGGGTGAAAACTTCATGCGGGCACGTGAAGACTCGAAGCCGATGCTGGAAATCAGATTGTCGCCGATGGCGTCCTGCAGCACGTCCTTGGCGAAGTTAAAATGGTGGACGGTGTCCTCGACGACGGTCGTGTCAGGCTTGTGCTGTTCCACCCAATGGTCAAAGATCTGCCGTTCAGACTCATTTAGTTTGATGGGACGTATCGAGTCCATCATCTGTGCATCGAAGACGTCGTCCACAGAGTCGGGTAACGCGGGGCAGTCGTAAATGGCTTCGTTGTTGAAATAGACCTGATTGCCCATGAACTTGAACACCAAGTGAGTACGACAATTCTTAGGCAGTAGTGAGCTGACCTCTCCGTCGCCCTGCGTTGTCTCTGTGTGGAACCGCATCATATCATATTCGCCATCGAAGGCCGCACTCATAATCTTGCCTGTCGACACTTGTATGGTGGCATATCCCGACACTAACTGGGTGTTGCTTAACAGACGGGGCTTGAAGTTGACGATGGCTGAGTCGCCATCAGTAAAGCGGAAACGATAGCGATAGTAGCGGCGGTTGTTGCGACTAAAGGGCGACAGAATATGGTCTTGGTAGAGACAGGTGCCATAGAGGTTGGGCATCAGAAACTCCGTCGTGATCGACATTGTATGGCGGTTGTGGCGGATGGTACTGAAGCTGACGCGTTCCCGACGGTCGTAGTCTTGAAAGTCGCGGAATTTGATGCTGTTGTAAGTCTCTGACAGATAGGAGCGTTCGCCCTCGGCAATAGAGTACATCGACGGAATAAGCCACAGCGTGACGTTACGGCGCCAGACGTTGAAGTTGCGTTTGATATAGACGTTTGTCTCATAACCGTTCAGCTTGCCTGCCGTATAGTTGCTGCGATATGTGAACATACGCTCCAAGACGAGCGAGTCTGCTTTGTCTCGGGCAAAAACAATGCTGGGCATACTTGTGAGTATGCCCAGCATCAGTATGACTATCTGCTTATGGCGTTTCACGACGCAAAATTACAAATAAATCTTGACGTCGCAAAATTTTCAGCCTAAATACTTCATCAAAATTCTTGCATTGCCTGAGTCGCGGAGCTTGGCGATGCTCTTTTCGCGAATCTGGCGGACACGCTCACGCGTCAGTCCTAACTGGTCGCCGATTTCCTCAAGACCCTTCTCGTGGCATCCGATGCCGAAGCACTCGCGGATGATGGTAATCTCGCGCTCCTTCAGAACCTTGTTCAATACGGTGTTCAGCTCCTGAGCCATCGACTCGTGGTCAACATGACGGTCTGTGCGCGAGTCGTCGCCAGAAGCCATCACGTCGAGCATACAGTTGTCTTCGCCGTCCTGGAACGGTGCGTCGATAGACACGTGGTGACTGTCGGCCTGCATCGACTGGCCAATCTTCTCCTCGTCAATCTCTGTCATCTCAGCAAGTTCTGAAACCGACGGATGGCGCTGGTGCTCCTGTTCGAACTTGTTGATCTCATGATTGATCTTGTTGAGCGAGCCAACTTGATTCAGCGGCAGACGCACGATACGGCTCTGCTCGGCAATAGCCTGCAGGATAGACTGACGAATCCACCAAACGGCGTAGGAGATGAATTTGAAACCGCGCGTCTCGTCAAACTTCTGGGCAGCCTTAATCAGGCCGATATTGCCTTCGTCGATGAGGTCGGTTAGCGTCAGGCCCTGATGCTGGTATTGCTTGGCGACAGACACAACGAAACGCAGGTTGGCGGTGACGAGTTTGTCCTTAGCACGTTCGCCCTCGGGGCCGCCTTTGCGGATTTTCTGCGCCAGTTCAATTTCCTCGTCAATGCTAATCAGCGGTGCACGACCAATTTCTACCAAATACTTGTCCAGAGCCTCACTCGAACGATTGGTGATACTCTTCTGAATCTTTAGTTGTCTCATTCTCTTATTACCCTTCTTTCTTCTTTAATTGCTTGAATATCAAGCTGATATACGTATATTCTCATTAAAAGCGGTGCAAAGTTACGAAAAATATCGATACGATGTTCAGAATTTAACAACTTTTATATCTTTTCTTTCAAATATTGGCCTGTGATGCTTTTCTGGCACTGGGTCACCTCTTCGGGTGTTCCGGCAATGACTAACGAGCCGCCGCGGTCGCCTCCGTCAGGTCCGAGGTCGATAACGTGGTCAGCACATTTGACGACTTCCAGGTTATGCTCGATGACCACAATACTATGACCGCGCTCGATGAGTGCATCAAACGACTTGAGCAAACGGCTGATGTCGTGGAAGTGCAAACCTGTTGTGGGCTCGTCGAATATAAATAAAGTGGGCTCCTGTCGCTCCTGCCCGATGAAGTATGCCAGTTTCACGCGCTGGTTCTCGCCACCCGAGAGCGACGAAGAGTTCTGTCCTAACTTGATGTAGCCGAGTCCGACATCCTCTAAGGGTTTTAGCCGGTTGACGATGGTTTTGTGGCCTTTGAAGAATTCGAGAGCCTCGGAGATGGTCATATTAAGAACGTCATAGATGTTCTTGCCTTTGTAGCGCACGTCGAGGATGTCCTGTTTGAAGCGCCGTCCGTGACAGGCTTCGCACTCCAGCACGAGGTCTGCCATGAACTGCATCTCGACGGTGATGGTGCCGGCACCCTTACACTCGTCGCAGCGGCCACCGTCGGCGTTGAACGAGAAATACTGACTGCTG
This sequence comes from uncultured Prevotellaceae bacterium, assembly GCA_900321965.1. GTDB lineage: Bacteria > Bacteroidota > Bacteroidia > Bacteroidales > Bacteroidaceae > Prevotella. The sequence goes on from ONYA01000011.1 coordinate 26,118, forward strand.
AAACCCATCTGCTGGCTCAGGGGCTGACTGGCATAGAGGTCGCGGATGGCGTCGTAAGCCTTGACGTATGTAGCTGGATTCGAGCGTGTTGACTTGCCGATGGGGTTCTGGTCGACGAACTCGATATGCTTGACGGCATCGATGTCGCCCGTCAGTCCGAGATATTCGCCAGGAGCATCAAACACTTCGCCGATATGGCGTTTGAGGGCAGGGTAGAGAATACCCTTGATAAGGCTCGACTTGCCGCTTCCTGATACGCCCGTCACAACGGTCATCACGTTGAGCGGAATCTTCACGTCGATGCCGCGCAGGTTGTTCATGCGGGCACCCTTGATGCCGATATAGCGGTTCCAAGGGCGACGCGACGTGGGGACGGGAATCTGCTCTTCGCCGCACAAATACTTGACGGTATAACTGCGCGAGTTCTTGCTATTGCTCTTGCTGACGTCGGGCGTACCAGCATAGACAATTTCGCCACCCAGCCGGCCTGCATCGGGGCCAACGTCAATCAGGTAGTCGGCGGCCCGCATGATCTCCTCGTCGTGCTCAACGACGACCACCGTGTTGCCGATGGCTTGCAGTTCCTTAAGTACGTGAATCAGTCGGTCTGTGTCGCGTGAGTGGAGCCCTATGCTGGGTTCGTCGAGGATGTAGAGCGAGCCAACCAGCGAACTGCCCAAGCTGGTGCAGAGGTTGATACGCTGGCTTTCGCCGCCGCTGAGCGTGTTCGAGAGACGGTTGAGCGTCAGATAGCCAAGTCCCACATCTAAAAGGAATTGCAGACGTGAGGTTATCTCAGCTAACAAGCGTCGTCCGACCTCGACATCATGCTCGTTGAGTGTCAGGTGGTCAAACCATTCCTTGAGTCTGATAACGGGCATTTGCACCAGATCGGTGATGCTTCGTCCGTCTATCTTGACGTATTCTGCTTCAGGTTTCAGGCGGGTGCCGTGACACTTCGGACAGGTTGTCTTGCCTCGATAACGTGCCTGCATCACGCGGTATTGAATCTTATACTGATTCTCCTTGAGCATCTCGAAGAACTGGTCGATGCACGGCTTTTCTTTGGCGCCTCGGTCTGACGGCAACCCGTGCCAAAGCCAGTCTTTCTGCTGCTGGCTGAGGTTCATGTATGGCTCGAAAATGGGGAAGTCGTCCTTCTGTGCGTGCTGTATGAACCATTGTTGCCACTCCTTCATCTTCTCGCCGTGCCAGCAGACGACGCAGCCGTCGTAGACAGACAGCGTCGTGTTGGGAATCACCAGCCGCTCGTCGATGCCGATGACTTTGCCGAAGCCCTGACACTCAGGACAGGCTCCCATAGGCGAGTTGAACGAGAATAGTTGGTCTGTAGGCTCCTCGAACATCATGCCGTCGGCCTCGAATTTCATAGAGAAGTCGTAAATGATGTTCGACGGCAGGAACATCAGGCGACACTCGCCGTGACCCTCGTAGAATGCGGTCTCGGCAGAGTCTACCAGTCGCGCAATGGCGTCTTTGGAGTCGTCTACTGACATACGGTCGACAACAAGATACAGGCCTTCTCCGTCGTCCGCCGATTGGGGGAGGCTTTCCAGATAGTCATCTATACGGACGAATTGAGTTTCCTCAGCCCCCCCTCTACGGGAGGGTGACGGGGGAAGGCTTATCCTCGCATAGCCCTCCATCTGATAGGCCTTCAGCTGTTGCTCCAGCGTGCGGTCTTCAGACAAGTGGATAGGGGCCATCACGACAAACTTCGTGCCTTTCTGGTACGACAGCATCTGTTGGACAATGTCCTCGGTAGAGTGTTTCTTGACCTCCTGACCGCTGATAGGTGAATAGGTGCGGCCGATGCGGGCATAGAGCAGCCGTAGGTATTCGTATATTTCCGTCGACGTGCCGACGGTACTGCGCGGATTGCGCGAGATGACTTTCTGCTCGATGGCGATGGCGGGTGGAATGCCTCGTATGAAGTCGCACTCAGGCTTGTTCATACGCCCCAAGAACTGACGGGCATACGACGAGAGACTTTCGACGTAACGGCGTTGCCCCTCGGCGTAGAGCGTGTCGAAAGCCAAAGATGATTTGCCGGAGCCACTGACTCCGGCAATCACCACAAATTTGTTTCTTGGAATACGCACATCAACATTTTTCAGATTGTTGACACGCGCTCCTTTTATTTCAATATATTCGCCCAATAATTCTCAGAATTCAATGAACTCAAATCTACAGAATTGTCTTGACAGCCTCGAGCATACCCTTCTGCTGGATGAGGTCGAGGAACATCTTGACCATAGCGTTCAAGCCCTGAATCTTGTTGAGGTCTTCCTGCCAGATGAACTCTGCACCAAGAACGCCGTCAGCCACCTTCTGCGTGTCGCCAGTAGCCCACAGCTCCTTCAGCAGGTCCATAATTTTCTGGTCGTCGTTCGGAACAATCTCCACGCCGTCGGCACGCTTGCCACCCTTGTAGTAGGTGATGATGGCTGCGAGACCAAAGACGAGACCCTTAGGCAGCTCGCCCTTGCGCTCAAGATAGGTCTTCACGCCAGGCAGGTCGCGAGCCTGGAACTTCGGGAACGAGTTCAGCATGATAGAGGTCACCTGATGGTCGACAAACGGGTTGTCGAAGCGTTCCAGCACGTCGCCAGCGAACTTCTCGAGCTCTTCCATAGGCAGGTCGAGCGTCTGCATCAGCTCCTCAAACTGCACCTTGTGGATGTACTTCGAGATAATCTCGTGGTTGCAGGCGTCGCGGACGATGTTCACGCCACTCAGGAAAGCTACAGGACTCAGCACGGTGTGCGGGCCGTTAAGCAGTGTCACCTTGCGCTTGTGGTAAGGCTCTTCAGAGGGAACAAACAGCACATGCAGACCAGCCTTGTCGGCGGGGAATTCTGCAGCTACTTCCTTCGGAGCCTCGATGACCCAGAGGTGGAAGTTCTCGGCCTGGACGACGAGGTTGTCGCGATAGCAGATCTTCTCCTGAATCTGCTTGATCTCGTTGCGGGGGAATCCAGGCACGATGCGGTCGACGAGTGTAGCATAGACGCCGCACGACTCCTCGAACCACTTCTTGAAGCCCTCGGGCAACTGCCACAGTTCAATGTACTTCTCGATGCAGTCCTTCAGCACGTGGCCGTTCAGGAAGATCAGCTCGCAGGGGAAGATGATCAAGCCTTTCGTGGGGTCGCCGTTAAACGTCTGATAGCGGCGATAGAGCAGCTGGACGAGCTTGCCGGGATAGCTGCTTGCGGGAGCGTCCTCCAATTTGCAGGCGGGATCAAAAGCGATACCGGCCTCTGTAGTGTTTGAGATGACGAAACGAATCTCTGGCTGGTCGGCCAATGCCATGAATGCAGCATTCTGGGTATAGGGGTTCAATGCGCGGCTGATGACGTCGATGCGCTCCAGTGTGTTCACAGCCTTGCCGTTCTCACGTCCCTGCAGGTTGACGTGATACAGACAATCCTGAGCGTTGAGCCAGTCAACCATACCTTTTTCGATAGGCTGTACAACGACAACAGAACCGTTGAAGTCGGTCTTCTGGTCCATGTTCCAAATAATCCAATCTACGAACGCGCGAAGGAAGTTACCCTCACCAAACTGAATCACTTTCTCGGGCATCACGCTCTTAGGCGCAAATTGCTTGTTTAATGGTTTCATACGTTTTTATTTGTTTTAGTTGTTTGTATTATTTTTCGATTGCAAAGATACGACAAAAAATTATAACCTCCAAATATACTTGGCTTAAAATCTCCGTAATGGTTTGCACTACAGAGTGACGCCATTCTTGAAGATGGATATTTCGCGGTAGTCGTTCTCTTCGTTGCGGGCTTTCTCGCCGCTGGCGACGGCCAGCACCTTGTCAATGAACTCAGGCACCAGTTCCTTCATCGTGCGCCCCTCGACCAGCTGTCCGGCTGAGAAGTCCACCCAGTTTGGCTTACGGGCTGCAAGGGTGGGGTTGGTAGCAATCTTCATCGTGGGAACGAAGGTACCAAACGGCGTGCCGCGACCTGTGGTGAAGAGTACCAAGTGACAGCCGCACGATGCCAGAGCCGTAGCTGCCACAAGGTCGTTGCCTGGTGCTGAGAGCAAGTTCAGTCCTGTGTTCTCAAGACGGTCGCCATACTCCATTACGCCGCTGACGGGTGCCTTGCCGCACTTCTGCGTACATCCCAGAGCCTTGTCCTCAAGGGTCGAGATGCCTCCGGCCTTGTTGCCAGGTGAGGGATTCTCGCCGACGGGTTCACCATGAGAGAGGAAGTACTCCTTGAAGTTATTAATCATCGAGACGGTCTGCTGGAACAGTTGCTCGTTGCGGCAGCGGTTCATGAGGATAGTCTCTGCGCCAAACATTTCAGGCACCTCCGTCAGTACCGATGTGCCGCCCTGAGCTACCAACCAGTCGCTGAACTCGCCCACGAGCGGATTGGCCGTGATGCCGCTGAAACCGTCGGAGCCGCCACACTTCAGGCCAACGCGCAGCTTGGAGACGGGCACCTCCTCGCGCTTGTCGTTCTTGGCAATGTCGTAGAGCTCGCGCAGCACCTGCATGCCGGCTTCTACTTCGTCGCCGTCAACCTTCTGGGTCACCAGCAGACGGATGCGCGATTTGTCGTAGTCGCCCAGCATCGCCATAAAGTCGTCGGGCTGGTTGTTCTCGCAGCCTAAGCTCAGCACCAGCACACCGCCAGCATTGGGGTGCAGACAGATGTCGCGCAGCACCTTGCGGGTGTTCTCGTGGTCGCCAGAGAGCTGCGAACAGCCGTAGTTATGATGCCACGCATAGACGCTGTCGATACCCTCGCAGCCTGTCTCCTTGCGAAGCTGTGTAGCCAGACGTTCAGCAATGCCATTGACACAGCCGACGGTAGGCACGATCCAAATCTCGTTGCGCACGCCGACATCGCCATTGGCACGCTTGTAGGCTTTGAACGTGCGACCCTCATTGGGAATGCTGAGTTCTTCGTTGACGGGTTCGTACTTGTATTCCAGTGTGCCGCTGAGGTTGGTTTTCAGGTTGTTCTCGTTCACCCAGTCGCCAGCCTTCATAGCCTGGCGAGCATGACCGATGGGATAACCATATTTAATAATGTTGTCGCCCTCCTGCACGTCTTTGATCAGCACCTTGTGACCAGCGGGCGTGTCCTGATTGAGGACGATGTCCTGACCGTCGACGCTGATGATCTCACCTTTTTTCTTTTCTACTAAACAGACTACAACAGAGTCTGCGGGATTAATTTTCAAAAATGTAGCTTGCATAAGTTTGTATTTGTTTTAGTTGATGATTATCCTCTGAAGGTACGGCGATAAAAGTCCACATTTTCGCGCGTCAGCAGTTCGATGGGCATATAGTTGACAGGGTTCACCTTTTTCTTCAGCACGATGGCCTCGAAGAGCGACTCGATGCAGGAGTAGCCCTGACGGTAGGCGTGCTGAGCAATGAGGAACGAGATGCTGCCCTCCTTGACGCACAGTTCGTTTTTTGGCACCATATCGTAGCCCATGATCTGAATGTCGCGGCGATTGGTGTGCAGCAGGAACTCACCCACAATGTGAGCCTTTGAGTTGAACGTGATGCAATGGTGAACCTGCGGATGTTCCTTAAAGAACTCCTCGAGTATCTTGTTGTAATCCTCTGGTTTATCGTCTAATGAGAGATTGACTTCTGAAATCTTGACGTCAGGAAAGTGGTCGCGCATATAATGACGGAACCCCGTCTCGCGGTTCTCCTGCTGCTTCGATGCCACATTGCCGTCGCGCATTTGTTTCATCAGCATAATCTCTTTCTCCTTCGACGCGATGAGCATCAGCATACGGGCTGCAAAATAGCCGCTTTGGAACGAGTCTTGTCCGTAGAACGACAGCGGTCGCAGGTCGGGCATATAGGAGTCGAGCAGGATGAATGGTATCTGCTGGTCGTGCAGATGGTCAGTAAACTGGCGCGTCAATTCCAGCTTTGACGGTACGATGATAACGCCGGCGGGGTGTTGCTTCTTACATTCGGCGGTAGCTTTCTCGAAAGTCTTCAGGTCAAACCTATTATAATATATGAACTCTACGGAGATGCCGAAGTCGCGGCGATGCTCACAGGCGGCTACACAACCCTCTTCAATCTCTTCCCAGTAAGCCTCCGACTCGTGCTTTGGCAGCAGGCAGTAGAAGGTGTAGCTTTTATTGTAGGCCAATGCTGAAGCATACATGTTGGGCTTATAGTCCAACTCCTCTAAAGCCTTGTTGACCTTGTCTAATGCTTTTTTCGACACGTTGGGACGATTGTGCAGCACGCGGTCGACGGTACCTGCCGAAACGCCCGCCCGTTCTGCAATGTCCTTGATTCTTATATTCTCTTTTGCCATGATTCTTTGCTTAGAATGTTGCAAAGGTAAATAAAAACTTTTATACCACCAAATTTCTGCCTGACGAAATCGGTTACGAAAGTTTTTTTCGTGCTTTATTTGGTGGATTCAAAAAATCGTCGTATCTTTGTGGTCGCAATTAGTAAAACAATTAATCTATAGTACTAAAACAAACAAGACAATGGCAAAAATCGTAACATTGGGCGAGATTATGCTCCGCCTGTCTCCGCAAGGAAACGACCGTTTTATCCAGAGTGAATCATTCCGCATCATCCCTGGTGGTGGTGAAGCAAATGTCGCTATCTCAGTAGCCAACTATGGCCATGAGGCTTACTTCGTATCGAAACTCCCAAAGCATGAGATTGGTCAGATTGCAGTGAACGCTCTGCGTCGCTATGGTGTGAACACACAGTTCATCGCCCGTGGTGGTGACCGCGTGGGTCTGTATTATGCTGAGACAGGTGCTTCTATGCGTCCTTCAAAGGTGATTTATGACCGCGCTCACTCTTCTATTGCCGAGGCCGATCCTCAGGATTTCGACTTCGATGCTATCATGGAGGGTGCCTCCTGGTTCCACTGGTCAGGCATCACACCTGCCATCAGCGACAAGGCTGCCGAGCTGACGAAGCTGGCTTGTGAGGCTGCTAAGCGTCACGGTGTGACCGTCTCTGTCGACCTGAACTTCCGCAAGAAGCTGTGGACATCTGAGAAGGCTATCAGCATCATGCGCCCCTTGATGCAGTATGTCGACGTCTGCATTGGCAACGAGGAGGACGCTGAGCTTTGCTTAGGCTTCAAGCCCGACGCTGACGTTGAGGGTGGTCAGACTGACGCTGCCGGCTACGAGGGCATCTTCAAGCAGATGATGCAAGAGTTCGGCTTCAAGTATGTCGTCTCTACGCTCCGTGAGTCGTTCAGCGCAACGTTCAACGGCTGGAAGGCCCTTATCTACGACGGTAAGGAGTTCTATCAGTCAAAGCGTTACGAAATCAATCCTATCATCGACCGCGTTGGTGGTGGCGACTCTTTCTCTGGCGGCTTGATTCACGGTCTGCTAACAAAGGAGACGCAGGGTGAGGCCTTAGAGTTTGCCGTAGCAGCATCGGCTCTGAAGCACACCATTAATGGCGACTTCAACCTGGTGAGTGTTGACGAGGTTGAGAGTCTGGCTGGTGGTAATGCCAACGGTCGCGTGCAGAGATAATTGAACATTGAAGATTGAACATTATGGCAAAGTTTGATAAGATAGCTGTTCTAAAGAAGATTGGCGATACGGGTATGGTGCCCGTTTTCTACCACAAGGATCTTGAGACTTGTAAGAATGTGGTGAAGGCTTGCTACGAAGGTGGCGTTCGTGCCTTTGAGTTTACTAATCGTGGTGACTTCGCTCATGAGATTTTTGGCGAGTTGGTGAAGTGGGCCGATAAGGAGTGCCCTGAGCTGGCTCTGGGTATTGGTAGCGTGGTTGACGCTCCTACGGCTGCCCTCTACCTGCAGTTAGGTGCAAACTTCGTGGTTGGCCCGCTGTTCAATCCCGAAATTGCTCCCGTCTGCAACCGCCGTCTCGTGCCTTACTGCCCTGGCTGCATGACCGTCAGCGAGATTGGCAAGGCCCAGGAGTTGGGTTGCGACCTGACGAAGGTGTTCCCTGGCGACGTTGTTGGTCCTAACATGGTGAAGGGCCTGAAGGCTCCTATGCCTTGGTCGAAGATCATGGTCACGGGTGGTGTAGCTCCTGAGGAGGAGAACCTGACGAAATGGTTCAAGGCTGGCGTCTTCTGCGTTGGCATGGGCTCGAAGCTCTTCCCCTCTGACAAGGTGAAGGCCGGCGACTGGCAGTATGTGACCGATAAGTGCAAGGAGGCACTCGGTTATGTGGCTAAGGCGCGCGCTTAAGCTGCTGCTCGTCACAATTATTATTTCAGCTTGTTCACCCTCTGATAGGCAGCAGGTGGACAAGCTGAATTCTCTTTCGTACGCCTATCATTACCGTTGTCTTGACTCCATCCGCTATGTTGAGGACGATGCCGAGGGACTGAACAACAAGGTTTTCCGGCATATCGCCAAGATGGAGTACGACAGCGCGGAATACTGTCTGAACCATATTCCTGAAATTACTGACAACCAGATAGAGTTGCTGGTTTGCTACGTCCAGCAGATGCGACTCTGCCAGCGCCGTTCGCGCAACAAAGACTTCTACGACTATCGCGAACGGGCAATGACCTGCTTGAAGCGCATCAACGAGGAACGGTCGCAGCTCGACGAGCGCCAGCAGCGCCGTCTGCTCTACGCTGAGACGGAACTGGCCATCGTTACTTCCACCTATTATTATTATATAGGACTGGAACAGCAGTCTGTCGACGCCCTGATGGCTATCAATCCTGATGAGGTGAAGAAGGACACGGCACAGTTCCTGAACTATCTCTATAACGTCGGAGCTGGCGGCATTCTGACCAAAGGCACGGCTACGGAGATATTCCAGCAGGAGATGGACTACCTGCTGCGCTGTTTCCAGATAGCCCAGCGCGACAACTATCCTTACTTCATGGCCAACGCCCTACAGGCGATAGCTGAGCACCTGACGTCGCCACAGGCCGAAGACGAACTCCTTGACCGCGGACTGGCGATGGTGAACCCTGAGAGTCTGACAGACCGCTACGAGTTGGCCGTCTGGCTGGCTGAAGAGTCGCTGGCGCTGTTCGAGACGTTTGGCGATGTCTACCAGATAGCGGGTGCCTATCGAACGCTGGCCTCCTGTCATTGGGCAATGGGCAATGACGAAGCTACGCTCCACCACTTGGAACAGGCACTTGCCGATACGGTTATTTTCCAGGCGCCTGACCTCGTGGCGAGTATCTACGAGCGACTCAGCGTAGCCTACGCAGCCATCGACGACAAAGCGAGCAGCGACTATTATCGTAACCTCTATCTCGATCTGCACGAACAGACACGTCAGGACCGTCAGTTGGAGGCGCGAGCCGGACAGTTGGACCGTTCTGTGACGCAGTTAGACTGGATTCTGATGGCAACCGTTGCCGCTATCCTGCTGCTGATATTCCTGCTGTGGCTCTTCCGCTGGCTCAACCGTCGCCGTCCGACGGAGAATCCCCTGGCTGACGAACTCGAGGAACGTCGCGAACAGCTGACCGTCAGCCGCAGTCATATCAAAGAGGCTGAGCGTCGACATGCGGAGCAGCGAGCCAAAATCTCATTGGTCAACAGTCTGTTGCCGCTCATCGACCGCATGGTCTACACCATCAACCGCCAGGACGACAAGGAGTATGTGCGCGAGCTGACGGAGAAGATAGAGGCCGACAACGAACTGCTGACACAATGGATACAGTTGCGACAGGGACAGTTGACCCTGCATATCGAGAGCTTCGCCCTGCAACCGCTGTTCGACATGATGGCCCGCAGTCAGAAGAGTTTCCAGATGAAAGGCATCACGCTACACGTCGAACCCACACAGGCTGTTGTCAAGGCCGACCGCATTCTGACGCTCTTCATGCTGAACACGCTTGCCGACAACGCCCGCAAGTTCACCAGCGAAGGACAGGTATCCATCAGCGCCGCAGAGACCAACGACTACGTCGAGGTGTCTGTCATCGATACGGGCTGCGGTATGGACGAGAATCAGCTCGCCCACGTCTTCGACCACCAACTGACGACCCACGGCTTCGGACTACTGAACTGTAAGGGTATCATCGAGAAGTATCGCAAGATGAGTCAGCTGTTCCGCGTCTGCACCCTTCAGGCTGAGAGCCAGCAGGGTAGGGGAAGCCGCTTCTTCTTCCGGCTGCCGCTTGGCAGGATGATGGGCCTTATAGGACACATAGGTCTTATAAGACTTATAGGTCTTATAGGTCTCATAGGACCCATAGGTCCCATTAGTCTCATTAGTCTTATTTGTCTTATCTCCCCCCTAAGCCTTCAGGCTCAGCCGCTGAACAAGGCAGCCGTCTATTCCGACTCGGCTTACTTCTCTAACATCAACGGCAACTTCGAGCGGACACTGCTCTTTGCCGACTCCTGCTGCCGCTGCCTGAACGAACACTACCTGAAGCAGCATCCCCGTGGGAAAGCCTTGCTGAGGATTGCCGACGATGATGCTGTGACACCGCCAGAGATACAATGGCTGCACGACTCCGTACAGACAAACTACAACATGATTCTCGACATCCGCAACGAGGCGGCTGTAGCGGCATTGGCACTCCACCAGTGGGCACTCTATCAGTATAACAACCGCGCCTACAACCAACTCTACAAGGAGCTGTCGGCCGATGCCACGCTGGCCGACTACTGCCGCACGATGCAGCAGACCAAGGAGAACCGCACCATTGCCGTCGTACTCTTGCTGATGGCCCTGTTAGCCGTACTGCCCGTCTGGTATTTCTACTACCTGCGACCGCGATTCAACGCCCGCTTCAAGGCCGAGCGCACCAGTCGCGACGACCTCATGCTCTTAGACGACGAACAGCGGCGCGCCGACCTCGAACTGGCCAACCTCCACGTGTCGAACGCCGTGCTCGACAACTGCCTGTCGACCCTCAAGCACGAGACGATGTACTACCCCTCGCGCATCCGTCAGCTCATTGAGCAGAACGATATGGAGGCCGCACGCGAGGTGGTCGACTACTATCGCGAACTCTATAACATGCTGAGCCTGCAGGCGATGGATCAGGTGGAGCGCGTCAAGCTGCACCTGCACCCATGCACCCTCTACGGTCAGACCGTTCTTGGCGACGAGAATCTGCTCGGCTATCTCTTCGAACTCCTCAAGTCGCCAGACGTCAAAGCCAAGAAACTCAGCGACAAGTACGTCGAGTACACCATATCGCTCACCTCGCGACCCACCACATACACCTCGTACATCATCCGCCAGATTGTACGCGACCACGGCGAAGCCACCAACCGCCGCGCCTGCAGCGTCCGCGAGGAGCACGACGACGACATCATAAACATTATCATTATATTACCTGCTTATGGAAAACTTCAAAGTAATCATAGTTGAGGACGTACCCCTGGAAATGAAGGGTACGTTAGGCATCATCCGTACTGACATTCCCGAGGCCGAAGTCATCGGGACGGCAACCAACGAGATAGAGTACTGGCGTGTGCTGAAGCAGCAACTGCCCGACCTCGTACTGCTCGACCTCGGACTGGGTGGCTGTGCCGCTCCACAAAGGAGATGCACCCAGGCGTAAAAGTGCTCATCTTCACGGGCGAGATACTCAACGAGAAACTCTGGGTCGACGTGCTCGATGCCGGAGCTGACGGTATCATCCTGAAAACGGGTGAACTTCTGACGCGCCACGATGTGCAGGCCGTCATGGACGGCAAGCAGCTGGTGTTCAACGAGCCCATCCTGCGCAAGATCGTCGAGCGCTTCAAACGAGCCGTCGGCGCGCAGTTAGCCAAGCAGGAGGCACTTATCAACTACGAGATTGACGAGTACGACGAGCGTTTCCTGCGCCATCTGGCCCTCGGCTACACCAAAGAGCAGATTACAGGCCTGCGCGGTATGCCCTTCGGCGTGAAGAGCTTAGAGAAACGACAGGTGGAACTGATGAAGAAACTCTTCCCGGAAGGCACATCGGGCGTCAACGCCACCCGCCTCGTCGTACGGGCATTAGAGTTGCAGATTCTCGACATCGAAAACCTCGAAGCCGATGAAGACTAAGCAGGTGCTGACGTGGCTCACCATCGTCGCCGCAATGGCCGAACTCGTGCTTGTGCTCACGTCGTGGCTGCTGTCGGCCATGATGGTCGGAGGGGTGCGCTCGCTGCTCTCCTCTGAAGGCATACGCTGGTTCTTTGGCAGTTTTGCCGACGTGCTCGCCACACCCTGCCTCGTATGGATCCTGCTGCTCGCCATGAGCGGTGGATGCCTGTGGCGCAGCCGACTGATGCTGGGGCCGCAGACCTTCCGCGACAAGACCGCCTTGCGCACCACCGTCGCCGTCCTGTTGGTTTACATCGTCATTGTCCTGCTGCTGACGGTCGTCCCTCACGCCATCCTCCTGTCGGCCACAGGGCGCCTGCTATCGTCGCCGTTCAGCCGTGCCGTCATCCCCATCGTCGCCTTCGGCATCCTCCTCGCGGCAGCCGTCTATGGCCGTATGTCAGGCCGTTTTACTTCAGTTACTGATGTCTTCGACGCAATGTCGGCGGGCATTGCACGCTGCGCATCCCTGTTCATTGTATATGTGATGCTTATGCAGCTCTACGAGTCAATCCTGTTTGTTTTCTAAGCTCTTAGGCAATGGAATTATGAGTGGGGCAATTTAATTGGGGAAAATAGAATAATGACACGTTTTTAGCCTCTTTTGTAATTTTTCTGCAAAAATATTTGGCGATATGATAGAAATATGCTAACTTTGCACGTCGAAAAGATGAAATATGAAAGTATTTCTAACACAAAAGTAACAATTAAACGAGAGAGAGAACATGAAAACGATGAAGATGATTGTTGTAGCAGGCTTGATGATGCTGGGCACCATCACGGCCAGTGCACAGGATGCAACGAATGATAACGTTATCAAGACTGACGACCAGCAGGTGCCCATCTGCTATGTCAACAAGACCATCGACGAGTTGCGCGAGGGTGTAGGTGAGCTTGAGACGGTTCTTGAGACTGAGAACTTCCAGCTTTATCAGGCTGGTGACTATACCTTCAAGGTTGAGAACGACATCGTCGTGTCGCAGAGCATTCAGTTTGAGGACGCTAAGGACGATAAGGTGCTCTACAACAAGATTCTGTCTGACCTGAAGAAGACGAAGTTTATCCGCGACACTCACAATTCGGGTGCCAATCATTTCCTCTATACTGATTTTCAGGTGCAGTTCGACGACTTCCAGGGTTATCAGAAACTGACGTTCTCGGTTATCCCTGCCGACTACGACCTGACTGAAAAGTAAGAATCAGACAGCGGGAGTTTTGCTTACGGTAAACCCGACCTTTGCTTACGGTAAAGGTCGGGTTTACCGTAAGCAAAGGTTAGTCGAGGTGGAACACCTCTTCGAGGGGGATGGTGACGGGCGAGTTGTCGGGGTTCACTTCCATAATGTCGGCCATCATGTCCCACCAGCGCTGGGTGATGGGGTCAACGTTCTCCGTGTCCTGCGAGTTGCCCTCTTTCGAACACTCCTGATAGGCGAAGAGAATGTTGGTGTCGCGGTCCCAGTAGATGCTGTAGTTGCCTACGCCCTGTTCCTTAATCATTTCTACCAGTTCTGGCCAGATGGCGGCGTGACGTTTCTGGTACTCACGCTCGAAGCCTGGCTTCAGCTTCATCTTGAATGCAAATCTGCGTGTCATAATTGTTTTAGTTTTTAATTGTTAAGTAATAACCTATTTTATAGAGTTTGAATACGGTCAGGTTCGGATGTCGTCCGCAGAGGTTGCGGCGTTCTATCGTGCCGAAGAGACGGTGCCACAGACGGATGAGCGACTTGACAAAGCCGATGTGGATGCCTTCTGTCAGGGTGAGCATCTGTGAGTAGCCCCGCAGGTCGTCACGGAAGTCGTTGAGCGTGTCGAGTGCCTCTTCTGTCTTCCGCAGAAACTGGTCGTTAGGCTCGAAAGTGAGGAATCCCACGGGATTCTCTATATGGGTGATGCTGATGCCGCCCTGCTTCAGCTGCTTGCCAAAGAGTACGTCTTCGTAACCGTAGCGTCGAAAGCGTTCGTCGAAAGGGTGGGAGAGCATCACGTCGTGGCTGACGACAAAGTTGCAAGTGTGGAAATGTTGGTAGGGGCGCTGCTGCCGCACGGAGGCACGATGCTGGGCTTCGCAGGCCTTCTCATAGCAGTATCTCAAGCTTGACGTTTCGCCTTCTCCGACGATGTAACCGCCATAGATGACGTTACCGTCGGTTTCCAGATAGTGCTGCAGGAACTGCTGACTGCAGACGGTCATGTGGCTGTCGATGAAGAGCAGCCACGGGTATCGGGCTTCGCGGGCCAGGAAATTGCGGATGGCGGCGCGCCCGGCGTTGGGCTGTCTGCAGATGTATCGGCAATGCTCCATCGCGTCAATCGACTGATTGGCTTCAACGGTCTGATGCTCTGTGGAACCATCGTCGCCGACGATGATCTCAAACGTGATGCCTGCCGATACTGCCTGCTGCCGGATAGCGGTAACCAGTGGCACGCAGACGGTGTTATATACGGGTATGAGAATAGACAATTCGTGCTTCATTGCGGTACAAAAGTACAAAAAATGAAAGATTTAAGCAAATTTTTCACTCTTCACGCGTCACTTTTCACTTTTTTTTTGTACCTTTGCAGCCGCTATTACGAGATAATGGCATGAAATTCAAATTTTTAACAACAAAATTAACAAAAAACAATGGCAACAAAAATCAGATTGCAGCGTGGCGGTCATAAGGGCTATGCCGTTTATCGCATCGTTATCGCTGACGCAAGAGCACCACGTGATGGTCGTTTTACTGAGAAGATTGGTATGTACAATCCTAACACCAATCCTGCCACAGTAGAATTGAATTTCGAGCGTGCTCTCTATTGGGTTGAGACTGGTGCCCAGCCCACAGACACAGTACGCAACATTCTCAGCCGTGAGGGCGTGTACCTGATGAAGCACCTGAAGGGTGGCGTGAAGAAGGGCGCTTTCGATGAGGCTGCTGCACAGAAGAAGTTCGAAGCATGGAAGGCTGACAAGCAGAACGGTCTGAGCAAGATTGCTGAGGCTGAGGCCAAGGCCAAGAAGGACGCTGCCGCTAAGGCTCTCGATGCCGAGAAGAAGGTGAATGAGGAAATTGCAAAGAAGGTGGCCGACAAGAAGGCTGCTGCCGCTGCCGCTAAGGCAGAGGAGGAGGCTGCAAAGGCTGCTGAGGCCGCTGCTGCTGAAACAGCTGAGGCTCCCGCTGAGGCATAAGTCTTTCCCTTCGTTCGCAAAGACACTGACTGGACATCGGGCTCTCGGCTCAGTGTCCAGTCGTTTCTTTTAAATTGAAGATTGATTAAAGATTAAAATATGAATATTTCCTATAAATGGCTGAAAGACTACGTTGACTTCGACTTGACGCCGCAGCAGGTCTGCGATGCGCTGACGTCAACAGGTCTGGAGGTCGACGCACTCGAAGAGGTGCAGAGCATTCGTGGTGGACTGAAGGGACTCTATGTTGGCAAGGTGCTGACGTGCGAAGCCCATCCCAATAGCGACCACCTGCATGTGACGACTGTTGATCTGGGCAAGGGCGAACCGAGCCAGATTGTGTGCGGCGCCCCCAACGTGGCAGCTGGTCAGAAAGTGATTGTGGCCGACTTGGGCTGTGTGCTCTACGACGGCGACAACGAGTTTGTTATCAAGAAGTCGAAACTGCGCGGCGTGGAGTCGTGCGGCATGATTTGTGCTGAGGACGAGATTGGTGTTGGTACGTCGCACGACGGTATCATCGTATTGCCTGACGACGCTGTGGTAGGTATGCCTGCCGCCGAGTATTATCACTTGGAGAGCGACTGGCTCATAGAGGTGGACATCACCGCCAACCGTGCCGACGCATTGAGCCACTGGGGTGTTGCCCGCGATCTCTACGCCTGGCTTCGCCAAAACGGCTACGAGTCCTCCCTCCACCGCCCCGCGGTCGATGGTTTCGCCATCGACAACCACGACCTCCCCATCGACGTGGTCATCGAGAATACCGAGGCTTGTCGCCGTTACGCCTGCGTCAGCATCACCGGCTGCGAGGTGAAGGAGTCGCCCGAGTGGCTGAAGACCCGCCTGACGACCGTCGGCCTGCGTCCTATCAACAACATTGTTGACATTACGAACTACATCATGTTCGCCTACGGTCAGCCGCTGCATTGTTTCGATGCCGATATGGTGACGGGTCATAAGATTGTGGTAAAGACGATGCCCGAGGGTACGCCGTTCGTCACCCTTGATGGTGAGGAACATAAGCTCTCAGACCGCGACCTGGCCATCTGCAATGCTGAGGAAGCTATGTGCATAGCCGGCGTGTTTGGCGGTAAGGGTAGCGGTACCTACGAGACGACGAAGAACGTCGTTTTGGAGTCGGCCTACTTCCATCCTACATGGATTCGTAAGTCTGCCCGCCGTCACGGACTCTCGACTGACGCCTCGTTCCGCTTTGAGCGTGGCATCGATCCCAATGGCGTCATCTACGCCCTGAAGCAGGCTGCCATCATGTGCCGTGAACTGGCTGGCGGTAAGGTGTCGATGGAGATTCGCGACGAGTATCCGTCACCCATAGAGAATGCTAAGGTAGAACTTAACTTCAATTATGTCAAGACGCTGATAGGTAAGGATATACCTCATCAGACGATTAAGGATATCTGCACCTCTTTGGAGATGAAGATACTCAGCGAGACGCCCGAGGCCATGACCGTCGATGTGCCTGCCTACCGTGTGGACGTCCAGCGTCCTTGCGACGTCGTAGAGGACATTCTGCGCATATACGGATATAATAATGTGGAGATTCCTACACAGCTGAAGGGCTCGCTCGTCATCAAGGGCGACGAAGACCGCAAGCACAAGCTGGCTAACTTGGTGAGCGAGCAGCTGGTAGGCGAGGGCTTCAACGAAATTCTGAACAACTCGTTGACGAAGGCTGCGTACTATGCAGCCCCTCTGTCGTCCCCCGAGGGGGACACAAATGTCCAGCAAACAAATGAAGCCCCCTCGGGGGCTGTAGGGGGGGCTTTCCTTGTCAGAATCATGAACCCGCTCTCAAGCGACCTGAACGTCATGCGTCAGACCCTGCTCTACGGCGGTCTGGAGAGTGTTGCCCATAACGCCAACCGTAAGAATCAGAACCTGCGTTTCTTCGAGTTCGGCAACGTCTACTACTTCGATTCTGAGAAGCAAAACGAAGACGACCCGATGCAGGCCTACAAGGAGCAGAATCACCTGGCTCTTTGGCTGACAGGTAAGCGCGTCGAGGGTTCGTGGGCACATCAGAATGAGGATTCTACGTTCTATGAGTTAAGCGCCTACGTCGAGAATGTGCTGCGTCGTATCGGTCTGAAATTAGGTATGGCTGTTCGCAAGAAGTCAGAGAATCCAATCTTCTCGGCTGGTCTTGTCATTGAGAATCGTGGTGGCAAGAAGCTTGTTGAGATGGGTGTGCTGACGAAGAAACTGCAGAAGCAGTTCGGCATCGACAATCCTGTCTACTATGCCGAGATGAACTGGACGCAGCTGATGAAGGCCACGAAGAAGAACGAGGTGAAGTTCACCGAGGTGCCGAAGTTCCCTGCCGTCAGCCGCGACTTGGCCCTGTTGGTCGACAACAGCGTGGAGTTTGCACAGATTGAGCAGATTGCCCGTCAGTCGGAGAGGAAACTGCTGAAGAAGGTGGAACTGTTCGACGTCTACGAGGGCGACAAGCTGCCTGCCGGCAAGAAGTCGTACGCCGTCAACTTCATCCTGCAGGATGAGGAGAAGACGATGGGCGACAAGCAGATCGACGCTATCATGCAGAAACTCATCACCAACCTGAAGAAGCAGCTCAATGCTGAGTTGCGCTAAGGTCTCGTCATAACGAAATAACGTAATAACGACATAACGAAAAAATAATATTTATGGGAAGAGCATTTGAATATCGTAAAGCTACAAAGCTGAAGAGATGGGGCCACATGGCCAAGACTTTTACAAAGATTGGCAAGCAGATTGCCATTGCCGTCAAGGCTGGTGGTCCTGAGCCTGACATGAACCCCGCACTCCGTGCTTGCATCGCCAATGCCAAGCGCGAGAACATGCCGAAGGACAACATCGAGCGTGCCATCAAGAACGCTATGGGCAAGGACCAGAGCGACTACAAGGAAGTGACCTACGAGGGATACGGCCCTCACGGTATTGCCATCTTCGTTGACACTCTGACTGACAACACCACCCGTACCGTTGGCGACGTCCGTTCAGTATTCAACAAGTTCAACGGCAACCTCGGCACTCAGGGTTCACTCTCGTTCCTGTTCGACCACAAGGCAGTCTTCACTTTCAAGAAGAAAGACGGACTGGATATGGACGAGATGATTCTCGACCTCATTGACTATGGCGTGGAAGACGAGTTCGACGAGGACGAAGAGGAGAACAGCATAACCATCTATGGCGACCCCTCAAGCTTCGGCGCTATCCAGAAGCATCTGGAGGAGAATGGTTTCGAGGTCACGGGTGCTGAGTTCACACGTATCCCCAACGACCTGAAGGATGTGACGCCTGAACAGCGTGAGACCATCGACAAGATGGTGGAGAAGCTCGAAGACTTCGATGACGTGCAGACAGTCTACACGAACATGAAGCCTGAGGCTATCGAGGAGTAATATAACATAAACATAGGCTTCCGACAGCGTAAAAAAAGAGAGCCGAAAGATTTGGTCTTTCGGCTTTTTTATGTACCTTTGCAGTCCTATGACAGAAACGACATTACTTAAAGAACTGAATGAGAGCCAGCGCGAGGCGGTGCTGTTCTGCGACGGGCCGTCGCTGGTGATTGCCGGTGCAGGGTCGGGCAAGACGCGCGTGCTGACGTATAAGATAGCATGGCTGCTGGAGCAGGGACTGAAACCGTGGGAGATTCTGGCGCTGACGTTTACCAACAAGGCGGCACGCGAGATGAAGGACCGCATAGGCCGGCTGGTGGGTGAGGAGCGGGCACGCTACCTGCAGATGGGTACGTTCCATTCGGTGTTTTCGCGCATACTGCGTGCAGAGGCCGACAAGATAGGTTTTAACGCCAACTTCACGATATACGACCAGACGGACGCCCGCTCGCTGGTGAAGGCCATCATCAAGGAGATGGGACTCGACGACAAGGTGTATAAGCCGGCATCGGTGGCCGACCGCATCTCGATGGCTAAGAACCACCTGATACTGGCGGGGCAGTATGGCCAGACGGCCTGGGCGCGCGATGACGCCAGCAGCAAGCGTCCGCTGATAACGAACATCTATGGGCGTTATGCCGAGCGCTGCCGTCAGGCTAACGCGATGGACTTTGACGACCTGCTGGTGCAGACTTATGTGCTGTTCCAGAATCATGAGGACGTCAGGCGGAAATATGCTGAACGGTTCAAGTTCGTGCTGGTCGACGAATATCAGGACACGAACTTCGCGCAGCAGGCTATCGTGCTGCAGCTGACCCGTGAGCGCCAGCGCGTCTGCGTGGTCGGCGACGATGCCCAGAGCATCTACAGCTTTCGTGGTGCGAATATCGACAACATCCTGAACTTCCGTTCGGCATACGACAACGCCCGACTGTTCAAACTGGAGCAGAATTACCGTTCGACGCAGATGATTGTGCAGGCGGCAAACTCGCTCATACGCAAGAACGAGCGGCAGATACCGAAGGACGTCTACAGCCGCAACGAGACGGGTGAGCGTGTGACGCTGAAGCCAGCGTACTCTGACCGCGAGGAGGCACTCATCGTCTGTCAGGACATCAAGCGCATACGGCGTGAGGACCGCTGCGGATGGAGCGACTTCGCCATTCTCTACCGCACGAACTCGCAGAGCCGCTCGTTTGAGGAACAGATGCGCAAGGACAATATTCCCTACCGCATCTACGGCGGTCTGTCGTTCTATCAGCGCAAGGAGATCAAGGACGTGATAGCCTACTTCCGACTGGTGGCGAACCCCAATGACGAGGAGGCTTTCAAGCGTATTGTGAACTATCCCGCACGTGGCATCGGCGACACGACAGTAGGGAAAATCATACAGACGGCGCAGACGTACGGCGTCAGCCTCTGGCAGGTCATCAAGGAGCCGGTGCTGTTTCCGACGGGTGTCAGCAAGGGCACACAGGCGAAGCTTCAGGCCTTCCGCGAGCTGATAGAGGGCTGGATAGGACGACTGACGACGGAGGACGCCTACGTGCTGGGTCACGACATCATTATGTCGAGCGGCATCAGCAAGGATATCTACAGCAGTCGCAACCCAGAGGACATTGCGCGCCAGGAGAATCTTGAGGAGTTTCTCAGCGGTATGCAGGACTTTGTGGAGAGCCGCCGCGAGGAGGACATGGGCGGACAGGTGTTTCTGACGGACTTCCTGCAGGAGGTGGCGCTACTGACCGATCTGGATAGCGACGAGGGCGACGCTAACGACAAGGTGACGCTGATGACCATCCACTCGGCCAAGGGCCTGGAGTTCCCGACGGTTTTTGTCGTAGGATTAGAGGAGAACATCTTCCCCTCGCCGATGTCTACGGGCTCGATGCGCGAGTTAGAAGAGGAGCGCCGACTGCTCTACGTGGCCATCACGCGAGCCGGGAAACATTGCATCCTGACGTGTGCGCAGAACCGTTTCCGCTACGGACGGATGGAGTATGACACGCCGTCGCGATTCATCAAGGATTTTGACCCGCAGCTCATCAGGGTGGAGTCAGAGAAAGGGGGCGACGACGACACCTACACCCGCAGCTACCGCCAGACGACGAGCCGTGGCAGCGACTGGATGCAGAACCCGCGCCCCGTGGCCACGCAGTTCAAGGCCGACCCCAAGCCCCGTATGGTGGCACCCCCAAGGCCGGAGAAACCCGTCGACCCGTTTGGCCCGAACTTCAAGCGTGTGTATCAGGCTACGGCTCCCCGCCAGACGTCTGTGGAGGGTGGGGCGTTGCAGGAAGGCTGCATGATTGAGCACCAACGCTTCGGCATCGGCCGTGTGGTCAGGATTGAGGGGACGGGTGAAAATCAAAAAGCAACTGTAGAGTTCAAGAATACAGGAACTAAACAGTTGCTATTGAAGTTTGCTCGTTACAAGATCATCTCATAAAGCCTCGTCGTCGGGCTTTTCGATATGGCGCTTCTGCTGACTGGGCAGGTGCGCCTTTTTTCGCAGCCAGGCCGCCTTGCGGGCTTCGTACTCCTGCTGGTGGGTCTCTAAATAGCCGTCGGCCATAGCTGTAGGTTATTGTTTGAACTTACCATAGACGATGTTCAGATTGATGGGGTTATGCTGGTTCCGGCTGCCGCCCACTAATTTCGTACTGGCAATGCCCACATAGTGCTCGATGCCGGTAACGGTGGCTGTGGTCGACGATGTGCTGCTCCACTTCAGCTGGACGGGTACGAGGAGCACCTTGTTCCAGTTAGGCGACAGAGTGCCACCAGCCTTCTTCACGTCGTACATCTTCTTGATGAGGTTCGAAATGTTGGAGAAGGTGTACTGGTTGGCAGAACCGCTGCCTACGGCATAGGTTGTGTAGTAGCTGAGGACATTGTCGGCCAGACGCTTCATCTCGAAGAACGAATTCAGACTGTCTGCCGGCACCATCAGCACGTAGGGCGGAACTGACAGGGAGTTGTCCTTTATGGGGTTGTTGATGCGCTGGAAGCTGACTTTAGCCGTCATGATGGAGTCGTTCTCATGGCCCCAGTAGATGTCTTCGATAGGCAGCGTCACCTCGGTATAGATGCCTGCGGGGGCTTTCAAATATGTACAGGTATCGATGGTGGCCATAAACTCCAGAATCTCTTTCTCATTGTCAATCTTCGTTGTCTGCAACACCTCCTCGGTGCCGGCAAAGAAACTGGAGAAGGTCACGATACTGTCTTTGCTGTTCTTCCCCCGATAGTAGAATCGCAGGGCCATGTCGGGCACTTCGGTGTAGACGTCCTCACCATCGCTTACTGCGACGTAGAAACCTGGACAGACGTTGTGGGTAAAGGTGTAGGGGTTTTTGAAGTACTCGGGGTGGCGGTAGTACTGCTGCATGAGGTAGGTGCCGTAGTTGTTATAGACGGTGCCGTCCTTAGCAGTATACGGCTGGTTCATCTTGAAGACGATGCAGTCGTAGTAAGTGGACTTCGCACGCAGGCTGTCGGCCACGGTCTGGTCTTTATAGGAGACCATCTTGTCGACAACCAGTCCGCCCTGGCGTATTTTCCCCTCCTTGACGGGGTCGTAGTTGGAATAGTATTTTGCACCCTCTTCCAAAGGTTCCGACAGTTCCGACAGTCTGACCTTCAAGGCGGCCAGCGTATCGGTAATGCCCGTCGGCGTGTTCATGTAGAGTTCTATCTGGCAGGAATCGGCACCTGCAACGTCAACATAATCGGCATCACCCGGACGCTTGATCTTGCGGAGGCTGGTGACCTTGCTCTCGCTGGTCAGGGTATAGTTGTCGAGCACGTTGAACTGTGTCATCAGTTGGCTGGTGACGTATGCGCCCGTCTCCGGGTCCTTGACTCTGCCCAAGTAGCAATAGCTACTCCTGAGCAGTACGGAGTCGGCCAGGACGGAGCGTGTGGTTACCTGATAGTCTGTGGCACTAATATCCAGTTTGTCGGCCTCTTGGGTCAGCGTGTTTCCAAAATCGAAGGTGTCGTCACTACATGCAGCGAATGATAGCGCGGTAAGCATCATTGCTGTCAGCAATTTCTTGTTCATCTTTTAAATGTGTGTTTTTATTCCTCTTCGGGACAAATCTGGTTGTAGAGCGTTTCGTAGCCCTCGGCAAAGTCCTCCTGATAGCCTAATACGGGAATGTTCTTTGCTGCGGCATAGCTCTCGAAGTTCTTGTCGGCATCGGGACTGGCCATGATGACGCCGTCGCTGTAGTCGATGGCTAACTTACCCATCTCCTCGAAGTCGAAGTTGTCTTTGTAGGGCGTCAGCAGGTCGGCCGTCGTCTCGCGGAACTCCACGCACTTCTTGAAGTTGGTGCCTAAGTCGTTGGTGAGGTTCTTGGCAAAAAGCGAGGTGACAACCTTCGTATTGGCAAACGAGGGCTCGTCCTGATAGGCCGTCTTGATGTAGAGGGGCACAACGGCGCTCATCCATCCTTGGCAGTGGATGATGTCGGGCACCCAGCGCAGTTTCTTGACCGTCTCAAGGACGCCGCGTGCAAAGAAAATAGCGCGTTCGCCGTTGTCGGGATAGTCGTTGCCCATCTCGTCCTTCTCCATCTGACGTTTGGAGAAGTAGTCGTCGTTATCGATGAAGTACACCTGTACGCGGGCCTGCTGGATAGAGGCTACCTTGATAATCAGCGGATGGTCGGTGTCGTTTATGATAAGATTCATTCCCGACAGGCGTATGACCTCATGCAACTGGCCCCGGCGCTCGTTGATATTACCCCATTTGGGCATGAATGTACGGATTTCGTGACCCATCTCCTGTATAGCCTGTGGCAGGGCACGTCCCATCAAGGACAGTTCGGTGTCGGGTACGTATGGAGAAATCTCCTGATTGATGAATAATATCTTTTTCTTTGCCATCTTTTGGTTGTTTAGCCTTGCAAAGGTACGAAAAATTTATCAGATTCAGGTGCTTTGCGCTTTGATTTTAGTTTTTTTTTTGAAAAGCGGGCCGCTTAGTCGCGATAAATCCACGATAATATGGTATTTACCCAATGTATGGAGCATCGGAACCAGCGGTAGGTGCTGACTGGTTTTCCGCCAAAGCGCAGGATGAATTCACGGAAGGGATTGTGGGAGAAAGGCAGGCCGACATCAAGGAAATAGACGTGCTGGTAGCCTCGGGTGTGGGAGTCTTTCAGGACGTGCCACAACGTCAGTTCATCAGGATGGACGATAGCAAACGACTTGCGACGGAAGGCGGTGTACCAGAGGTAGGCGTTCTGCTGGCTGTAGACAACGGCAGAACAGCCGACGATGTGGTCATGATAACGGGTGAGATAGAGTCGTCCGTGACCTTCTTGCTTGATGAGATAGAAGAATTTCTCGTCGGGGATATAGCGTTTGGGTTTCAGCCAGTGGTGGCGTTTCAGGAGCTTGAAGAACTGTCGCATGTCATCCTCGGTCTTCACCTCGTTGGTGACGACGCCTTTGTCGTACGCATTCTTGATGTGATGCTGCAGGCGTTCCGAAATGCGCTCTTCCGGCGTGTGGCTGTGCAGCGAGTTGTGGATGCTCATCCATCTGACGGGGAAGAACTCCTGCTGTTTCAGTTCGCGGTAGGCAAACATCTTCTCGCTGAGGTTGCTGACCTCGATATACAGCACATGATAGCCGATATGTGAACGTAGCGCGTTGAGCATCTGACCGAAGAGCTCGTATTCGGAGTAGCCCTCGTGGTTGTAGGTGTAGACGCCTTCGCCCAGGATGCGGCAATGCGTATAAATATAAGGAGGTACCCACAGCGTGCGGTAACGTACGGTGGCCAGCATGTGAGCCAGGACACGCCCGTCGCTCGCCGTTGCCACCACCATATAAGGGCGTTGGCGCGGTGTCTGCTTGACTATCTCAAACAGCTGCCGGCTGTGGAAGAAGTTGCTGTTGTCCAGCTCGGGCAGGTCTTTCTGTTTGCTGATAATATGTATGACGGGCGCATTCATGGGGCAAAGATAGAAAAATATTATGAATTATGGCGAATAAATTATGTTTTTTTTGTAACCCTTTTGCATTTCTCCCGTTTTTGTGTATCTTTGCAGCGCTTAATCAACAAAAAGGATATATGACAGACTTTAAGAATTTGGCGCAGATGCGCCGTTCACACCGTAAATTTACTGAGCAGGAGTTGGATGCTGAGCAGGTGCGCCTGATCATGCGGGCGGCTCTGATGTCGCCTACGTCAAAGGGTCAGCGCGCCTGGCAGTTCGTCGTGGTCGACGATAAGCAGGATATTGAGAAAATTGCTGACGCCAAGGACCTGGGGTCGCAGTTCCTGAAAGGTGCTCCGCTGGCTATCGTCGTGCTGGGCGACCCCGTTCAGAACGACTGCTGGGTGGAGGATGGTTCCATTGCTGCCATCTCGATGCAATACCAGGCCGAAGAGTTAGGACTCGGCAGTTGTTGGATACAGATGCGCGGTCGCGGACTCTCTGACGGCACGTCGGCCGATACCGTCATACGCGGCATCCTTGACATTCCCGAGAACCTCAATGTGCTCTGCGTGTTGGCTATCGGTCATAAGGCTGACGAGCGGAAACCCCAGAACGAAGACAAGCTGAAGTGGGAAAACGTTCACATCGACAAGTATCGCCATGATTAACTACGATTTGCAACGCATCAAGGCTATTATCTTCGACGTCGATGGCGTGTTGTCGGCAGAGACCATTACGCTGGCTGCCGACGGTGAGCCGTTGCGAACGGTCAACATCAAGGACGGCTATGCCATACAGTTAGCTGTGAAGATGGGGCTGCGCATCGTCATCCTGACGGGCGGCAAAACGGAGGCCGTCCGTTTGCGCTATGAACGTTTAGGTGTAGAGGATATCTACATGGGTTGTGCCGTGAAGGTGAAGACGTATGACGAATTCCTGCAGAAATACCAGTTGACGGATGACGAGGTGATGTATATGGGCGACGATGTGCCCGACATCGAAATCATGCGCCGCGTGGGATGCCCTGTCTGTCCTCAGGATGCCTGTCCTGACGTGAAGGACATCAGCCTCTATGTCAGTCCCTACAGAGGGGGTTATGGCTGTGGTCGTGATGTGATTGAACAGACGCTTCGTGCCCAAGGGAAATGGTTGAGTAATGAAAAGGCTTTCGGATGGTGAAAGATTATAAGATGATATTGGCCAGCAATTCGCCACGCCGGCGCGAACTGTTGGCAGGTTTGGGGGTAGACTTTGAAGTGCGTGTCCTGCCCGATATTGACGAGAGCTATCCCGCTTTCTTGCCGGCTCTGCAGACGGCAGAATACATTGCCTGTAAGAAGGCTGCGGCCTATCGTGAGGTGATGGCCGACGACGAGTTGGTCATTACTGCCGACACCGTGGTGATCGTTGGTGACGAGGTGTTGGGCAAACCTTCAGATGCTGCAGAAGCTGCCCTGATGCTCAGGAAACTGAGTGGACGGACGCATCAGGTGGTGACGGGCGTCTGCCTGACAACCTGTGAGCAGACGGTACAGTTCTCTGTCAGGACGGACGTCACCTTCAAGCAACTGACTGACGACGAGATAGACTTCTACATAAAAAAGTACCAGCCTTTTGACAAGGCTGGCGCTTATGGCATTCAGGAGTGGATTGGCTACATTGGCTGTACGGGACTTAATGGTAGTTACTACAACGTCATGGGGTTGCCCGTACAGCGAATATATACCGAGTTGCAACAGTTTACTCGTCGGCGTAGTCTTCAAGACTGTCAGCGGTGATGTCATCGTCATCGCCACTCAAGTCCATCATGGTTGAGTAGTTGTCCTCGTTGATATCGTCATCATCAGGCTCACCAATCTCAACGTCATCCTCATCGGGCTTGTTGTAGGTGTCCTCAATCTCAACATCCTCGTCTTCGTTCTCGCCGTCGAGATCTTCATCGTCGCGTGTAGCGAATTTCATGCGCGGTTTCTCAGACTCTGGCTTCAGTTTGGCAAAGATAGCCTCTACCCACGTGCCTTTCTCCACCTCGAGTACATCATAGCCGTCGGCCATCTTCTTCTCGTACATACCGCCCTTCTTGTGCAGACGGTCCTTGGGCAGGGTAGTGGTGGAAATGTCGAAGCCACTTTCGATGATATCTTTGATAGACTGCGACAGAGAGTCCCAACCGCCGCCGAAGTTACGATCAAGCACCTCTACCAGCTTGGCAGCAGAGATGTGGCGGATGTTCTCATACGTCAGGTCGGTCACTCTAACGATGGGCTTCTTCTTCAGGGCCCAGGTCACCTTGACGTTCTCCGACAGCTTCACCTGTGCTACCTTGTAACCTGTCTTCTCGTATTTCTCCTTGACGGCTTTGGAATCGTCCTTGATTTCCTCTATCATAAACGCGCTGCGTATGATATCCTGATAATGACGCGGATTCTCCAGAACGTCGGCATCTTTGTCAGCGCTTTCCCAAAGTCTGAAGATGTCGTTCTCCTGCAGATCCCAAACGCTACTCTTGTTTAATGCTTTGAGTGTCAGTCCTTTGCTGTTTTCTTCTTTCTTGTCCATATTTGTGTTATTTGGTTTCTGCTGCAAAGATAGAAAATAATTTTGATATATGGATTATAATTTACGAAATAATTTTGTACCTTTGCCGCCGAATATGTCACAACCATTAGCCGAAAGACTGCGTCCCCGTACGCTTGACGACTATATCGGACAGCAACACCTGGTGGGTGAAGGGGCTGTACTGCGTCGAATGATTGATGCAGGACGCATCTCGTCGTTCATACTCTGGGGACCGCCGGGAGTGGGTAAGACAACGTTGGCGCAGATTATCGCCAACCGTCTGGACACACCCTTTTACACGCTGTCGGCTGTTACCAGCGGCGTCAAAGATGTGCGCGACGTCATTGAGAAGGCCCAGAAAGGACGTTTCTTCAATGCGGCTTCACCTATTTTATTTATAGACGAGATTCACCGCTTCTCGAAATCGCAGCAGGACTCGTTGCTCGGAGCTGTTGAACGGGGTGTTGTCACGCTGATTGGTGCGACGACGGAGAATCCTTCGTTCGAAGTCATACGTCCGCTACTTTCCCGTTGTCAGCTTTATGTGCTGAAGTCGTTGGAGAAAGACGACTTGCTGCAATTGCTGCAGCGCGCCATTACGACGGATGTCATCTTGAAGGAACGTCATATAGAATTGAAGCAGACGGACGCCTTGCTGCGCTTCAGCGGTGGCGATGCCCGTAAGCTGCTCAACATACTGGAGCTGGTAGTAGAGGCAGAGGCGGGTGACGTCATCATTACCGACGAACTGGTTGTGGCGCGGCTGCAACAGAATCCGTTGGCGTATGACAAAGACGGCGAGATGCACTATGACATCATCTCGGCCTTCATCAAGAGTATCCGTGGTAGTGACCCCGATGCCGCTCTCTATTGGTTGGCGCGTATGATAGAGGGTGGGGAAGACCCGAAGTTCATTGCCCGGCGACTGGTCATTTCTGCCGCTGAGGACATTGGCTTGGCCAATCCCAATGCGCTGTTGTTGGCCAATACCGCCTTCGACGTGATTCAGAAGATCGGCTGGCCGGAAGGACGTATTCCCCTTGCCGAGGCAACGGTCTATTTGGCGACGTCGCCCAAAAGCAATTCCGCCTATCTCGCTATTGACGCTGCCTTGCAGTTGGTGCGTCAGACGGGCAATCAGCCTGTGCCGCTGCCCATCCGCAATGCGCCGACCCAGCTGATGAAGGAGTTAGGCTATCATGACGGCTATAAGTATCCTCACGACTTCCCCGGGCATTTCACGCCCCAGCAGTATATGCCCGATGCCTTGCAGAACGAAAGGCTATGGCACGCGCAACATTCACCGTCGGAACAGAAACTCTATGAGCGCATGGTTGCCTATTGGGGCGACCGTTATAAAGATGAATAATGGAGCAGGATATCGTTATTAAGATTATTGAGCTGTTAGGTACCTTCGCTTTTGCTATCTCAGGCATCCGTCATGCTGCCGCCAAGCAGTTCGACTGGTTCGGCGGTTATGTCTGCGGTATTGCAGTAGCTATTGGCGGCGGTACTATTCGTGACGTCATGTTAGGAACGACACCTTTCTGGATGACTACACCTATTTATATGATATGTACGGCGGTTGCCCTTTTGACGGTAGCTTTCTTCGGCAAGTGGATGGAACCGCTGAAGAATGCGTGGTTTGTCTTCGACACCTTGGGCTTGGCGCTTTTCACGATTGCCGGCATCCAGAAGTCACTCGCTTTCGGCCAGCCCTTCTGGGTAGCTATCATCATGGGTTGTATCACGGGTTCTGCGGGTGGCGTCATCCGCGATGTGCTGTTGAACAACGAACCGGTTATCTTCCACAAGGAGATTTACGCGATGGCTTGTGTGCTGGGCGGTATCGTCTATTGGGGATTGATGGAGTTAGGGGTGCCTGTTGAAATGACAGCCGTCTTGTCCTTTCTCACCACCTGTCTGATACGGTTTCTTGCTGTGCGTTACCACATTTCGCTTCCCACGCTCAAGAACGAGGAGTAGACTTGTTGTTGTGTGGGCGGTTATGGCGCTTGCCATTGCCGTGACTGTGCCAGCGACCATGTCTGCGGGTGTTGGAACGCTTCTTCTCGCGCTTGGTATATTCGGGACCTTCGCCTAATCCTTCGGGCATGGGGTTCTTCAGCACTTCCTTACCTAAGAAGTGTTCTATTTCATGGAACTTGCCCATCTCTGCCTCGTTGACGAAGGTGATGGCCACACCGTCGCGGTCAGCACGCGCCGTACGACCGATACGGTGTACGTAATCCTCTGCATCATGAGGTACGTCGTAGTTGATGACGATGCGGATATCATCGATGTCAATACCTCGGCTGACGATGTCGGTAGCTACAAGAACGTCCACCTGTCCGGCCTTGAAACGGTACATCACGTCGTCGCGTTCTGCTTGCGACAAGTCGCTGTGCATTTCGGCACAGTTGATTTTCATACGCTTCAGCTGGCGGGTAATATCCTTTACACGGTCTTTCTTGCCGCTGAAGATGATGACGCGTTGCAAGTCGCCCGCCTTGAACAGATACTCAATGATCTTAAGTTTCTGAGGGTCGTAGCAGACGTAGGCCGACTGTTGGATTTTCTCTGCTGGCTTCGATACGGCGAGCTTGATTTCTACGGGGTCGTGCAGCAACGATACGGCTAACTCGCGGATTTTGGCTGGCATCGTTGCCGAGAACATGACGCGCTGACAGGTTGCTGGCAGCTCCTTGACAATACGCATGATGTCTTCCGAGAAGCCCATGTCCAGCATACGGTCGGCCTCGTCGAGCACGAAGAACGAACAGCGTGACAAGTCGAGATTTCCCACCTTCAGATGGCTCAGCAGACGTCCGGGCGTTGCAATGAGTACGTCGGCACCGAGGCGCATACCACGCAATTCCTGATCGTAGCGCCCACCGTCGTTGCCGCCATAGACGGCCACCGATGATACACCGTCCAGGTAGTAGCCAAACCCTTGCATGGCCTGGTCAATTTGCTGTGCTAATTCACGCGTTGGTGACATAATGACGCAGTTGATGGCATCCTTAGGATAATCGCCGTCGTCGAGCATGGAAAGGATGGGCAGCAGGTAGGCAGCCGTCTTTCCCGTGCCTGTCTGTGCTACGCCTAAGACGTCGTAGCCGTCGAGTATTTCAGGAATGCACTTCTCTTGTATCGGCGTCATATCGTCGAAACGCATGTCATAGAGTGCATCGAGGATATTATCGTTCAAATAGGTTTCTTCAAATTTCATTCAATCTTCAATCTTCAATTTTCAATTTTCAATTTTCAATGTTCAATCTTAATTCGGTGCTTGTCGCCAACAGAAGTAGGCGATGAAAACATATAGAATATTGGGAATCCATTCGGCCACGATGGCAGGCGTACCGGCATTGATGGCGAATGTTGCTGAGATGGTTTGCAGCAGAATATAGGCAAACGAAAGGGCAAGACCGATGCCTAAGTAGAGTCCCATACCGCCTTTGCGCTTGCGTGACGACAGCGAGGCACCGATGACGGTAAGGATGAACGAGGCGAACGACATGGCTATACGCTTATGGTATTCCACCTCGTACTGCACCACGTTCTGCGAGCCGCGCTCCTGCTGTTTTGAGATGTATTCGCGCAATTCGGGGCTCGTAAACGTCTCCTGCTGTCCTTTCGAAAACACCAAGTCCATGGGCTCCATCATCACCGTCGTGTCTATTTCGGCACCCGTTTGTATTTCTTCGCGCAGACCTCTCAGCGTACGGATTTTATAGTTCTGCGCACGCCAGTGGAAGCGCGATTCGCTGATAGTGTCGTAGCGTATGACGCTGGCCGTCATGTGGCTGACGAGCTTTTTCTTCTCGAACTTGTCTAACGAGAAGCCGTAGCCCGTCTTTGTCTGGTCGTCATACTGCTGCATATAGGCAATGACACCTTTTCCCACCTGTAGCTGTACGTTTGAAGCCGTTGTGATTTTCTTGTTGTCCTTATACCTTGTTTCAAAGTTTTGGCGTATGACCGTTCCTTTGGGTATGACGTATGAGCCGAGGTGGAAGTTCAGGAAGGCAATGAGTGCGGCTGAAATGAAGTATGGCCGCATCAGCCGTTTGAAGCTCAGGCCTGAAGCTAACATGGCGATAATCTCGCTATTGCCTGCCAACTTCGATGTGAAGAAGATGACGGCAATGAAGACGAACAACGGCGAGAAGAGGTTGGCGAAGTATGGTACGAAGTTGGCATAGTAGTCAAAGACGATAGCCTTCAGCGGCGCATGGTTAGTGGTGAACTTTGCCAGGTTCTCGTTGACGTCAAAGACTATCGAGATAGAGATTATCAGCAAGATGGAGTAGATGTAGGTGCCGATGAACTTCTTGATGATGTATCGGTCAATACGTGGCAGATAGTGGAACGGGTTGAGATACTTCAAGTAGCTCAGCCAATGACCAACATGACGCAGACCACGACCAACATAACGCAGTCCACGGCCAATTTGACTCAGGATAATCTTCAGCTTCTTCATCTCCTTCTTCCAAGTTGTTCTATGACAGAACGCTTCCACTGTACGAAGTCGCCCTGCTCAATATGCGTGCGGGCATCGGTGACCAGTCGCAGGTAGAACGCTAAGTTGTGTATCGAGGCAATCTGCATAGCCAACAGCTCTTGTGCCTTGAACAGATGATGCAGATAAGCCTTCGTGTGAATACGGTCAACGTCGCAGCCGTCGGGATCGATGGGCGTGAAGTCCTGTTCCCATTTCTTGTTGCGCATGTTCATCGTGCCCTCGTAGGTGAACAGCAACGCGTTACGACCGTTACGTGTTGGCATGACACAGTCGAACATATCCACGCCGCGCTCGATGGCTTCGAGGATGTTCTGAGGTGTGCCGACGCCCATCAGGTAGCGGGGCTTGTCTTTGGGCAGGATCTCGTTAACCACCTCAATCATTTCGTACATCACCTCCGTAGGCTCACCTACGGCCAGTCCGCCGATGGCGTTGCCGTCGGCCCCCTTGTCAGCCACGTGCTTGGCCGCTTCCTGGCGCAAGTCTTTATAGGTACAGCCCTGTACGATGGGGAAGAGGCTCTGCTGATAACCGTAGAGCGGCTCTGTCTCGTTGAAGCGCTTGATGCAGCGGTCGAGCCAGCGCTGGGTTAGCCCCAACGAGTTCTTGGCATACTGATAGTCGCTCTGTCCCGGGGGGCACTCGTCTAATGCCATCATGATGTCGGCACCGATGATGCGCTCCGTGTCCATCACATTCTCCGGCGTGAAGATGTGCTTCGAGCCGTCAATATGTGAGCGGAATTCGCAACCTTCTTCACGTAGCTTGCGGATGCCTGTCAGCGAGAAGACCTGGAAGCCGCCGGAGTCTGTCAGTATGGGGCGGTCCCAGGTGTTGAACTGATGGAGTCCGCCTGCCTTCCTGAGCGTGTCGAGTCCTGGGCGCAAGTAGAGATGATAGGTGTTGCCTAAGATAATCTGTGCCTTCACCTGTTCGCGCAGTTCAGCAAAATGTACGCCCTTGACGGAGCCTGCCGTGCCTACGGGCATGAAGATCGGCGTCTTGATCTGTCCGTGGTCTGTCGTTATCAGGCCTGTGCGTGCATCGCTGGCGTTGTCGCTATGTTCTACTTTGAAAGTCATTTCTTATCGTCTTTTTTCTCGTCGTCCTCTGGTATTGTGAAGTCGGTGGGATTCTTCACAATCTCTTTGGTCAATGCGAAGTCCCAGACGTCCTGTACGTTTTCGACATAGTGGAAGGTGACTCCTTTGAGGTATGTGTCAGGAATCTCGTTGACGTCTTTCTCGTTCTCGCGGCACATCATAATATCCGTGATGCCGGCACGCTTGGCAGCCAGGATTTTCTCCTTGATACCACCTACGGGTAGCACCTTTCCGCGCAGGGTAATCTCTCCCGTCATAGCTGTGTTCTTGCGCACCTTGCGTTGTGTCAATGCCGAGGCGATAGACGTGGCAATGGTGATGCCTGCCGAAGGGCCGTCCTTGGGCGTCGCACCTTCTGGTACGTGAATATGGATGTTCCAGTGGTCGAAGATGCGATAGTCCACGCCGAGCTTGTCGACATGTGCCTTGACGTATTCCAAGGCAATGATGGCTGACTCCTTCATCACGTCGCCTAAGTTACCCGTCAGCGTCAGCTTGCCTGCCTTGCCCTTCGACAGCGAGGTCTCGATAAAGAGTATCTCGCCGCCGACGCTCGTCCAGGCAAGGCCCGTCACTACGCCAGCATAGTCGTTGCCTTGATAGATGTCGCGGTAGAAAGGCGGATTACCCAACAGTTCTTCCACCTCCGTAGGAGTTATCTTGCTGTAGGGCATCTCGCCGTTCAGCGCCTGCTTGAAGGCCAGTTTGCGCATGGCCTTGTTGATTTGCTTCTCCAGCTGTCGCACGCCGCTCTCGCGGGTATAGCGCTCGATGATCATCTCTATAGCGGCCTTGTTGAAAGAGGGCTTGGGCGACACTGTGTTCAGACCCGTATTCTCCATCTCGCGGGGGATGAGGTGACGTTTGGCTATCTCTATCTTCTCCTCGGTGATGTAGCCCGACACCTCGATGATCTCCATGCGGTCGCGCAGGGGACCGGGGATGGTGGCGAGGTTGTTGGCCGTTGCAATGAACAGCACCTTCGACAAGTCATAGTCCACGTCAAGGTAATTGTCGTGGAAGGCATTGTTCTGCTCGGGGTCGAGCACCTCCAACAGCGCCGATGCCGGGTCGCCGTTGTGCGTGTTCTGCGTCACCTTGTCTATCTCGTCAAGAATGAAGACGGGATTCGAGGAACCGGCTTTCTGGATGCTCTTGATGATACGTCCGGGCATGGCGCCGATATACGTGCGGCGATGGCCGCGAATCTCTGCCTCGTCGTGCAGACCGCCTAACGACATGCGCACATACTTACGCTTCATGGCGGCAGCAATCGACTTGCCTAACGATGTTTTACCCACGCCTGGAGGGCCGTAGAGACAGATGATGGGCGACTTCAAGTCACCGCGCAGCGAGAGTACCGACATGTGTTCCAGTATGCGCTCCTTCACCTTCTCCATACCGTAGTGGTCGCGGTCGAGAATCTTCTGGGCGCGTTTCAGGTTCAGGTCGTCTTCAGTAAACTCGCCCCACGGCAGGTCGACCATCGTCTGCAGATAGGTCAGTTGTACGTTGAAATCAGGACTTTGCGGGTTCAGCGTGTCCAGCTTGTCAGCCTCTTTGTAGAACACCTTTGCCACCTCTTCCGGCCACAGCTTCTTCTCGGCCTTCTTCAGCAGTTCCGTCTTCTCGGGCGCACTCTCGCCGTTACCCATTTCGGCCTGCAGGTTCTTAATCTGCTGCTGCAGGAAGTAGTTGCGCTGCTGCTCGTCGAGATCCTCACGCGTCTTGTTGCGGATGTCGGCCTTCAGGTGTTGTAGGTTGATTTCGCGGTTCAGCACCTTCATCGCGGCAAACAGGCGTTCCTTCACCGACTCTGTTTCCAGGAGCATCATCTTGTCCTTAATGCTGAACGGCATGTTCGAGCAGGTGAAGTTCAGCGCCATCACGTCGTTCGAGATGTTCTGCACGGCAAACGTTGCTTCGTCGGGTATCTCGTCGCTCATGTTGATGTAGTCGTTCACCTGTTTGCGCAGGTCCTGCATTGCGGTGCGGAACTCCTTGTCGCGCTTCTCCGGGCTTATCTCGGGTGCCGGCTCCACGTGTCCTGTCAGGTAGGGGTCGTCGCCGAGGATGTCTATCAGCCTCATGCGGCCCAATGCCTGAATGATGGCCGTGATGTTACCGTTTGGCAGCGTCAGCTGCTTGACCACCTTGGCAAAGACGCCATAATCGTACAGGTCATCTTTCGTAGGCTCGTCCACCTCCGGGTCGCGTTGGCAGACGATACCAATCACCAGTTGTTTCTTCTCGGCACGCTTGATGAGCGTTGAGCTCGATTCGCGGCCGATGAGGATGGGCGACACCACGCCTGGGAAAAGCACCAGGTTGCGTACGGCAAGAATAGGCAGCTCGTCGGGCGTGGGCACGCCGTTAATCAGGTCCTTAAAATCTCCTTCAATGTCGGCAATCATGGAGAATGCCTTGTTATTCTGACTTTCTAAAAACATATTACATCTTTATAAGAGCGTGCAAAGTTACGAATTTTAATTGAGATTTGCTAACAGATAGCCGATAATTAACAAAAAATGTGTATCTTTGTGCCCGATTATGGCAAATGACTATTTCCAATTCCGTCATTTCACGATTTATCAGGGCCGTTGTGCGATGAAGGTGGGCACCGATGGAACGCTGCTCGGCGCATGGGCTCGGGGAGGGCAGACGGTGCTCGACATCGGCACGGGTACGGGCTTGATAGCGCTGATGATGGCGCAGCGGTTCCCTGAGGCGCAGGTCGTAGGTGTCGACGTCGACCCCAAAGCCGTCGCCCAGGCCCGCGAGAATGTCGCCGCCTCGCCCTTTGCCAGTCGCATTCAGCTGCTAAATGCCGATATACGCACCCATCACCACTCACCCTTCACCCTTCACCACTCACCCTTCACCACCATCGTGAGCAATCCCCCGTATTTCGTCGACTCGTTGGCGTGTCCTGACGGTCAGCGCACGCTGGCGCGCCATACGGCTTCGTTGTCATATCGCGAGCTGATGCAGGCCGTCTGTCGCCTGTTGGCCGACGACGGTGAGTTCTCGGTCATCATTCCCTTCGACTGCAAGGCGCGTATGGAGGACGAGGCCGCCTTGGCCGGTCTGTTCAAGGTGCGTGAGTGTGCTGTCAAGACCACCCCGCGCAAACAGCCTCGCCGCTATCTGATGGCCTTTCGCAAGCATCCAGCTGAACTAGAACTGACGGAAGGGGTTATTGAAACCTCTCCCAACGTCCGCTCGTCGTGGTATCAGGAACTGACAAAAGACTTCTACTTATGAATATAACGATTTTTCAAACAGACACCGTTTGGGGACAACCCGATGAAAACGTGAAAAACGTGCAGCGGCTGTTGTCCGAAAATACGGGTTCCGACCTCTATGTCCTGCCCGAAATGTGGGCTACGGGATTCGCTACAGAGCCGCATGAACTGGCAGAAAACGACGATTCCATCGCTCTCCGATGGATGCAGCAGACGGCTGTAGCTCACCGATGTGCGCTCAGCGGCAGCCTCTTGATACACGCTGCCGATGGTACCTACCGCAATCGTCATTATTTTGTCACGCCCGAAGCCACCGTTTTCTACGATAAACACCATCTGTTCACCTATGGTCACGAGGATGTGTATATCACGCCGGGCACGGCGCACGTTGTTGCCACTTGGCAGGGGCGCCGTTTCCTACTGCTGACGTGCTACGACCTACGTTTCCCCCTGTGGTCGCGCTATGGGCGTGCTGGTGAGTACGATGCCATCATCGTGTCGGCCAACTGGCCGGAAAGCCGTCAGCAGGCGTGGCGGGTGCTGACGCGGGCACGTGCCATCGAGAACCAGTGTTACTTGATTGGTGCCAACCGTGTGGGCGACGACCAGTTCTGTCATTACCGGGGCGAGAGCCTCGTCTGCGACTCCAAGGGCGATACGTTGGCAGAGGCGGTTCCCAACCGTCAGCAAGCGCTGACGACAACCCTCGACTTCGAAAAATTAGACGTCGTCAGAACTCGCTTTAAAGTCTTAGAAGACAGAGATTTTTAGACTAACGGTAAAACTTTCGGTTTAACTTGCCGTTGTAGGTTCTCTCTACGTGGTCGACCTGTTCGTAGAGCATGGGGATCTTGTAGACTTCCAAGCGGCTTTTCAGGTGCAGGGCTACCTGGCGCTTGTTTAGTTGGCAACCGTCGGCCATGACCACTAACAGCTTCAGGGCATTGCCCGTGATGGGGTGCGCAGCCGAGATGCAGATGCAGTCTTTCACCTCTGGCAACAGCAGGGCGGCGTCCTCCACTTCTGTTGGCGCTACCTTGTAGCCGCCAATATTGATGACGTCATCCTGGCGCCCACCGATATGCAGCCTTCCCTGTTCGTCGAGCCGTCCTAAGTCCGACATGAAGACCGTCTGGTCGTGCAGGACGGTGGCCGTCAGTTCGGGTTCCCCGATATAGCCGCTCATGAGCGTGTCGCCCTGGCACGATATGCGGCCTTCGGGCGTGATGATGATGCGTGAGTGAGGCATCGCTTTGCCTAAGCACCCCACAATGCACTCGCCGTCGTTGTAGTTATAGGTGCTGATGATGCCCGTTTCTGTCGATGCATAGGTGTTGTAAAGGCGCGTCTTGGGCAGCAGACGGCACAGCTCGAGCATGTCGGCGTGGGGTAGTGGGGCACCTCCGCACTCGATGAAATCTATCTTTTCTGCATACGATGCCAAGCGTTCGGCGCTGAACTGCGTCAGCATACGGACGCTGGCCGGTACGAAGAAGGTGGCCATCTTCGTGGCGGGATAGTTGAGGGCGGTGAAAAAGGCGTTCATATCCCTCATACCGTCGATGATATACAGCGTGGCACCAAGCACGATGACGGGGTAGATCTTCGACAGGCTGCCGATATGGTTCAGCGGCCCGTTGATGATGAACACTAATTCGTGCGTGAACAGCTGACCGGCAATCAGGTTCTCGGCGTCGGCCACGATGGTGCGATGACTGATCATCACGCCCTTCGAGCGGCCGGTAGTGCCTGTGGTGTAGAGCACGTCGGCAATGCCTTCGGGAACCTCGGCGAAGTTGAGCTTTTTACCCAATTCATCGATGATTTCCTGTGGCGTATCCTTCTCCATCGGGGCGGCTACGGCACCAGCCATGTGGATGGCGAAATAATCGACGATGAAACCGATGGTTGGCGAAGCCCTGAACAGCACCACCTTGCCCCGACGGTCCGCATAGTCGGCGGCACGCGCCACGCAGCGCTCGTAGAGTTGCTGATAAGAGCACGTCTCTGCCCCGCAGATAATAGCGATTTTATCGGGGTAGAGACGTGCGTCTTCTCTGAGATAGTCTTCTAAAATCATTTCTCCTGAAGTTTGCGCTCCACCATAGCCACGATGTTGTCTAACGACTTCAGGTTCTTCGGCGTAGCATCGATAGCTTCCAGCTTGATGCCGTATTTGTCGGCCAGCGACATCAGGATGGTGGTGACGTCAAGCGAATTGAGTTCAGCAAACAGAAAGTCGCTGTCAAAGTCTACCAAAGGCAGCAAATCTTCCAAGAGTGCTCTGATTTCTTCTTTCACAACAGTTGTCACTTTTCACGTTATCAATTATTATACTCCTGCCACGACTTAATCTGGATGTCTTCCAGCTTCATGGCGGTAAATGCCTCGATGAAGGCTTTGGCCAGACGGACGTTGGTCATCAGGGGGATGTTGTGGTCGATGGCCCCACGGCGGATGCGGTAGCCGTTGGTCAGCTCGCGCTTCGTGTGGTTCTTCGGCACGTTGACGATGAGGTCGAATTTGTGTTCGGCAATCATGTCCATGACGTTGTTCTCGCCATCCTCGTCGGGCCAACTGACGGGCGTGGCCTTCACGCCGTTGTCATTGAAGAACTTGGCCGTGCCGCCAGTGGCGTACACCTCGAAGCCCTTCTTTACCAGATCCTGTGCAGGCTCAAGGAGCGACACCTTGCCCTTAGCACCACCCGAAGAGATGAGTACCGACTTCTTCGGCAGACGATAACCCGTTGCTATCAAAGCATTTAACAGGGCTTCGTTCAAGCTGTCGCCCAAGCATCCTACCTCACCCGTTGACGACATGTCGACGCCTAATACGGGGTCGGCATTCTGCAGACGGGCAAAGGAGAACTGGCTGGCCTTGACGCCGATGCGGTCGATGTCGAACTCGCTCTTGTCGGGACGCGAGTAGGGGGCGTCGAGCATGATCTTCGTGGCCGTCTCGATGAAGTTGCGCTTCAGAATCTTCGACACGAAGGGGAACGAACGCGAGGCACGCAGGTTGCACTCGATGACCTTCACCTCGCGGTTCTTGGCGAGGAACTGGATGTTGAACGGACCCGAGATGTTCAGTTCCTTGGCTATCTTGCGCGAGATGTTCTTAATCTGACGGATGGTAGAGTAGTAGATGTGCTGGGCGGGGAACACCATCGTAGCGTCGCCCGAGTGAACACCGGCATACTCTACGTGTTCGGAGATGGCATACTCGATGACCTCGCCCTTGTCGGCAACGGCGTCGAACTCTATCTCCTTCGTCTCGGTCATGAACTTCGAGATGACCACGGGGAACTCCTTTGACACCTCGGTAGCCATATTGAGGAAGCGGTGCAGCTCCTCGTCGTCGTAGCACACGTTCATAGCGGCACCTGAGAGCACGTACGAGGGACGCACGAGCACGGGGTAGCCCACCTGGTTGACGAAGTCCTTCACGTCGTCGAACGATGTCAGGGCGCGCCATGCCGGCTGGTCGATGCCAAGCTTGTCGAGCATGGCCGAGAACTTGTCGCGGTTCTCAGCGCGGTCGATGTTGACGGGGCTGGTGCCTAAGACGGGCACACCCTGACGGTGCAGCTTCATGGCCAGGTTGTTAGGTATCTGACCGCCCACCGAGACGATGACGCCCTTCGGCGACTCCAAGTCGATGACGTCGAGCACGCGCTCCAACGACAGCTCGTCGAAATACAGGCGGTCGCACATGTCGTAGTCCGTCGACACGGTCTCGGGGTTGTAGTTAATCATGATTGACTTGTAGCCCAGCTTGCGCGCCGTGTTGATGGCGTTCACCGAGCACCAGTCGAACTCTACGCTGGAGCCGATGCGGTAGGCACCTGAGCCGAGCACCACCACCGACTTGTCGTTGTTGTAGTAGCTGATGTCGTGCTTCGGCGTGTAGCCTTTGGCGTCGGGCGAGGCGGTACCCACGCTGAAGGCATCTTGGAACGCGGGCGTGTGCGTGTACGTGAAATAGAGGTAGTTTGTCAGTTCGGGATGCTCGGAGGCAACGGTGGGTATGCGCTTCACCGAGGGCATGATGCCGCGCTCCTTGCGGTACTGGCGCACCTGCAGGTTCTCCTTCTCCATGTTCGTGGCCGTCGACTTCAGCACGAAGCGGGCAATCTGGAAGTCTGAGAATCCGGCACGCTTCACCTCCAACAGGAACTCGTCGGGCAGATCCTCCAGTTTGTCGTATGTCAGCAGCTTGTGCTTCAGGTCTACGATGTGCTTCAGGCGCTCCAGGAACCACACGTCAATCTTCGTCAGCTCCTCGATGCGCTCCACCGTGTAGCCCTCTTCCAAAGCCTGTGCGATGGCGAAGATACGCAGGTCGGTGGGGTTGGCCAGCTCCTTGTCGAGGTCTTCGAACTTCGTGTGGTCGTTGCCCACGAAGCCGTGCATGCCCTGGCCAATCATGCGCAGGCCCTTCTGAATCATCTCTTCGAACGAGCGGCCGATAGACATGATTTCGCCGACAGACTTCATCGACGAGCCAATCTGACGGCTGACGCCCACGAACTTCGTGAGGTCCCAGCGCGGAATCTTACAAATCATATAGTCGAGGCTCGGAGCCACGTAGGCACTCGACGTGGTGCCCATCTCGCCAATCTGGTCGAGCGTGTAGCCCAGGGCAATCTTCGCAGCCACGAAGGCCAGGGGATAGCCGGTGGCCTTCGATGCCAATGCCGACGAGCGGCTCAGACGGGCGTTGATCTCGATGATGCGGTAGTCGTTGGTCGTGGCGTTGAAGGCAAACTGAATGTTGCACTCGCCGACAATGCCGAGGTGCTTCACGCAGCGGATGGTGATGTCCTGCAGCATCTTCACCTGCTCCTCTGTCAGCGAGCAGGTGGGAGCCACCACGATAGACTCACCCGTGTGGATGCCTAAGGGGTCGAAGTTCTCCATCGAGGCAACGGTGAAGCAACGGTCGTTGGCGTCGCGGATGCACTCGAACTCTATCTCCTTCCAGCCCTTCAGGCTCTCCTCGACGAGAATCTGCGGGGCAAAGGTGAATGCTGACTCAGCCAATTCGATAAACGCCTTTTCGTCGGGACAGATGCCGCTTCCCAGACCGCCGAGGGCGTAGGCCGAGCGAATCATGATGGGGAACCCTATCTCGCGGGCTGCCTTCAGGGCGTCATCCATATTCTCAACGGCGTGGCTCACGGGCACCTTCAGGTCAACCTCGCCAAGCTTCTTGACGAAGAGGTCGCGGTCCTCGGTGTTCATAATGGCTTCAACGCTGGTGCCTAACACCTCGACGCCGTACTCCTTCAGCACGCCGCTCTGGTAGAGTTCCGTGCCGCAGTTCAGGGCCGTCTGTCCGCCAAAGGCCAGAAGAATGCCGTCAGGACGCTCCTTCTTGATGATTTCAGTCACAAAGTAGGGAGTTACCGGCTGAAAATACACCTTGTCGGCAATGCCTTCCGAAGTCTGGATGGTTGCAATGTTGGGGTTGACTAACACAGAGGAAATGCCTTCTTCGCGAAGCGCTTTCAGAGCCTGGGAGCCCGAATAGTCAAACTCGCCAGCCTGTCCGATTTTCAGGGCACCCGAACCAAGGACGAGCACCTTCTTCATTTGTTTTTTCATATCAAAAGCTGAGTTTTGTAATTGCATTCTGGGCTGCAAAGGTACAAAGAAAATAGGATACGGCCAAACTTCTTTGCATAAAAAATCTTATACTGCAAGAAACGTGCATAAACGTGCACGAAGATGGAAAAATTCTCGCGCCCATTCGTAAAATTCTCGCGCCCATTCGTAAAATTTTCGCGTTCATTCGTGATATTGGCAAATAGATGTCTTACAGTTCTTACAGTTGACAGTTTTCACAGGCGCGCTTTACGAATCGGCAAAATTGTATAAGAATATTATACTATATATATAATATATATATTATATATATAGTATTACTTATTTCAAGGTTTTGAGGTGCTCCTGTGAAAACTGTCAACTGTAAGAACTGTAAGACGAAGGTGAGGCAGTATTTTCCGAAATATTCTTGGCACTCTCGCGTGTAAGTTAAAAAGTATTTATATACGTGCGTGATATTTGGCGGTCTCGTTTTTTATTCGTACCTTTGCACGTCTTTAAAGAAATTTCATAAAACGGATATAGAAATATGAGTAAGAGATTTGCCGAGCATAACGGCTTGAACCTGACGCAGACGAACAACGATGTGCTGCAGATGTGGAAGGAGAAGAACATCTTCTGGCGCTCCATCAACGAGCGCGAAGGTTGTCCGCAGTTTGTATTCTTTGAGGGACCTCCCTCAGCCAACGGCCACCCCGGCATCCACCACGTGTTAGCACGTACGATCAAGGATACCTTCAACCGCTATAAGACCATGCAGGGCATGCAGGTGAAGCGTAAGGCCGGTTGGGACACCCACGGACTGCCCGTAGAGTTGGGCGTGGAAAAAGAGTTGGGCATCACCAAGGCTGATATCGACAATAAGGAGTCGGCAAAGTACATCTCTACGGAGGACTACAACCACAAGTGCCGCGAGAACGTCATGAAGTTCACCGCCGAGTGGCGTGACCTCACGGAGCGCATCGGCTACTTCGTAGACCTCGACAACCCCTACATCACTTACGACAACAAGTACATCGAGACACTGTGGTGGCTCCTGAAGCAGCTCTATGGGAAGGACCTGCTCTACAAAGGCTACACCATACAGCCGTATTCACCCGCCGCAGGTACGGGACTGTCGAGCCACGAGCTGAACCAGCCTGGCTGCTACCGCGACGTGAAGGATACGACGTGTACGGCGCTGTTTAAGGTTAAGGGCCGTCAGACAACCCCTCCTTTGGAGGGGCTTGGGGAGGCTTGGGGTCCCCTTTACTTCATGGCGTGGACGACAACGCCTTGGACGTTGGCTGCCAACTCGGCACTCTGCGTGGGTCCGAAGATTGACTACGTAGCCGTAGAGACCTATAACCCCTATAGTGCTGAGAAGATTACCGTCATTCTGGCCGAAGCCCGTCTGGGCGCCTATCTGCCCGCAGCAGGCGAGATTACGGACGGCGGCGAGATGCCTGAATACAAGAAGGGTGACAAGCTGCTGCCTTACCGCATCGTAGGCCGCTACAAGGGTACTGATCTCGTCGGCATGGAGTACGAGCAGCTGATGCCCGCCATCAAGCCCATGGGCGACGCCTTCCGCGTCATCCCTGGCGACTACGTGACGACGGAAGACGGTGCCGGTATCGTGCATATCGCCCCGAACTTCGGTGCCGACGACGCCTTCGTGGCCAAGAAAGCCGGCATCTGTCCCATCGTGCTCATCGACAAGAAAGGCAACGAGCGCCCCGTGGTGGACTTGCAGGGTAAGTACTTCGTCGTCGACGACCTCGACCCCGAGTTCGTCAAGAACTACATGAACGTTGAGGAGTGGAACAAGTTTGCAGGCCGCTACGTGAAGAACGCCTACGACGACACGCTGACCGACAAGGACGAGACGCTGGACATCAGCATCTGCATGGACTTGAAGGCGCAGGACAAGGTCTTCAAGATTGAGAAGCATACCCACAACTACCCCCACTGCTGGCGTACGGACAAGCCCGTGCTCTACTATCCGCTCGACTCGTGGTTCATCCGCTCGACGGCTAAGAAGGAGCGTATGTTCGAGTTGAACAAGACCATCAACTGGCAGCCTGAGTCAACGGGTACCGGCCGCTTCGGCAACTGGCTCGAGAACCTGAACGACTGGAACCTCTCACGCAGCCGCTTCTGGGGCACGCCGCTGCCCATCTGGCGCGACGAGGACGGCAAGGCCGAGAAGTGCATCGGTTCGGTCGAGGAACTGTACGATGAAATCGAGAAATCTGTGGCTGCCGGTATCATGGCCGAGAACCCGCTGAAGGCAAAGGGCTTCGTGCCTGGCGACATGTCGAAGGAGAACTACGACCGCATTGACCTGCACCGCCCCTATGTGGACAACATCGTGCTCGTCAGCGACGAGGGCAAGCCCATGAAGCGCGAGACCGACCTCATCGACGTGTGGTTCGACTCCGGTTCGATGCCTTACGCTCAGGTACACTATCCGTTTGAAAACCGCGATTTAATCGACAAGCGCGAGGCCTTCCCCGCCGACTTCATCAATGAGGGTGTCGACCAGACGCGCGGTTGGTTCTTCACGCTG
This sequence comes from uncultured Prevotellaceae bacterium, assembly GCA_900321965.1. Classification (GTDB taxonomy): domain Bacteria; phylum Bacteroidota; class Bacteroidia; order Bacteroidales; family Bacteroidaceae; genus Prevotella. Next base: position 70,327 of record ONYA01000011.1, read on the forward strand.
CACGCTATTGCCACCATGATCTTCGACTCCGTAGCCTTCAAGAACGTCATCTCCACCGGTCTGGTGCTCGACGCCAAGGGCAACAAGATGTCGAAGCACGTGGGCAACGTGGTGAACCCCTTCGAGATGATTGAGAAGTACGGCACTGACGCCGTCCGCTTCTATATGCTGACCAACTCAGAGCCGTGGGACAACCTGAAGTTCGACCCCGAGGGCGTCGACGAGGTGCGCCGCAAGTTCTTCGGCACCTTATATAATACGTATAGCTTCTTTGCGCTCTATGCTAATGTGGATGAATGGAGACCCACCCCCCAGCCCCTCCCTGTGAGGGAGGGGAGTAATTACCCAGAAGGTGGGCAGTCTGCAGAAGAATTATCTACTCCCCTCCCTCACAGGGAGGGGCAAGGGGGTGGGTCTTCTCCCGAGATTGACCGCTGGATTCTCTCGTGCCTCAACACCCTCATCAAGGGCGTGCAGAAGGAGCTCGACAACTTCGACCCGACCCGTGCAGGCCGTCTCATCGATGCGTTCGTCAACGACGACCTCTCCAACTGGTATGTCCGCCTGAACCGCAAACGCTTCTGGGGTAAGGACATGAGCGACGACAAGCGCTCGGCTTACGACACGCTCTACACCTGTCTGCTGACCGTCGCGAAGCTGATGGCACCGTTCGCCCCGTTCTATGCCGACCAGCTCTACAAGGATCTCGGCGGCGAGAAGGACAGCGTACATCTCGACTCCTTCCCCGCTGTCGATGAATCCCTCATCGACAAGGACCTTGAGGCCCGTATGGAGATGGCTCAGAAGATTACCTCGATGGTGCTCGCCCTGCGCCGCAAGGTGAATATCAAGGTGCGCCAGCCGCTTCAGGCTATTATGGTGCCCGCTACCGAGGAACAGAAAAAGCACATCGAGGCCGTCAAGCAGCTTATCATGAACGAGGTGAATGTCAAGGAACTGAAATTCGTTGAAGGTCAGGGCATTCTTGTCAAGAAGGTAAAGTGTAACTTCAGGACGATGGGTAAGAAGTTCGGCAAGCTGATGAAGGGTGTTGCCGCTGTTATAGACGCCCTGTCGCAGGAGCAGATTGCTGAGTTGGAGCAGAACGGCACCATCGGCATCAATGTTGAGGGACAAGACCTGACGGTCGAAACTGCCGACGTCGAGATTATCAGCGAGGACATCCCCGGCTGGCTCGTTGCCAACGAAGGCTCGTTGACCGTAGCCCTCGAAGTGGAACTCAACGACGAGCTGCGTCAGGAGGGTATGGCCCGCGAGATCATCAACCGCGTGCAGAACATCCGTAAGGAGAGCGGACTGGAGATTACCGACCGCATCAGCATCACGCTGGCTCCCAATGCCGAGGTGGAGAAGTCGGTAGCGGCCTTCGGCGACTATATCAAAACGCAAGTTCTGGCCGATTCCATCGAGATAGCCCCGAACGACGGCACCGAGGTGGAGTTCGACGATTTCAAACTGAATATTACAATAACCAAAAACTAATCATACAATGGAAACAGAAAAAACACGTTATTCTGACCAGGAACTCGAGGAGTTCCGCGAGATTATCAACGAGAAGCTGGCTCTTGCCAAGCGCGACTATGACCAGATGATGGCCGTCATTACCAATCAGGACTCCAACGACGTGGACGACACGTCGCCTACGTACAAGGCATTGGAGGAAGGTTCGGCAACCCAGTCGAAGGAGGAAATCATCACGATGGCTGCACGTCAGCAGAAGTTTATCCAGGGGCTGAAGGCTGCGCTGGTGCGTATTGAGAATAAGACTTACGGTATTGACCGTCTGACGGGCAAGCTCATACCGAAGGAGCGTCTGAAGGCCGTTCCTCACGCTACGCTCAGCGTTGAGTCGAAAATGAATCAGAAGAAGTGAAGCTAAAACGAATCATCTCTGACGGTTGGCTGGCAGTACTCGTCGTACTGTCGGCCCTCGTCATTGACCAGCTCATCAAGATCTGGGTCAAGACGTCGATGACGCTTCACGAGAGCATCCGCATCTTCGACTGGTTCTACATCTCGTTTATCGAGAACAACGGTATGGCCTACGGCATGCAGATAGGCTCGAAGCTCGCTCTCTCGCTCTTCCGCGTGGTGGCCATCGGTCTGTTGGCCTACTACCTCTGGCTGCAGGTGCGCAAGAAGGCCCGTACGGGCTACATCGTCTGTCTGGCGATGGTGTTAGCAGGTGCTGTCGGCAACTTGATTGACTGTATGTTCTACGGCCTGATCTTCAATGCCTCATCGCCGTATTACACCAGTTATTTCGTACCTTTCGGCACGGGCTATGCGCCATTCCTGATGGGTAAGGTGGTAGATATGTTCTACTTCCCGCTGATCGTTACGACGTGGCCGGAGTGGGTGCCGATGTGGGGCGGTCAGGAGTTCATATTCTTCAGCCCTGTCTTCAACTATGCCGACGCCAACATCTCCGTGGGCGTGGTGCTGCTTTTGCTGTTCTATCGCAAGGAAATCGGTCAAATCAGCTTGAAACGTGAGTAGACACCTATTATATATTATAGTAGTGGCCTGCGTGGCAATGGTGGCGTGTACCCCTTCCGTCCCTTCGCGCTATATTCAGCCCGGCGACATGGAGGACATCCTGTGTGACTTCCATCTGTCGCAGGCGATGGCCGATCAGAACGGAAAGACCGATGCCGAACGTGACTATCTGAAAACGCTGTATTTTGCGAGTGTTCTCGAAAAACATGGTGTGACGAAGGCCGACTTCGACTCCTCATTAGTCTACTACTACGTCCGTGCCGACCGCTTCAGCGACATGTACAAACATGTTGCCGAAAGACTGACGGACCAGGCGATGGAACTGGGGGCCAACGAGGGCGAGGTGAACCACTTTGCCAATCTCAATGCCGGCGGTGACACTACCGACGTGTGGACGGGAAATCTCTCGAAGATACTCCTGCCTTACGCACCTTACAACGTCTTCAGCTTTGTTCAGAAAGCCGACACCTCGTTCCGCAAGGGTGACTCGTTCATGCTGATTCTCGGTACCGATTTCATCTATCAGAACGGTATGCGTAATGCAGAGGCTTGCTTGGCTATTCGCTATGACAACGACAGCGTCATCAGCCGTGCTACAGGACTCTCGTCGACGGGCGTCAACCAGCTGCGAATACCCGCTAACGGCAACCATTTGGTGAAGGAAATACGAGGCTTTGTCTATCTGACACCTGAGAAAGAGCCGACGACAACCCTGAAGTTGATGTTCATCAGAGGTATCCAGCTGATCAAGTTCCGGAAACAGGAGAACCCCATCATGGCGCCTGTTGACTCGGCAAATACCATCAATGAATTGAAACCTTTAAACTAAAACTAATATGAATCTAAAAATCCGATTAGCATTGATGAACTTCCTGGAGTTCGCTGTCTGGGGAGCTTATCTGACGTGTATGGGAAATTATCTTGGAGTTGCCGGCCTGGGCGACCAGATTTCGTGGTTCTATGCCATCCAAGGTATTGTGTCAATCTTTATGCCTACCATCATGGGTATTGTAGCCGACAAGTACATTCAGCCGCAGCGCCTCCTCGGCCTTTGCCATCTGGTAGCCGGTATCTTCATGATTGGCTGCTGGTGGTTGGGCTATCAGGCAGGGTTCGGACAGCAGTTGGCTGACAAGGCCCTGTTTATCGCACTCTATACGCTGAGCGTGGCCTTCTTCATGCCTACCATCGCCCTTGCCAATACGGCGGCGTTCAGCATCCTGAAGAAGAACAATCTCGATACCGTCAAGGATTTCCCGCCCATCCGTGTGTTGGGAACCGTCGGCTTTATCGCCACGATGTGGTTTGTCAACTGCGCCTTCATCGACGATAGCGGCTTCGGCTTCACGCTGGCTGAGAACTCGCATAAGTTCCAGTACACGTATATGCAGTTCTTCGTGTCGGGACTGTTGAGCATCGTACTCTTTGCCTATTGCTTCACGCTGCCCGAATGCAGGTTGGAGAAGAAAGAGGGCAAGGTGTCGCTCATCGAGAGTCTCGGACTCAATGCCTTCACGCTGTTCAAGCGCCGTCAGATGGCTCTGTTCTTCATCTTCTCGGCACTCCTGGGTATGTGTCTGCAGGTCACTAACGGCTTTGCCGGTCCCTTCCTGACCAGCTTTAAGGGAATGCCCGAGTTTGCCGACACCTTTGCAGCCAACAATGCTACGCTACTGACGAGTATCTCGCAGATTAGCGAAGCCTGCTGCATCCTGATGATTCCGTTCTTCCTGAAGCGCTTCGGCATCAAGGTTGTGATGCTCATGTCGCTCTTTGCCTGGGTGTTCCGCTTCGGCTTCTTCGGCATCGGCAATCCCGCTATGCCCGGTGTGCTGCTGTTTGTACTCTCGTGTATCGTCTACGGTGTGGCCTTCGACTTTTTCAATGTCTCGGGCGGTATCTATGTCGACCAGGAGTGCGACCCCAGCATCAAGGCTTCGGCACAGGGACTGTTCATGATGATGACTAACGGACTGGGTGCCACCATAGGTACGCTGGCTGCTGGCGAGATTGTCAACAGCTTCTGTTCTTGGCAGGAGTTCATGATGAACGGTGAGAAGCAGAGCTTCCTCGTTGGTGATTGGCAGACGTGCTGGTTCATCTTCGCCGGCTTTGCGCTGGTGGTTGGCTTCTGCTTTGCTTTGGTATTCCATCCTGAGAAGAAATAAGGAGACACAGCATGGGGCGCGTACAACTGTTCTATAAGGACATGGGTGAGATCGTGGGAAGTGACGGCTTTTCTGTCGTACGGCTTACCGATGCAGATGAAGTGCGGGCTATCTGCGTCATCTGCGATAAGCTGATGACAGATCAGCTGACCCTTCGCATCCATCGTCAGCCAGGTCGTGAACAGATGCTGCCCGAAGTGCTGTTGAGAATGCTGTTGGCAGACAACGACATCAATGACTTCGAGATGATGGTCAGCGACGTCTGCGACGGGCAGTACCGTGTGACGCTCATCAACAAGCGTACGCTCACGATGAAACTCATCCGTATGAGCGACGCGGTGCTGCTGAGTGTCATCTCGCGCATACCTCTTTATATAGATGATACTTTGATGCAGCGTCAGAGCACACCCTACAACCCTGACGTCCGCGGTATCTCGGTTCCCATCAATACCATCGACCTGGAACGTCTGAACCAAGAGTTGGACCGTGCCATCGAGGCAGAAGACTATCGGTTGGCATCGTACCTGCACGAAGAGATATTGAGGAGGGACAAGAAATGAAGGAAACGCGTTTCTTCTATGTGCCTGACGCCGAGACCCGGCAGGAGCTGCCGCCCGAGGAAGCCAATCACGCGCTGAGGGTGCTTCGCCTGAAGGAGGGCGACGAACTGATGCTGATGGATGGTTGCGGTACTTTCTTCCAGGCTGAGGTGACTCTGGCGAACAATCATCATTGCATGTATCATATCGTGGAGAAGCTGCCACAGCCGGCCCAATGGCAAGGCCACGTTCATCTGGCCATCGCTCCGACAAAGATGATGGACCGCATAGAATGGATGACGGAGAAAGCCGTTGAGGTGGGCATTGACGAGCTGTCGTTTCTGAACTGCCAATTCTCGGAGCGCCGTCAGCTGAAGACGGAGCGTATCGGGAAGATTGTGGTGGCGGCTGTCAAGCAGAGCCATAAGGCTTATCTGCCGACGGTTAACGAACTGGTGGCGTTCAGCGAGTTTGTTGCCAGTCACCCCTCAGGACATCGCTTCATTGCCCATTGCTATCAGGAAGTGCCGCGAGTGAATCTCTTCGACCAGCTGTGTCAGCTCAACGAGGCTGACGATGCGTTGGTGATGATAGGCCCCGAAGGAGATTTCAGCATCGACGAGGTGCGGATGGCTGTTGATGCAGGCTTCGTCAGCGTTGACTTGGGCAAGAGCCGACTGCGCACCGAGACGGCAGGTCTCTCTGCGGTCATGATGATGCAACTGTCCAAACAAGTATAAAAGAAAAGAACAATGAAAAGAATACTGTTACTGTCGCTTCTGTTCGTGACAACACTCTCAACGATGGCCGATACGCTGACGATCCGTCAGCTGTTCGTCGAAATGCCTGATTCCGTCATTCCATACCTGTCGCGCAACAACCGCCTCGATTTCCTGGATTTTATGGACTCGAAGATGACAGCTGAGGTGACTAACGAGTTTGGAGGCAAAAGCGTGATGACGGCCTTGGGAAATGACTCGATTACCATTCGCCTGAACGATGCCTGTACGATTGATATGTTGCTGCTGACGACCAATGAGACAGTTGATAGTTGCAACCAGGTTATCTGTGTGGTCAAGACAGTTGGTGTCGATGGTGATAATCAGGAGAGCGTCGTCAATTACTACACGAGATATTGGCATCATTTGCCCATAGTGCCAAAACTAACTGCTACCCACCAGAGAAGACTCGAAGCACATATTAAAAGCTTAAACATCCTTAATTTTATAAACAAGATAGTTAACAAACGATAAATCTTGCAAGCATAATCCTCAAGTAATTGGAATCTCCAATAAAATTATTTAAATTTGCAGAGTGTTTTTCATGGTATTAGATTATTAAGGTTAACAGGAAATTCATTTTTGTCGTGAGACAAGTGTAATTTCCCCTTATTCGCATCATTTGCGAATGAGCAACAAAAAGGAGAGCCTGAGAAGGTTCTCCTTTTTCTTTGTCTAAGATTTTTTTTAATGCTTGAAATACTTCAATTCCTGAGCCATCTGCTGCTGTAACTCATGGGCTTTCTTGGCTGCAACCTCTGCAAAGTCCTCACCCTGAGAAGCATAGATGATGCCGCGACTGGAGTTTACGAGCAAACCACAATCCTTAATCATACCGTATTTGCACACTTCTTGCAGCGAACCGCCTTGGGCGCCAACACCAGGCACGAGCAGGAAGTGGGTGGGAGCCAGGCGACGGATGTCTTCAAACATCTGACCCTGGGTGGCTCCTACGACGTACATCATCTGCTCGTCATTGGCCCATTGCTGACTGCGGCGAAGGACTTTCTCGAAGAGGCGTTCGCCATCGGGCGACTCCGTGAGTTGGAAGTCGTGGCTGCCTTTGTTGGAGGTGAGTGCCAACAGGATGACCCACTTGCCCTCGTAGCCGAGGAAGGGCGTGACGCTGTCTTCACCCATATAAGGGGCGACGGTCAACGAGTCAACGTCGTATTCCTCGAAGAAGGTACGGGCATACATAGCCGACGTATTTCCGATGTCGCCACGTTTGGCGTCGGCAATGATGAAGTGCTGCGGGTAGTTCTGCTTGAGATATTTGATGGTCTTTTCGAAGGCCATGAGTCCCTTTACGCCGAAGGCCTCGTAGAAAGCCAGGTTGGGCTTGTACGAGACGCAATAAGGGGCGGTAGCGTCGATGATAGCCTTGTTAAACGCAAAGATGGGGTCTTCTTCCTGCAGCAGGTGCTGGGGAATCTTCTTTAAGTCTGTGTCAAGACCTACACAGAGAAACGACTGCTTCTGCTTGATCTGCTCAACTAATTGCTGTCTGTTCATAAGTGATTATTTGCTTTTAAGATAACGATAGGTGAGATAAGTAAAAAATACAATAATCCACCACAATAGGGCGATTCCAAGCGAAATCCAGTCACTGCCCAATTGTCTGCCAATCATCACAGCAGGGAATATGCCTAAGGCACCGGCAAAGTTAATGACAGCGATATTCTTTTTGTCGTATTTTTGCCCCAAGGGTTCGAAAAACTTATTCATACTTCTTATAATTCCGATTCTTTCATGCGCTCGGCATTCTCGGCAACGGTCAGAGCGTCAATCATGGGCTGGATGTCGCCACCGAGGAAGCCTTGCAGGTCGTGGGTGGTATAGCCGATGCGGTGGTCGGTAACGCGGCCTTGCGGGAAGTTGTAGGTACGAATCTTGGCCGAGCGGTCGCCAGTAGAGACGAGGCTCTTGCGGCGCGAGGCGATATCGTCCATATACTTCTGGTGCTCCTTATCATATATAAAGGTATACAGGCGCGAGAGTGCGCGTTCCTTATTCTTTGGCTGGTCGCGGGTCTCGGTACACTCGATGAGAATCTCCTCGGTCTCGCCCGTGTTGGGGTTCTTCCACATATAGCGCAGACGGACGCCAGACTCCACCTTGTTGACATTCTGGCCACCGGCACCCGAGGAGCGGAAGGTGTCCCACTTGATTTCGCCCTCGTTGACGTGAACCTCGAACTTGTCGGCCTCTGGCAGTACAGCTACCGTAGCTGCCGAGGTGTGCATACGTCCCTGCGTCTCGGTAGCCGGCACGCGTTGTACACGGTGGACACCTGACTCGTACTTCAGCGTGCCGTAGACATCGGCACCCGAGACGGCAAAGTCGATCTCCTTGTAACCGCCGACGGCACCTTCAGAAACGCTTGTGATAGAGAGCTGCCAACCTTTGGAGTCGCAAAAGCTCTTATACATCTTGAAGAGATCGCCGGCAAAGAGACAAGCCTCGTCACCACCCGTTCCCGCACGAATCTCCATCTGAACATTCTTGGCATCCTCAGGGTCCTTTGGTATGAGAGCAATCTTGATTTCCTCCTCCAACTTCGGTTGTAGTTCCTCATTGGTAGCTAGTTCCTCGCGGGCCATCTCCTTCATCTCGGGATCGTCCTCGTTAGCCAGTATATCCTTAGCCTCCTTGATGCTATTGAGACAGGCGATGTAACGTTTGCGGGCGTCCATAATGTCGCCCAGGTCCTTGTATTCCTTTGTGAGTTTGACAAAACGGTTCTGGTCAGCTATCACGTCGGGGTCGGTAATCAGGGTCGATACCTCCTCGAAGCGGCTTTCCAGACCGTCTAATTTCTGTAAAATACTATTTGATGTTTCTGCCATATAATATGTTTAAGTTAATTTCAATAGATAATGCTGGTAAGCAGGTAGGCGACAATTGTCGACGTGAAGACACAGATAAGTCCAGGCATCATAAACGAGTGGTTCAACAGATACTTGCCGATGACGGTGGTTCCGGAGCGGTCGAAGTTTACCGTTGCAATATCACTCGGATAGTTGGGAATGAAGAAGTATCCGTAGACGGCGGGCAAAACGCCGAGCAATACGGGGCCAGCTATGCCTAACTGATAGGCTAACGGCAACATGGCTACCACGACAGCACCCTGAGAGTTGATGAGTACCGACACGAGGAAGAAGACGAACGCGATAGACCACGGGTAAGCTTTGACCAAATCGGCGAGCATCAGCTTCATTTCGGGCAGATAGTTTGAGAAATAAGTATCTGCTAACCAAGCGATGCCGTAGATAGCGACAACGGCCACCATGCCCGACTGCCAGACGGGACCGGCAACAGCCTTTTTCGGTGTGGCTTTGCAGAAGATAATCATCAGGGCTGAAGCAGAGATCATGACAATCTGGATGACAATGTTCATAGGCAGCGTCTTGTCAAACCATTCGGTGGTTCCCTTCAGATAAATGTTAGCTTTCACCAACTGGTCGCCAGTAACGGCTATATTGGGGGAGACATAGAGTGCTCCTGCATCATGAACGGCTCGCAAGGTCTTATAGGAAGGCAATGCTTCCTGGAAGATGGCGAAGAACACGATGACGGCCAGCGCACCGAGGAAGATGTAGACGGCATTCTTGGCCGACTGCGGAATCTCCTTGTCAAGTGTGGTGGCATTCGAACCGTAGATATATTCATATTGTGCGGGATCCTTGAGCTTCTTCTGGAACTGTGGATCCTTGTCGAGGTCAAGCCCTCGGTGATAGCTGGCGGCGGCGGCAGCCAGCAGCCCGATGATACAGGCGGGAAGTGAAATCATTAGCACCTGTGGGATGGTGACGTCGAAACCGTTGGTATTTGATATGCTGACAAACGCCACGACAGCTGCGGCAATAGGCGAACAGGTGATACCTACCTGCGAGGCGATAGATGCTACGCCACAGGGACGCTCAGGACGGATGCCTTTCTTGAGAGCGATGTCGCAGATGATGGGCATCAGCGTGTAGACCACATGGCCCGTACCGACAAGTACCGTCAGGAAGAATGTGCAGAGGGGAGCCAGGAACGTGATGCGGTCAGGATGCTTACGCAACAACCGCTCAGCAATCTGAATGAGCCAGTCCATACCGCCCGAAGCCTGCATAATGCCTGCGCAGGTAACGGCGGCAATGATGATGTAGATAACGTCGGTCGGTGGTGTACCAGGTTTCAGTCCGAAACCGAAGACGAGAATGGCCAAGCCAATACCACTAATGGCACCAAGTGCCAACGAACCGTAACGTGAGCCTACCCAGAGTGCACCGAGCACGATGAAGAGCTGGAGAATCATTGTAAAAGTAATCATAGATGTCGGGTTTTTAGTTATTGGGTTTAATTACGTTTCTCTTTGATGATGCCGTGACGATAGGCGTGCAGCAGCTGCTTGAGGTCGCTCACCTGATCGTGCAATTCCTTACCTTTGTCTGTGTCGGCCACGAGCATACGATGGGCCGACATCTCAACAATCTGCGTTGTCGACTTGATATCCGTACCACGCATGATGGCATCCTTCCTTGATGTGAACGGTTCATGCTGCACCAGTTCGAATCCCCGGCTGTGATAGACCAGCGTGTAGCCGGCAATGCCCGTCTCGTGATGATAGGCCTCCGAGAAACCGCCGTCGATGACCATCAGCCGTCCGCCAGCCTTGATAGGGTTCTCGCCCTTGGAAGCGTGGACGGGGACGTGGCCGTTGATGATGTGGCGGTTGGAACCTGTGACTCCGAAGGCGTCGAGGATGCGGTCGCATACCTCCTCGTTGTTGCGCAACTGGAAGTAAGCTCCTTTCTCCTCCTTGAACGTTTCCTTGTCAAAGAGGAAGTATCGCTCGAAGGTGGCCATCTTCGACTTGTCAAACAAGGGTGAGTCCTTGCCACACCAGAGATAGAGGAAATAGTCCTTGGCGTAGGCCTTCAGATCAGGTTCGGTATCGTTCTCGAACGCGGCACGCACCAATTGGCCGATATATGACATCAACTCTTTACCTTGATAGCGGCGCCCCTTGATTTCGACGTCTTTCAGCGAACCGTCTTCATTTAGCGGCACAGAAGCATGGAAGAGCAAGTTTGAGTTGCAGATGGTGTACATACATCCATGACTCAGAATGGTCATGATATGCTTGCGAAGCTTTTCGGAAACACGGAATGAGTGGTGCAGCTTTTGCATCAACACATCCTCTTCAGGCGTCAATTCCGTAAAACCTGTCGGGAAGTGGCACGATTTCATCTTGTACTCCTTGCCACCAATAGAACACACGCCACGTTCTGCGTCGATAGCTTCCAGCAGACAACGGTCCTGCATCTGCCACTCAGGACGACGGCGGAAGATGCGGGCTTCCTCCTTGAACTGTATGATGCTGATAGCTTTGTGCATCTTAGCCGTCAACTGTAGCGTCTTCTCGTCCATCTTCGTGTCTTTCAACAGCTTAGGCATGAACTCCTCACAGGGGTCGTCGCCGTAGGTCTCGAGGGCAAAGGTTGCCAGTGGCACCAGGTTGATGCCATAGCCATCCTCTAAAGTTGCGAGGTTGGCATAGCGCAACGACAGACGCAGCACGTTACAGATACAGGCATCGTTGCCCGCAGCCGCTCCCATCCAGAGTATGTCGTGATTGCCCCATTGTATGTCCCATGAGTTGTAGCGTCGCATGACGTCCATAATGATGTGGGCGCCTGGACCGCGATCGTAGATGTCACCCAGGATATGCAGCTGGTCGATGGCCAGTCGTTGTATGACGTTACATATTGCGCATATAAAATCGTCGGCACGGCCAGTAGAGATGATTGTGTCGACAATGACAGCTACATAGGCCGCTTTGTCTTGGTCGTCTGTACGTTCGTGCAGCAGCTCTTCGATAATGTATGAAAATTCCTCGGGAAGTGTTTTGCGCACCTTTGAGCGCGTGTACTTCGATGATACGTCACGACATACTTTTACCAGCTGGTGGATGGTGATGTGATACCAGTCGTCGATATCCTGTTCTACGGCTTTGACGAGCTCCAGCTTCTGCTCCGGATAATAGATGAGCGTACACAGCTCTTTTTTCTCCGACTCCCGGATGCTGTTGCCGAAGATTTCTCCCACTTTGCGTTTGATATTTCCCGAGGCATTCTTCAGCACGTGCTCGAACGCTTCATTCTCGCCGTGAATGTCGGCCAGAAAATGTTCCGTCCCCTTGGGCAGGTTCATGATGGCCTCCAGGTTGATAATCTCCTTGGCCGCGTCGGCCACTGTCGGAAACGACTGCGACAGTAGGTTGAGGTAGTGCATATCGGTATTACTCATATCTTCAGGTGGTTATATAGATTATTCCGTAATTTCTGCGTGCCTTTATCGTCGAGAGGTGCTATGGGAATGAAGCCTTCGTCAATGGCCGTTACCTCTGTCAGCACCTGTAGCAGGCGTCGGAAGAATTTCAGCAGGTGTCCCTCGTCGAAGGTGTCAATAAGCCACTCGTCGTCGACTTCAGGTTTTCTAAGGGCACGGTCGAGCTCCACAAAATGTCTCATTGTGATCTTGCTACGATGCATCTCGTTGACTATACCTGCCACGTCGTAGGCGCTTACCTTCGGTTTCTTGTAATCCGTTGGGAGGTAGCTTTTAATGCTGCCAGTCTCAATATAGTCGTGGCGTACGTTCATGACGTGCGTGCCTTTGTCGAGCGTAGTACGTACGTTCTCATGGTCAGCATAGATCAATATCCGTCGCCATTCCGTTTCGTCTACAACGGGTGGCTGTTGGGCAACCCATCGTTTGTCGCCTGTGATACCGGCTTTCAGCAGCATGGTTATCAACTGGCGGCTGTCGTCGCTCATCAGTTCTATGGTGTTTGAATCCATCACCTTGTTGTAGACATCTTTCGTCTGCTGCGCCATAGCTTCCGGCGTAATCGTGTTGGTAATGACGGCATTACGGATAGTCTCTATTCGTGGATTCCATCCTAACTTTTTCAGGGCCTCAGCTTCCATCTTGCCTTGTGCTATGACCACGTAAGAATATTCCACGAGCCGTCGTTGCCAGAGTAGCGTCTTGTAGAGCTTCTCGCTGAGTCGGCGTTCGGCAATAATCCAAGGTTCAAGTCCTCCGTGAGGCGTGAACACGATACGTGCCCCTTGGCTATGGGCCTGTAGCGCACGCTTCACTACCTTGTAATCCCAGCATCCATGGACGTGTACAATATCGGGTAGAGCATCACTATCCATCTGGCCAAGTATTTCTATATGCTTGGCTATCAGCTGGTTCTCTTGGTTGTACAGATGCTGTATGTTCATAAATATGATACTTTCTTAGTGTTCCTTGGGTACTTGCAACTTTGGCGAGACCATAAAGAACCGCAGCAGCTCATGTGCCTGGTCGGCGCGCACGACGATGAAGTCGTAATTCGTGCCAAGTTGCAGGTGCTGTATCCAGCCATGATGATTCTCGTTCTCGCGTCGCCTCTCGGCCTTGGTAATGATTTGTCTGGCCTTTTCGATGTCCTCATACGTCTTCAAGCGTACGTCGCCGGTTTTCTTGTTGACAAAGCCCAACAGCAACGTCCACGGCTGGCAGGCGAATTCGCTCAGTTCTTCGAGCCATTGTTCTGAGATTGACGGAGTGGTAATGTCAGCAAAGATAATCCACTCCTTCTTCGATGCCTTGACGCCGATGGAATAAGCCAGTCTGCGGCGATTGCGCTGGAATTGGTATGTTGGTAAGAAAGTTGTGTAGAGCCTATCGTTTTCTGCTTTCTGTTGTTTCAGAAAATCGCCGCTGTCGTCCGTAGAACTTTCGTCTACCACAATCATCTCATAGTTGTCATAGGTCTGCCCGAGCAATATGGGCAGATTGGCGCTGAGATCCTCGGCTTGGTCGCGGACGGCGATGACGATGCTGAACGATGGTTTCTTTTCAGACATATTCATTCCTTAATTTTTTCTCTTTACAGTTCGTCGCTGGTATATCCCACAGGCAGTTGTCGGCAGTTGTAGCCCGAAGCCATGATCTCGCCGTAGGCTCCTGCCGACCGTATGGCCAACAGGTCGCCGCGCTTGGTTCCGTCGAGGTCAATCTGCTTGGCAAACACGTCCGTTGACTCGCAGATCGGTCCGACCACGTCGTAGGTCTCTTTAGGCTCGTTGCTGCAGATGTTCTCAATCTTGTGGTAAGCCTGATAGAGTGCGGGACGTATAAGGTCGGGGAATCCGGCGTCGACGATGGCAAACTGCTTCACGGCTCCTTTCTTAATATATAAGGTTCGCGTGATAAGACTGCCGCATTGGGCCACGACAGCCCGGCCAAGCTCGAAATGCAAAGTCTGTCCGGAGCGCAGCTTCAGCTTCTTGGCATAAGTGTCAAAGTAGGCCTTGAAGTCGGGTAGGGGTACGCGGTTCGGATGTTCGTAGTCGATACCCAGACCGCCGCCCACGTTGATGTGCTCCACGCGGATGCGATGACGTTCCAGTTCGTCCTGCAGTTCGTTGATACGGTTGCAAAGTGCCTGGAAGTCGCCCATGTCGAGAATCTGACTGCCGATGTGGAAGTGGAGACCTACCACCTGAATGTTCTTCAGCCGGCTGGCGTGCTCGATGACGGGCACCATGTCGCGCATGGCAATGCCGAACTTGTTCTCGGCCAGTCCTGTCGTGATGTTGGCATGGGTGTGAGCCCCCACGTTGGGATTCAGTCGGAAGGCTACGCGCGCCACCTTTCCCTTGGCAGCTGCCAGTTCGTTGATAATCTCCAGTTCGGGGATACTCTCAACGTTGAAGCAGAAGATGTCGCGGTCCAGTCCGAGGTTGATTTCCCAGTCAGCCTTGCCTACTCCGGCATAGACGATCTTCGAGCCTGGGAAGCCCGCCTTGACGCAGGCCTCAATCTCGCCGCCGCTGACGCAGTCGGCCCCCAGTCCTGCCTCCCGGATGATGGTGAGCAGTTTGGGGTTGGCGTTAGCTTTTACGGCATAATGTACGTGCCAGCCTTCGTGGCGGCTGGTCTCGGCATTGATGGCGCGTAATGTCTGTCGCAACAGCTCCGTATCGTAGTAGTAGAATGGCGTCCTGATGGTCTGGAACCTGTCTACGGGGAATATACCTTTCATGTTTGTGTTGCGTGTGTATTAATTAAACAGGTTGTTGCTCAGGCTCTGGAGGGCGCGCTTCTTGTCCTCCTCCTTGATGAGGAACGAGATGTTGTAGTTAGAGCCGCCGTACGACACCATGCGGACGGGAATGTTGTTGAAGGCGTCCATCACGCGTGTCTCGAAGCCGATGTTCGACCAGTCGAGGTCGCCTACGACGCAGATGATACACATACCCGTATCGACCGTAACCGTACCGTATTTCTTCAGCTCGTCGACGATTTCGCCGAGGTGAGCCGAGTTGTCGATACTCATCGAGACGCCTACCTCTGAAGTACACACCATGTCGATAGGTGTCTGGTAGCTCTCGAAAATCTCAAATACCTTGCGCAGGAAACCTGTTGCCAAGAGCATGCGCGATGACTTGATCTTGATGGCGATGATGTTGTCCTTGGCGGCAACGGCCTTGATCTTGCCGTATTCCGTCTGGTTCGAAATGGTCGTACCCTCGGCGTCGGGGTCCATCGTGTTGAGCAGACGGACGGGGATGCCGGCGTACTTGGCGGGCTGCACACACGTCGGGTGCAGGATCTTGGCTCCGAAGTAAGCCAGCTCGGCAGCCTCTTCGAACTGCAGCTGGTGGACGGGCTGTGTCTTGTCTACCACGCGCGGGTCGTTGTTGTGCATACCGTCGATGTCGGTCCAGATCTGGATTTCCTCAGCTCCGAGGGCAGCACCTATGAGCGAAGCGGTATAGTCGGAACCGCCACGTTGCAGGTTGTCGACCTCTCCGTAGGCGTTACGGCAGATGAAGCCCTGAGTGATGTACACCTGCTGGCCTTCGTTCTCGGCCATGATAGCCGACAGCTTCTCCTTGATGTAGACGAGGTCGGGCTCTGCGTTTTTGTCGGTACGCATGAAGTCGAGTGCATTCAGCAGTACGGCCTTGATGCCCTGCTCCTTCATGTAGTTCACCACCATGTTTGTCGACATCATCTCGCCTTGTGCCACGATGGCCTTCTCCTCGAACGAGGTGAAGATCTCCTTCGTAAACGAGCGCAGGTAGTTGAACTCGTCTTTCAGGAAGTCGCGGGTCAGGCTCTTCGTCTCGTCCTTGGTGTAGAGTTCGTCGAGGTGCTTCATGTACTTCGACTCCAAACGGTTGATGACCTCGTTAGCGCCGTCGGCATTCTTCTTGTAGAGATAGTCCGAGATTTCCACCAGCGAGTTGGTGGTTCCCGACATGGCCGAGAGCACAACGAATACCGGCTCGCCGCTCTTGGTGACGAGACTTGTAACCTCCTTCATTCTTTGCGGCGTACCTACTGACGTGCCGCCGAATTTCATTACTTTCATAGTCGTTCTTATTTTGTTTTTAATTAATTGTCTGACTCTTCCTCTTCTGGCATTTCCATCTGGTTGTAGTCGTCAGTCACTTCCTCAAGTCCTTGTTCGCCACAATGGTAGACTATGCCCGGATACTTGCTGAGCAACGTGCGGTCGTGTGTTGTCAGGATGACGGCCGTGCCTTTGAGCGATATTTCACGCAGCAGGTTGATGATGTTCTCGGCCGTCTCGTTGTCAAGACTGGCTGTCGGCTCGTCGGCCACAATCAGTTCCGGAGCGTTCAGCAGAGCACGTGCGATGGCTATGCGTTGCTGTTCGCCGCCCGACAGTTCATGGGGCAGACGGTCTTTCATGTCGCTCATGCCTACCTGTTGCAGCACCTCGTCTATGCGTTGGTTGATGCGCTCCTTGTCATACCATCCTGTAGCTTTCAGGACGAAGCGCAGGTTCTGGTAGACCGAGCGGTCGCTCAGCAGTTGGAAGTCTTGGAAGATGATGCCCATCTTTCGGCGCAGTTCCGGCACCTGCTTGCGACGTATGGTCAACATGTCGTAGTCTAAGACTGTAGCTTCGTCGGCTTCGTCGATGTCTATTTCCTGATAGAGCGTCTTCAATAGCGAGCTCTTGCCTGAACCAACTCGTCCGATAAGATAGACGAACTCTCCCTCGTCAACATGAAAATTGACGCCGTTCATGACGGTTTCACCATCGTTGTGGTGTATATTGACGTTCTTGTAATTGACTAACATCATCTTTGCTGTTTTACTTATTTCATAGTTCCGGCAGCCTTTGCGGCGCGGCGATTCTTGTCCCAGTTGGGGTCGTGGCGCTTGGCCAGTTCTGCCGCAACATCCTCTATACGCAGTCCCTTGCTGGTCAGCAGCACGATGAGGTGGTAGAGCATGTCGGATGCTTCATACACCAGTTTCTCGCTCGAACCGTTGGTGGCTTCGATAACGGTTTCCAAGGCCTCTTCGCCCACCTTCTGGGCCATGCGGTTTACGCCGTCCTTGAAGAGCTTTGTGGTATAACTGCCTTCCGGCATTTCCTCGTGGCGGCGGTTGATGAAGTCCTGCAGCTCGGTCAGGAAGAGCAGCGGGTTCTGCTCGTTGTCCTCGCCCCAGCAGGTGTCCGTCCCTTTGTGACAGGTGGGTCCGTCGGGGTTGGCCTGGACGAGTAGCGTGTCGTTGTCGCAGTCAATCTTAATGCTGACCAAGTTCAGAAAGTTGCCGCTTGTCTCGCCTTTCGTCCAGAGGCAGTTGCGCGAACGGCTCCAGAAGGTCACCTTCTTCGTTTCCATAGTCTTGTCGAACGCCTCCTGGTTCATGTAGCCTAACATCAGCACGTTTTTCGTCTTGGCATCCTGGATGATGGCAGGCACGAGACCGCCACACTTTTCAAAATCTATCTTCATAATCTTACGTTTATTCCTTCGTTCTTTAGATATTGTTTTAGTTCGGGTATGGGAATCTCGCCGAAATGGAATACGCTGGCAGCTAAGGCCGCATCGGCGTGACCCTCGGTAAAGACGTCGCGGAAGTGCTCGCGCTTGCCGGCTCCTCCGCTGGCGATAATGGGTATCGAGAGGTTGTCGGCCAGCTGGCGCAGGGCTTCGTTGGCATAGCCTTCCTTCACGCCGTCGTGGTTCATCGAGGTGAAGAGAATCTCGCCAGCTCCACGCTCCTGAGCCTCGTGGGCCCATTCGAAGAGTCCGCGCTCCGTCCGTTCGCGACCGCCTTTTAAGTAGCAATGCCAGCCGTCCTCGTCGAGGCGGGCGTCGATGGCGCAGACGCAGACCTGGCTTCCGAAGCGGTTGGTAATCTCGTCAATCAGTTCCGGACGACGAATGGCTGCCGAGTTGACGCTCACCTTGTCGGCTCCGGCATATAGCAGCCGTTCCACGTCGGCCAGCTCGTTGATGCCGCCGCCTACGGTAAAGGGTATGTTAATCTCTTTCGCCACGCGTGTCACCATTTCCGTGAACGTCTTGCGGCCTTCAAAGCTTGCCGTGATATCGAGGAAGCAGAGTTCGTCAGCCCCTTGCTCCGAGTAGGCCTTGCCCAGTTCTACCGGGTCGCCGGCACTTCTGAGGTTCACGAAGTTGGTGCCTTTGACGGTTTCGCCGTCCTTGACGTCCAGGCAGGGTATGATTCGTTTTGCTAATGACATAAGTACTTTTTTAGACAGGAGTACAAGAGTACATTTTTATTAACGCATTTAGGTCGATGCGACCTTCGTAGATTGCTTTTCCAAAGACGACGGCGGGAATGCCGGCCTTGTCGAGGGCCTTGATGTCATCAATACTCGACACGCCTCCGCTGGCTATGAGGTGCAGGTCGGGGTATGCCTCCATCACCTGCTGATACAGTCCGATGGCGGGTCCTGCTAACGTACCGTCCTTGGATATTTCCGTACAGAGAACAGTCTTGACGCCAGCCTCGATGTATTTCTTCAGGAAGGGCAGCAGGTCTTCCGTCGAGTCTTCCTTCCAGCCGTTGATGCTGATTTTGCCGTTACGCACGTCGGCGCCTAATATCATGCGGTCGGCTCCGTACTTCTCGAGCCATCCCAAGAACAGGTCGGGTTGTGTGACGGCGATGCTGCCGACGGTCACCATCGAGGCCCCCGCCTCAAAGGCTTTCTCTATGTCCTCGTCGGTCTTGATGCCGCCGCCGAAGTCGACCGTCAGGCGGGTTTCGGTCGTCACGCGACTGAGCACTTGGCTGTTGACGATATGCTTCGACTTGGCGCCGTCGAGGTCTACCATGTGCAGACGCTTGTAGCCGATGCGCTCAAACTCCAAGGCCATCTCCAACGGATGACCGTAGACGGTCTTCTGGTCGTAGTTGCCTTTTGTCAGGCGCACACATTGTCCGTCGATAATGTCTATGGCGGGTATCAGTTCTATCATAATGCCAGGAAGTTTTTGATGATTTGCTCACCTACGCGTCCGCTCTTCTCGGGGTGGAACTGGCAGGTGTAGAAGTTGTCCTTGTGCATGGCGGCAGAGTAGGGCAGGATATAGTGGGCCGTGGCGATGGTCTCGTTGCATACGGGGACGTAGTACGAGTGGACGAAGTAGACGTAGCAGCCTACCCCCAGCCCCTCCCAGAGGGAGGGGTGACTGGTATCTAACAATCCTTTGAACAGAGCATTCTCAACTCCCTTCCCTTCGGGAGGGGTTGGGGGTAGGCTAAGTTTATTCCAACCCATGCACGGCACCTTGTCCTCATGGCGCTGGGGCTGGAAGCGTCTGACGTCGGCGTCGAAGATGCCGATGCAGTCGACGTCGCCTTCCTCCGAGTGGCGGCAGAGCAGCTGCTGACCGATGCAGATGCCTAATACGGGCTGCTTCAACGAGCGGATGACCTCGTCGAGCCGTCGCGCCTTCAGATACTCCATAGCCCCGCTGGCCTCACCTTGTCCGGGAAAGAGCACGCGGTCGGCTTTCATCAGCTGCTCGGCATCGTCGGTCAGCATGGGCTCAATACCCAGTCGCTTCAGGGCGTTGACCACCGAGTAGATGTTTCCTGCGTTATATTTTACGATTGCAACGTTCATTGTTTCTTATTTACCATTTAACGATGTACAATTTACAATTTATTGTTCAATTGTATTATTTGTCAATTTGTTAATCAGCAAATCCAATTGTACATTGTAAATTGTCAAATTGTAAATCAACTGAATATGATGGTTTTGTTCTTGTATGTCAGTATCTTGCGCTCTATGTGCTTCTGTACGGCGTGGCTCAGCACAATCTTCTCCAGGTCCTTGCCTTTCAGCACGAGGCTCTCGGGCGTGTCCTTATGTGTGATGCGTGTCACGTCCTGCTCGATGATGGGGCCTGCGTCAAGCTCGGCCGTGACGTAGTGGCTCGTGGCGCCGATAATCTTCACGCCGCGCTCCCACGCCTGGTGATAGGGTTTGGCGCCGATGAAGGCCGGCAGGAACGAGTGGTGGATGTTGATGATGTGGTGGGGATAGGCGGCAATCATGTCGTCGGAGATGATCTGCATGTAGCGTGCCAGCACGATGAACGAGATGTCCTCCTTCTTCAGCAGCTCCATCTCGGCCTTCTCCACCTCGGCCTTGTTAGAATGGTCTTTCTTGATGCTCCACACGTAGTAGGGAATGCCGAACTGGTCGGCCACATAGCGCAGGTCTTCGTGGTTCGAGACGATGCATGGAATCTCGCAGGCAAACTCTCCCGCCTTCCAGCGTGCCAGCAGGTCGTAGAGACAATGGCTCATCTTTGATACGAAGATGGCCATGCGCGGTTTCTTGTCGCCCCAGTAGAGGCTGAACTTCATCTGGTAGCGTTGTGCATAGAGCGTGGTGATGTATTCGTAGATCTTGTCGCGGGGAATGAGGAATCCCTCGAGTTCCCATTCTATGCGCATGAAGAACATGCCGTCAAGTTTGTCAACGTATTGGTCGAGGTAAACGATGTTACCCTTGTTGTCGGTAATAAATTTGGTTACTTCCGTAATAATACCCTGTTTGTCAGGACAATGCAGAAGCAGGATTGCCGTTTGTTTCATTTTGCTTTCTATACTTTTTCAGTTTCGTCGTGCAAAGGTACGAAAAAAATATGATTCTGACGTCATGTTTTCGCCACTTTATTTATTAAATAGGTAATTTTTTACCCCCCAAAAGCCACTTTTTCCGACAAAATTACAATTTTTTTTCAAAAAATCGCCATTTTATTTGGAAATTCTGTAAAAAATACTTATATTTGCACTTGAAAACTATACCGTTAAAAATCTTTCACGCGTATGGCTAAGTATAATATCACAGAAAAGAGAGAAAAAGAGGCCGCTTACAGGAGCCTCGTGAGTCCGAGACTGATGGACGAGATGAAGGAGAAAATCCTGAATATCATCGTCATGCAGAAGAAGTACAAGGACAAGGACTACTCAGCCCGGAAGCTGGCTGAGGACTTAGGCACAAACACCCGTTATGTCTCAGCAGTCGTTAACGTCAAGTTTCACATGAACTATGCGTCGTTCGTCAACAAATATCGCATCGAGGAGGCTATGTCCATCCTTGTCGATAAGCGTTACCAGAACCTGCGCATGGAGGAGGTGAGCGACATGGTGGGCTTTGCCAACCGGCAGTCGTTCTACGCGTCGTTCTACAAGATTATGAAGATGACGCCGCGTGACTACCGCCTGCAGCACCTGCAGCAGCACCCGTCGCAGGTGGCGAAGAGGACGGCCAAGAAGCAACAGGAGGCGGCCAAGTAATGGGAATGTTTCGCTATGTTGACGAGCGTTTTGCTGACTTGCAGATGCTCCGCTACCGGCTGGAAGGCTTCGAGCACCTGTCGTTACAGCAGAAGAAGCTGATTTTCTTTCTTTCAAAGGCGGCATTGTTCGGGCGCGACATCACGTTCGACCAATACGGCCGTTATAACCTGCTGATACGACGGACGCTGGAGACCGTCTATACCGACCTCAGTATAGACCACGATACCGACCAGTTCCGCGCCCTGGAGGTCTATCTGAAGCGCGTGTGGTTTTCCAACGGTATTTACCATCACTACGGCTGCGAGAAGTTCGAGCCGCAATTCACAGAAGACTATTTTCGCGAGGTGGTATGCCGGGTCGACGCCCGACGGCTGCCGTTAGCTAACGGTCAGACGGCCAGAGAGTTGTGCGACGTGCTCTGTCCCGTCATCTTCGACCCCACGCTACTGCCCAAGCGCGTGAACAAAGCCGACGGCGAGGACCTGCTGCTGACGTCGGCCTGCAACTTCTACGACGGCGTGACGCAAGCCGAGGCCGAAGCCTATTACAACGCGCGGAAAGATGCCGCCGACCCGATGCCACCTTCCTATGGTCTGAACTCGACGCTCACGAAGCGCGACGGACAGCTCTTTGAGGACGTCTGGAGCATCAACGGCCGCTACGCCAACGCCCTGCGACACATCGTCTACTGGCTGCGGAAGGCTGCCGAGGTGGCCGAGAACGACAGCCAGCACGAGGTCATCGGCAAGCTCATAACGTACTACGAAACAGGCGACCTGCGCACGTTCGACGACTACAGCATCAGCTGGCTGCAATGCCTTGAGGGTAGGGTAGACTTCATCAACGGCTTCATCGAGGTCTATGGCGACCCATTGGGGCTGAAAGGCTCGTGGGAGGCACTCGTGGAGTATATCGACGAGGAGGCCACCCACCGCACGCAGACCATCGCCCGCAACGCCCAATGGTTTGAAGACCATTCGCCCATCGACCCGCGCTTCCGCAAGCCCGTCGTCAGGGGTGTCTCGGCCAATGTCATCTGTGCCGCCATGCTCGGCGGCGAGGAATACCCCTCGACGGCCATCGGCATCAACCTGCCCAACGCCGACTGGATACGTGCCCAGTACGGTTCGAAGAGCATCACCATATCGAATATTACCGACGCCTACAACAAGGCCGCTCACGGCAACGGATTCAAGGAGGAGTTCGTCGTAGACGCCACGACGCTGGCGCTCATCGATAAATATGGTGACGCCTGCGACGACCTGCATACCGACCTGCACGAGTGCCTGGGACACGGCAGCGGACAGCTGCTGCCAGGCGTTGACCCCGACGCCCTGAAAGCCTACGGCAACACCATCGAGGAAGCCCGCGCCGACCTCTTCGGACTCTACTACATGGCCGACCCGAAGCTTGTCGAACTGGGTCTGTTGCCCGACGGCGAGGCCTACCGCGCGCAGTACTACTCCTACATGATGAACGGACTGATGACTCAGCTCATACGCATCACGCCCGGCAACCAGATAGAAGAGGCCCACATGCGCAACCGCGCCCTCATAGCCCGCTGGTGTGCCGCCCAGGGCGACGTTGTGGCTTTGGTCGAGCGCGACGGTAAAACATACTTGCAGATAAGCGATTACGAGGAATTGCGAAAGCTTTTCTCGAAGCTGTTGGCCGAGGTGCAACGCATCAAGAGCGAGGGCGACTACGAGGCTGCCCGACGGCTGGTCGAGGACTACGCCGTCAAGATTGATCCCGAGCTGCATGCAGAAGTTCTGGAGCGCTATGCCAAGCTGAACCTCGCCCCCTACAAGGGGTTCATCAATCCGCAGATGCTGCCTGTCAACGATGCCGACGGCGAGATCGTCGACATCCAACTGAACTACTCAGAGAGCTACGCCCACCAGATGCTGCGCTACAGTTCGGAATACGCCACGCTCATTTAGTCCCCCAGTCCCACTCCGTCCCACCCCCCCCCACACCCCATGATCCAATCCCAAATCAAAGCCATCAAGCAGTCGTTCCGTCAGATGATGGACGGCTCCATCGCCAAGTCCATGCGCGACAAGGGCGTCGACTACCACCTCAACTGGGGAGCCACCATCCTGCGGCTGCGCGAGAAGGCCGATGAAATCGGCAAAAACTACGACCTCGCCATCGCCCTGTGGAAGGAGAACGTCCGCGAGTGCAAGATTCTCGCCACGATGCTCATGCCCCCCGACGAGATACTGCCCGAGGTGGTCGACATCTGGATGGAGCAGACCGAGACCGTCGAGATAGCCGAGCAGGCCGCTATGAACCTCTACCAGTATCTGCCCTACGCCCCCGCGAAAGCCTACGAGTGGATAGCCTCCGACCGCGAGATCTGTCAGCTCTGCGGCTTTCACGTCCTGAGCCGCCTCTTCATGAACGGTCAGGAACCCAACGAACGCGGCATCAACGAGTTTCTCGACCAGGCACATACAGCCCTGCTCTCGCCCTCGCTCGTCGTCCGCAAGGCCGCCCTCAACAGCCTCAACCGCTTCGCTGGCCTCGGCCTCGTCTACGAGCGCCTCGCCGACAGCATCTTCCGCCGGATATAGCACAACTGGCAGCATCTTTTTTCCCCTCCACACCAGCCCGACCTTTACCGTAAGCAAGCCCGAGGTTTACCGTAAGCAAACCCGAGGTTTGCCGTAAGGAAAGCATCATCATCATTTCTTGCAATCTTGCATCCTTGCATCCTTGCATAAGGCCTGTTACGGTAAATTTATTAATGATAATAGTTATATTATTAAATTATTATATTATTATAATATATTTATATAATATTTAACATATATAACTAGAACATACCACTACTTGCACTTGTCAACCACCTTCATGCAAGATGCAAGGTTGCAAGATTGCAAGGTCTGTGTTTATTGCGGAAGCGCGCAATTTTACCAATAATTCCTTAATGTCATTAACGGCTGCAGCCGTCACAAGGGGGACTGTTACGTTGTGATTTTTTTTACTCTCATAGTAACAACAACAATGCTTATGAAAAAGACATTTAGATTTCTGAGTCTGCTCGTGCTGCTCATGATGGTGGCGACGGGTGCGTGGGCCGTGAAGAAGGCACCGGTGAGCCTCATTGTCAATCCCGCTTTGGGACAGATTATCGGCGACGACGGCAAGAACCATGCTGCAAACGACCTGCCTGCAGGTGTGAAAGCCGTGGCCACACCTATTCGCCGGCCTACACCGACGGCGAGTTCGACGAGATACTGCGCTGCTCCAGCCACCTGACGTTCAACTCGCTGTCGCAGTACGAGCGGTTCCACGCGAGGGTAGGGGGACAGGCTTCTATCGGCCTGCGCGTCAATCCCGAATATTCCGAGGTGGGCACG
>ONYA01000020.1 GCA_900321965.1 uncultured Prevotellaceae bacterium
CGCAATGCAAAGGTACGACAAAAGAAGTGAACCACCAAATGTTTTTAGTTTTTTTCAGATATAAACAGAGCCGCAACGACTGATGCGTTGCGGCTCTGCAAATCTAATCCTGTATAGTATGTAATACCTTATTTGTTGAACGGATAATATACTGTTGACAATGACAACGTAATGGTGTTAGCAGGATTTTCTACGTCTTGCAGAATAAGCACCGACGGGCAGCAGACGTTTCAGGGCCCAGTCAAAGCTGATGAATGTACGTTCTCTCATAGCAATATCCTTTCTTTGGCTGCAAAGTTAGCAAATTATTTGGAAAACTGCAAATAATAGAAAGAAAAACAGACGACACTCATGATGAGGAGAGCCGTCTGCTGATGCAAGGGTTATTAGGTGTAGCTGTTAGCGAACGAATTTCTTTCCGTTTTTAATATAGATTCCTTTCCACTCACGTGCTACCTTCTGACCGCTGAGGGTGTAGAGCCCGTCAGTCAGTCTTTGGCTGTTCGCTTTCACGTTATTGATAGCCGTAGGCAGCCCTTCTGTCAGGTTCAGCGACCCGTCTTCGCCCTTTATGAGGGTATACTTGCAGACAGTGCCGTGGATAGCATGGACAAGCGTTGGTTCGTCTTCAAGCAGGCCTTGGGACACCAGTGTCAAGGCGTATGTACCCGGCTTAATTATTTCATCTTTTAGCCAGACGAGTCCTTCGCTACCTGTCGACTCTTGGTCTTCTGAGAATGAGAAGCCATAGGCAAAAGGAATTGGCCCTTCCTTCTCTCCGTCCTCGTTTTCAAGTTCAGAGTCATAGATGATGATTTTGTGGCTGTCATCGTCAGATCCATTGACGTTGTCCATAGCAAGAAATACCTGACCATAGAAATCGCGGTGACCTATATTAAAGAGCATATTCGTAGTTAGTACCAGTGAATCAGTCTCGTCGATAGATAGTTCACATGGTGCGCCTGCTGCCCACATCGTTTTCTCTTTAGCACCTTCTGCCGGTGTGTCATGTGGAGTGAAGCCTATGAGCATATTGTTGCTGTAACTATAGTCGCCTTTCTGCTCTGCAGTCGCGCCGGGATTAAGAAAGGTTATATTGAAATAGCCATCGCACTTGCCAGCCCACCCCCAGTTGACGTGTACCCTGCCGTCGCTATCAATGCCGTCGAACACAAACGCATGGCCGGCAGAACCATCCTTCGGACTTCCTGCGTAGAGTATGGGGCGATGCTCGTTAACCAACTCGTTGACCAACAGTTCATTCCACTCTTCTTCGGTAAAGAAGTCTCGGTAACAGAGCCGAAGAGCTAATGAGTCATACTGAAAGTTTTCGCCCAAGCCTTTAGCACATGCCTGAAGGTTGGTGCCGCCGTATGAAACCGTATAGGACATGCCCGAAGCCATACCAACATCTGATATCAGCTGTGCTACAGCACGATTGGCATCGGTCAGAGACTTCTGTGTCGAAGCATAATAATCCTTCATGTTTGACCAGTCGTAGACGCTCTCGATGCTGGCCGTCTTTTTTATGCCATTCTTCGTATAGGTAGCCTCGCCACGACCTTGTGCCGGATAGTTGAAGAATTTCATAATTTGCGCTGACGCCGTTGCCACACAGCCTGCAGGGCAACGCGAAGTAGCCACTTTCGGACAGAGCAGGTTATAGGGCTCACTTTGGCTCCACTGGGTAGTGAGCATAGGCTCCACCACCTGCGTTGTCTCAAGAGCGGTATACCAACCGCCTGTAACTGCCAGCTGTTGCATAGATTGGCTGACCTCCTCAATCCACCACTTGAATCCTTCTGGCATGTCGGACGTGTTGAACTTCGTATCAGAATAACCGATGACGGCCGGAAAACGGTCGTCGCGGCTGACAACGACAAAGCCCCCTGCATCGGAACCATAGACCGACAAGCCACGGTCTTTCATCAGCAATTTCACCTCTTGAGGCTGGAGAGACCGGCTGCCATTGACTGTCGCCCCAGTCAGTTGTCGACAGGCGGCTGTCAGCATATCAGCATCCCTGCGCTCAGAAGCATTAGTGGCTACCTCAAGGATAGCCACTAAAGTTGTTAAAAAGACTAAACGCTTCATTATTCACTCACTACGAAAGCATCATAATATGAACCATTGAAACTTACACCGGCAGCTGGTATGACGTATTTAAACCCGAAATAATAGGCATTGTCATCGGGATCAAACATAGAAGCCTTGTCAGCAGCTTGCTGTGCATAGACGTCACCGTAACCAGGATATGCCCAGCCCTGTGAGATGGAAGGTTCGTTGATGGTTATGTTGTTCTCGTCATCGACGGTGAACGTGAAGGTGTGAGCCATTGCTTCATCGTCAATTTTGATACGATAACATTTCAGAATCTCTGAGAACTCCAGAACGCTGTTAGCTACCTCTGCCTCGTTGAACTGCGAGTAGTATGTGCCAGTCTTGTAAGGCTTGAAGTCCTCCTTCACTACGCTCAGTTCAGCACGTGGGCAGTTGACGATGGTGTCGGCATACTGTGTGGTGAACTCCTCGGGAACAGTGATGGCAGCTCTGTAAGTCTTGAACATCTCCATGTTGTCGCTACATTGAATGGTTATGGTTGCTGTCTCGTCACCATCGTTGAAGGTTACCTGAGAAGGTACGCCAGTAAAGATGTCAGGTGTAGCAGTGGCAAACACCACGGGAACGGTCAGTGCTCCGCTCTTGTTGTTGCGGGCGTATGTCACCTCGAATGTGTTGCCATCCGAAGGTACGGTGATGCTGTTAGACGATGCGATAAACACATTCAGTCCTTGGGCATTAGTAGGTGCACCTGCCGACCAATCATCGTCGTCGCTGCATGAGGCTGCCATCAGACTCATCACGGCAAGGCCTGTCATCAGGAATAATTTATTGAGTTTCATAATCTTTATGTCTTTTTTTTGTTGATTATTAATTAATCGGTCACACCGTCACGCAAGTTAGGATACTGATCCTGCTCAGGCTGGTGACTGCCAGAGTTGTCGACGATACCAGCATTCGTGTTGGTCTCGGTGTCGCAGAAACGCATCAGCAACCAAGGATCGTCGGCAGGAATGTTGAAGCGGAAGGCAGTAGGCTGGTTGTTGGTGTCGTCGTGGAAACGAACCACCGGCTTCTGCAGACGCATGATGTCGCTCATGGCGAAGCCCTCGCCCCACAGCTCTACGCGGCGCTGATACCAGATCTCGTCTGACAGTGAACGACCAGCTGCAGCTGATGAGTACTCAGGATCGCGGTAAGTCTTCACGAAGCTCTCCAGCACGTTACGTGCCTCAGCCTCCTGGCCGCTCTTAGCCAGACCCTCAGCCTTGATGAGAATCATCTCCTCAACACGCATCAGAGGATAGTCGTTGATGTTGTTGGTTGAGCCGATACCGTCTTTCATGCCGAACTTCACGTTAGCATACGGTGTGAAGGCCATCTTCACGTCGTCAATCTCCAATGTGCAAATATCGTCACCCACAGCGTCACCCCAGCTTTCGTTGGCCAGCAGCGGTGAGTGGAGGTCTTCGTCGACCCACCAGCCCTTACGGACGTCGGTCTCAGGAATCTTGTTCCACAGCAGGGTGTTGATGCTTGCATAACATGCGCAGGCAGCAGCATAGCCGTCACCACTGAATGAGCTGAGCCATGAAGAGCTGGTAGCGTATGCATAGTTAGTACCGATGGTCATGTTCTGTGTAATCTCGATACCCCAAATCCAGTTAGGCTCGCTGAGGTCGCAGAAAGCAGGACCGGTAATCGTAGCAGGCTCGTAGCCAGCCATAGCCTTGTCGGCGTCGGCAGCGGCGTCAGCCCAGTTACCCATAATCAGGTTGACACGGGCACGGAGACCATAGGCCACCTGCTGGTTCACGCGCGTCTTGTTGGTACGCTTGTTGTCCAGATTGTTGATGGCATAGGTCAGGTCATCCATGATGAGCTTGAACACAGCCTCCACTGTGGCGCGGGGGTTGTTTGAAAGCTGATCGTCAGGCGTCTCCTCGGTGACGATGGGCACAGCGGGCTTATCCTTGGCAATCTGGTAGTTGAACTGGAAGTACTGTACCAGTGCCAGATAGTCGAAAGCACGGATAGCGTGAGCCTGAGCGCACATGTTTTTACCAACGCTGTCGGTAGCCTCTTTGTTCTCCCTGATCAGGTCGTTAGCCATCTTAATCTGGTTGTACGGCGTAGCGTAGCGGATGTAAGGATTGGCGTAGTTAGCATTACGTGAAGAATACTCACCGCAGACGCTGAACCAGTTGTAACCGCTGTCGTCATAAATGTAGTCAGGACCCTCGCAGTCGCAAGAAATGGCCTGAGTGATGAATCCGAAGTCGTCAGCACGCGACGAGCTACGGTTAAATACACCGTTGGGCTGTCCCATCATGTTGAACATAGATGAGAACGAAGCCTCTGCACGGGCAGGAATCATATCCTTGGAAGTCTTCACCTGGTCTTCGGTAATGCTGCCGCTTGCCGGCTCCATCTCGTCGATGTCGCTGCACGAAGCAAGGGTCATCAGACCGGCTAATGCAATGAATGAAATTTTATACAGTTTCATATTTTCTATCTTTTTTACGTTTCTACTTGATTAGAATGTTACCGTCAGGCCAGCCGTGATAGTGCGCATAGCAGAATATGAAGAAGTGCTCATACCCATACCAGACGAGTAACCACCAACAGTCATAGAGTAACGAGGATCAAGACCCTTGCGCTTTGACCATACATACAGGTTCTCACCCGATACATAGAGGCGCAGCGAGGTCAGTGTAAGCGGAGCGATGAGCTTCTTGGGGAAGGTGTAGCCCAGCTGAACGTTGTTGATGCTCAGGTAGTTTGAGCTGATGAGGAAACGGTCGACAGAAGTCTGACCAACCTGTGTGTCACCATCCAGACGGGGGATGTCGCTACCCTGGTTGGTGGGTGACCATGCATCGAGGGCGTCCTTGTGCCAAGCACTACCGATATTGTTCTGAGTGTGCATCAGAGCCTGATACTGAGAGTCGTAGACCTTACCACCCAGCTGGTAGCTTACCTGTGCGCTCAGGTCGAAGCCGTAAGCACGTGCGTTGAGGCCGAAACCACCATAGATGTCAGGCATAATAGTACCCAGCTCATACTGGTCAGCGTCAGAGAATACGTCAGTCGTCAGGTCACGGCCAGTGTAGATCTTCTTGCCATTGGCATCGAGCTTGGCGCTACCGTCTTCGTTCTTCTCATATTCCTTATAGTAGTAGAGAGCCTTACCTGTTGAAGGATCAACACCGGCGTAGCGGCGCATATAGGCGTCATAGATAGAACCGCCGATCTTGATGATACGAGAACCGCTCTTGAGACCTTCCTCAGCTACAGAGGGGTCGAGCTCGGTAATCTCGTTCTTCACGTGAGTCAGGTTCATGTTCAGACCAATCTCGATGTCGTTGTTCTTGTAGAGGATACCATCGAGGTTCAACTCAATACCCTTATTGGTCATCGAACCAATGTTCGTGGTGACGAAACCTGTCACGTTACCTGATGACAGGGGCACATCCTTGAAGTACAGCATGTCGCTGGTCTTACGTGAGAAGTACTCGATGGTACCGGTCAGGCGGTTCTTCAGCACGGCGAAGTCGAAGCCGATGTTGAAAGCCTTCGAGCTCTCCCATGTCAGATCTTCATTGCCCTTCCAAGTCATCTTCAGGCTGTAGCCTGCCGTCGAGCTCCAAGAAGGCTTGTACTGAGTGATGTAGGGATAGTACTGGTCGTAGCCGTTGTTGTCAAGAATGTTGTCGTTACCCTGCACACCGTAGCTGGCCTTGAACTTCAACATATCCAGCCAGTCAACCTTCTCCATGAACTTCTCCTTGGCAATCTCCCAAGCAACACCGACGCTGCCGAAGGTACCCCAACGGTGACCGGGAGCGAAGCGGCTCGAACCGTCGCGACGGATAGAACCGTTCAGGAAGTACTTCTCCTGGAAGTCATACTGCAGACGGCCCAAGAAGCCTTCTGTCATATAGTTGTCGACACTTGACTTCGGGTCCTTGTTCTCAGAACCTAAGGCATTGTCCAGTTCACCAATGTACGGATCGTACAGGTGGTCGTTCTCACCGGAGAGTTCCTGAATCTTCAGCTTGTACTGCTCGTAACCTGCCAGCAGCTCCAAGTGGTGCTGGTCGTCGAGGAAGCTGGTCTTGTAGTTGGCCAGATACTGGTTGGTGACGGCGAAGACACGCTGATTGTAGACGTATGCCGAACCGTCGACACTGCTGCCAGAGCCGAAGGTGCTGGCGAGTGAGTTGTAGCGGCGGTTGCGTGCCGATACCGACAGGTTGGCGCTCAGTGTCAGACCCTCGATCGGGGTAAGAATAGCCGAGAACTTGCCGTTGTAGTGGTCGCGGTAGTCCTTACGCGTGTTTAGCTCGTTGTCGCGGATGGCGTTGCCTACTACGCTCGGACGCTTGAAGTTGGTCTGGTTGGCATCGTAGACGGTCAGTCCGTTGTCGTCGTGCTTGATGCTGCCGTCAGCATTGCGGACGTAGAGGGGATAGATGGGACCCATGTTGTTGGCAATGTAGAACAGGTTGCCGCTCGAACCCCATGTAGAGCCGTAGGAAGGCTGCTCAGAGTCTACGTGCGTGTAGCTCATGTTGGTGCCGACCTTCAGCCACTTCTTCACCTGGTAGTCCACGTTCAGTCGGGCGCTGTAACGCTCCATATTAGAGTTGTTCACCACACCGCCGTCGTTCAGGTAACCTACGCTGGCGTAGTAGTTCAGACGGTCGGTAACGCCGCTGAACGATGCGTTATACTCCTGACGGAACGAGTTGTGGAATGTCTCGTCGTACCAGTCATCGGGCGTATAGTAGTATTTGCCGTCGCTGTAACCCAGCGTAGCGTTCGGGTTCAGTTTGAAGTTCGTACCGATGAGCTTCTCACCCTCGGGAACGGTGTAGACCTGGTAGCCCAGACCGCCGTTCTTCTCGTTCAGCAGGTTGGCATCAGCAAAGGCATAAGCCTCAGCAGCCGACTTGCCAGCATAGATCTGCGAGTTGTACAGCTTCTGATAAGCCAGCTCGTAGTACTGTCCGGGATCTTTGATGATATCGTACTGCGGAATCAGACGTGAGTTAGAACCCCACTTGGCGTCGAAGCGGATCTCGGCGTCCTGGTCGCGGCCCTTCTTGGTGGTGATAAGCACAACACCGTTGGCACCGCGGGCACCGTAGATAGCTGATGCAGAGGCGTCCTTCAACACAGTCATCGACTCAACATCCTGCGGGTTGATGGCGTTGATGGGGCCGTCGTAAGGCATACCGTCAACCACATACAGCGGGGTGTTTGATGCATACAGCGAACCTACACCGCGGATGCGGAGGGTAGGAGCGTTGGATGCGGGGTCGCCGCTCGACTGGATAATCTGCACGCCAGGTGTGGTACCAGCCAGTGCCGATGTCACGTTGGTGGCAACGTGTGTCTCGATGGTCTTCGAGTCAATCTGTGTGGCTGAGCCGGTGAAGGCCGACTTCTTTTGTGTACCGTAGGCTACGACGAGCACCTCGTCGAGTGAAGCGGCATCCTGCTTTAGGAACACGCGCATACCATTCTTAGCCGCCACCGTCTTAGGCTCATAGCCTAAGTATGACACGGTAATCTGTGTCTTACCTTGAGGCAACGTCACAGAGAAACGGCCGTTAACATCAGTCAACATACCGGTTTTGGCACCCTCAACACGAACGGCAGCACCGATAATCGGCTGGCCGTCCTCTTGTGAGAGTACTGTTCCGCTGACTTTTGTCTGGGCAACAGCCACTACACAGAGCAGCATCGTTGCCATTAACATCGTTAGTCTTTTTTTCATAATCTCTCTCGTTTTTTGGTTTATAATATATTAATGATTCGTTTCGCGCGTGTACCTTATATAATATGTACGCCTCGATATAATATGTACGCCTCGGCGCACGAGGTGGGCGATTAATACTGTTTTGAACCATAATTTCGCCTTTTTTAAAAGGCTGTGATAACTAAAAGTTCAAGAAAACCGTTATACGAATGTATTTATTCACCAAAAACGCTTATGACTATGATAAAAATCAGTTTCCACTTTTACTTCCGAGTCCATGTTGTCCGCCAGACAAAGTCCCTGACACCTGCACAGTCTGCAAGAAAACCAGCAGATGTACCCTTGTTCTACGAGGCATTCTTGGCAAAGGTTAACGAACTGGGCAGCAGCGTCAGCGACTCTACGCGCAGCAACTACCTGACCGCCTTGCGTTCACTACGCAGTTTCGCCGGCAATGGCCTGCGCCTGTGTGATGTTAATGCGACGCTACTCCAGCGTTATGAGCGATGGCTGCGCGACTGCGGGATATGCCCTAACACCACCTCCTGTTATATGCGCTCGTTGCGAACCATCTTGTCGAAGTTGTTGCCGCGAGAGGAAGTGCTTGCCTCTTTTTCCAACGTCTATACTGGACGTGCTGCTACCGACAAACGGTCTGTTGACAGAGAAACCGTCAGCAAGGTGAAGAACCTGCAGCTGAAGGAACGGTCGGCACTGTCGCTGGCACGCGACATCTTTCTATTCTGCTTCTACGCCCTCGGCATGCCCTTCGTCGACGTGGCTTTCCTGCGCCGACAGCAGGTAAACGGTGACCAGATCGTCTACTACCGCCGCAAAACGGGTGCACGTGTCACCGTGCCGCTGCTGCCATGTATGAGAGACATCATGGGTAGGTACCAGAACAATACCTCCGACTACGTGTTCCCACTGCTTAGCAGCACCGACCCGCAGACGGCGTATAACGAGTACCTGACGAAGCTCAACTGGTATAACCGCGCCCTGAAAAGACTGGCCCGGCGGGCAGGCGTGTCGGAGACGCTGACGAGCTACACCACTCGCCACACATGGGCTACCACCGCCTACCACAACTGTGTTGAGCTGCCCGTCATATCGAAGGCACTGGGGCACAGTAGCCCGCAGACTACGCTGACTTACCTTCGCGAGATAAACGACCACCGCCTGATGGAGGCCAACAGTCGTATTGTGCAACTGGTTTGAAATCGTACTTGCATGATTTCCCGTAAGTCAAAGATCGCTTCGCCCATGCTTGGGGGCTTGTTGATAAAGTAGTTTGTCACTCTTCGTACCAGCGGCGCCAAGTAAAACGAGGCAGACGCGTCTGGCAGTTTGTGCGGTGACGGTGTGAGGGACAGACGGTGCACAGAAGAACCTCTTATAAGGTTTAACGCGACGACGCGCTCTGTCCCGAATTGCGGCTGCAAAGTTACGCATTCCTGACCGCCGGCACAAGACTTTGGGGTGGGTCAGAAGAATCCTAAAATACAAACTTGCTGATAGTCAATGCAGTTCACGGGCCATAGCTGAAATCCTATAGTTCAGCGTAGGGGTACATTTAATCTCTTAAAACTTCTATGGTGACACCTGGCGCACCTGACACTTAACTTGCTGATTACCAATATTGTTCTTTCTGGGTGGAGGTCGCACCTGAGGTGACACCTGAGGTCGCACCTAAGCTGATACTTGGGGTAGATCCTAAGTTTGTTTCCGAAGGTGAAAGACTTGGATATGTTTCACGATTGGGCCTAAAAAAATATAGGCGTCTGGTGAAAAAATATAAGCCTCTCGTAAAAAAATAACGGCCGTTTAGAAATGTTTCACGGTTGTTGGTAAAGGAGATTGGAGTGGTGCGACCTTTGGTGCGACCTTTGGTGCGACCAACGTTTGAAAAATAGATGTTGATAATCAACGGGTTAAGTGTCAGGTGCGCCAGGTGTTAGCATAGTCTGTTTTGTAGATCCTGGGCCGTTACCTTGAAGAACGCTATTTTGCAAGCCAAAGACAATTCCACAGGAGAAAACGATTACGAATAGAGTCTAAATTGTAACATTTTTATAGTTTCCACTTCTAAAATGGCACTTAATTGTTAACAAAAAGGATAGAATTGTAATTTTTTGATAAATTTATTCGTTTTTTTAATTCTTATATATTATCTTTGCAAACTGAATTGGTGGGAAACCACTCTACCTCGTGCGCCGAGGCGTACATATTATATAAGGTACACGCGCGAAACGAATCATTAATATATTATAAACCAAAAAACGAGAGAGAATTATGAAAAAAAGACTAACGATGTTAATGGCAACGATGCTGCTCTGTGTAGTAGCTGTTGCCCAGACAAAAGTCAACGGAACGGTACTCTCACAGGAGGACGGCCAGCCGATTATCGGTGCTGCCGTTCGTGTTGAGGGCGCCAAGACCGGTATGTTGACTGATGTTAACGGCCGTTTCTCTGTGACGTTGCCTCAAGGTAAGACACAGATTACAGTGTCATACTTAGGCTATGAGTCGAAGACGGTTGCCGCCAAGAACGGTATGCGCGTGTTCCTGAAGCAGGATGCCAAAGCCCTCGACGATGTGATTGTCGTTGGTTATGGTACGCAGCGCCGTGAGGCCAAGACGGGTTCTATCACGACCGTCTCTGGTAACGAGATTGCCGATATCCCTGCCACTTCGCTCGACAAGATGCTCGGTGGTAAACTGGCCGGTGTTACCATCACCCAGCAGTCTGGCCAGCCGGGTTCTATGTCAAGCATCCGTATCCGCGGTAACAGCTCTATCAATGCCGGTAACGACCCTCTGTATGTGGTTGACGGTATTCCCGTCATGAGCGGTAACGATGCTGAGATGACGAACACGTCGAACCCTATTGCCACCATCAACCCCGACGATATCGAGTCAATCACCGTGCTGAAGGATGCTGCTGCAGCTTCTGTCTACGGTTCGCGTGCTGCTAACGGTGTCATCCTGATTACCACCAAGAGCGGTAAGGAGGGCAAGTCGGTGTTCACCGTGCGTGCCAAGTACGGTGTGTCGTCGCTGGCTAATGACAATGACTACGGCGTGATGACCGGACAGGAACTGCTGGAGTATCAGCGCGACGCTGTCAGAAATGCCGGTAAGAATCCTGACGATCCCACAGCCGGCGCTTCTTACTATCGTCCCTACGAGCTGCTGACCCGTCCTCAGACCAACTGGATGGACCACTTCACCCGTCAGGGCAAGACCCAGGAGTATGAGATTACCATGTCGGGTGGCTCTGCCAAGACCAAGTACTACAACTCACTGTCGTATCACAAGACCGACGGTATCTACTACGGTGTCGACTTCGAGCGTATGCAGGGTCGTATCAACGTAGACCACGAGATACTCTCGAACCTGAAGACCGGCACCCGCGTCAACCTGGGCTACACCGAGTCCAACGACGTGCCGATGCAGTCGCTCTACTATTCTAACCCTGCCTTCGCCGGTATGACCATCCTGCCTTGGACGCCTGCCTATGACGAGAAGGGTAACTTCAACTCGAACATTCCCGAGAACTCTAACTCGAACCCCCGTGCCACGGCAGCCTATGACGACCAGTGGCAGAAGACCTACTTCGTCAATGCTAACTTCTACCTGGAGTGGAAGCCCATCAAGCAGCTGACCCTGAAGACCACCAATGCCGCTGAGCTCAAGTTCGTCGAGAGCCGCCGCTACTGGTCGAAGGAAGCCCACAACAACGCTACGGGCTACCCCGAACTGCAGATGATTGACAGCCAGCGCCGCAATCTGACGACCTCGAATACCGCAACGTGGGAAGACACCTATTTCGAGAAGCATAACCTCCGCGTCCTGCTCGGTCAGGAGGCCAACCACTACCACTATCAGTATCTGTACGCTATGGCCGAGAACCTGAACCCGCAGATTCCCTACCTGCGTTCTGGCGACTCGTCGAACCATCCTGTTGAGGACTACGATATGAACCGCACGATGCTGTCATACTTCGGTATCCTCGACTACAACTTCGACTCACGCTACTACCTGCAGGCCAGTATCCGTACCGACGGTTCGTCGCGTTTCGGTGAGAACAAGCGCTGGGGTACGTTCTGGTCGGTAGGTGCCAGCTGGAACATCCACAACGAGGCCTTTATGAAGGATATGAGCTGGCTCGACATGGGTAAGCTGCGCGCCAGCTACGGTGTCAACGGTAACGATAACATTGCCGACTACCAGCAGTACGGTACTTACAGCACCAGTGTCTACAACGGTCTGACCGGCCTGCGTCCCTCGACGCCCGCCAACCCCGACCTGTCGTGGGAGAAGAACTACGCCTGGAACATCGGTCTCGACTTCCGCTTCCTGAAGCGCTTCTCGGGTAGCATCGATGTCTACTCGCGTAAGACCGAGGACATGCTGCTCGACAAGGCTCAGTCTTCTACTTCTGGCTTTAACACCGCTACCGTGAACGTCGGTTCGATGCGTAACACGGGTGTTGAGTTCCAGTTCGACGCTGACATTATCGACAAGGGCGATTGGAAGTGGACTGCCGGCTTCAACATTGCTCACAACAAGACGAAGATCCTCGAGCTGGCCGGCGACGAGATGATGACCTACTACACGGAGGATGGCGACGCTGAGAACCGTCTGAAGCACATCGTGGGCGAGTCGATGCTCACCTTCTGGCTGAAGGACTATGCCGGTGTGAACCCCGTCAACGGTGAGGCTCTCTGGCGCGACAAGAACGGCGAGCTGACCAACGACTACAATGCTGCTGCCGAGGTGAAGAGCGGTAGCCCCGAACCTACCTACACGGGTGGCGTGAACACCACCGTGAGCTGGAAGGGTCTTCAGCTGAGCATCGTCGGTGAGTTCAAGGGTGGCAACAAGGTGATGATCATCGAGAACCGCTACCTGACCTCTGACGGTAACCAGATGTCGATGAACCAGCAGAAGCACGCTCTCGACTATTGGAAGAAGCCGGGCGACACGGGCGTGAACCCCAAGCCTATTGCCGGTAATGCTACCAACTCATACAGCTTCTCTTCAAACCGCTTCATTGAGAAGGGCGACTACTTCCGTATCAAGGATATCACGCTGTCTTACCAGTTGCCTAACACCCTGCTCAACAAGGTGGGCCTGAAGTCTACCCGCATCTATGCCAGCGGTCTGAACGTCTATACCTTCCACGACGTGAACTTCTGGGATCCCGAGCGTGGCGTCGACGGTATGGGCTATGGTATCTATCCTGTCTCTAAGTCATTTATCGTAGGTCTCGACCTGTCGTTCTAAGAAGAATTGAAGAATTTGAATCATTGAAAAATTGAAGTAAGATATGAAAAAGACAATTATAGGACTGGCACTCATTGCCACCGCTGGCACGTTCACTGCTTGCAACGGCTTCCTTGAGGAAGAGCCGCTGATGAAGCAGAGCAACGAGCTTACCTTTGCCACTTACGAAGGCTTGAACCAGGCTGGTGCTGCCATCTATGGTATGATGCAGAGCGATGCTTGGTACGACGGACAGTTTGTACTGCAGTCAGAACTGCGCGGCGGTAACGCCAAGAACCCGCTTTCGATACCCGGTTCCGGCCGCTATCGTCAGGACGCACAGTGGAACTATACCGAGAGCAACACATCGTCACTGTGGACCTACGGATACTATACCATCTCATGGTGTAACAACATTATCAACAGTCTGGAGACCACTGACAAGGGTGACGCTACCGCTCAGGATCTTAACAACCTGAAGGCCGAGGCTCTGTTCATGCGTGCTCTCTGCCACTTCGAGCTCGTCATCACCTACGCCCAGCCTTACAAGGCCGGCCGCGACAACATGGGTGTCCCCGTCGTGCTGAAGACCGAGAACGGACAGCCCAGCCGTAACAAGGTGGGTGAGGTCTACGACCAGGTCGTCAAGGACCTGCTGGAGGCTGAGAGCATCATCAGCGACAACTTCAAGCGTAGCGGCGTCGACGACAATGCTGCCGTGGCTTCTAAGCCCGCTATCCAGGCACTGCTCTCGCGCGTCTACCTCTATATGGAGAACTGGCAGGGTGCTGCTGACTATGCTACGAAGGTTATCAACAGCGGTAAGTTTGCACTTGCTTCTGGCGATGACTACCTCAACATGTTCAGCGCTGCTACTGCTCCCGAGGGTGGCGAGATTATCTTCGAGGTCTATGGTTCGAAGAAGAATGGCTACTGGGACGGTTCCGGTTGGACCCACCTGGCCTACATCACCAGCTGGGGTAACGGTAACGACGGTTCTGGCGACGTGTGCGCCACGACTGACCTGGTGAACCTCTACGAGGCTGGCGACATCCGTCTGAACCTGTTCGCAAAGAACGAGAACGACAACCTCATCCTGAAGTACAAGGGTAAGGAAGGCTCCGTTCCCCGTGAGACCAACGTGCCCATCCTCCGTCTGTCGGAGATGTACCTGAACCGTGCCGAGGCTATCCTCAATGGTGCCAGCGTTAGCGGTGCCAGCGCACGTGGTGACTTGGAGGCTGTTGCCTCAAAGCGTGGTGCTACCGTTCCTGGTCAGTTTAATGTGTTAGAAGAGCGCCGCAAGGAGCTGATGTTCGAGGGTCATATCGTCTATGACCTCGCCCGTACGATGAGCCCGCTCAACCGTACCGACTTCGACGGCACGATGAACCAGAATCTGCCCGCTGCTCCTGACTACCACTGGGCTATGCCTATCCCCAAGCGCGAGCGCGATGCAAACCCGAACGTAGAGCAGAATCCGGGATATTAAGCAATTGAAAATTGATAATTGAAAATTGAATTAAAGTTATGAAGCTATTTAAATTAACATACGGACTGATGGCTGCTTCGATGCTCGCTTTGGCATCGTGCGACCTCAACGAGTATCCTGAATTCGACGATGCTGATGCATTCATCGCATTCACAAGCAGCACTGCCTCTGTTGGTGAGGAAAGTGGCTCGTTGGAAATTCCTGTTCTTTTAACATCGAAGTCGGGCATGACGGCTACTGCTGAAATAGAAGTTGTGGCTGATGCTGAGGGAACCACTGCTTTTGAGGGTACTGACTATACCATTGAAAACAAGACCTTGTCGTTCTCTGGTTTGGAAGGTGCCACACAGAAAATAAAGATCAATATCGTTGATAATGATGTCTTCAGTGGCAATAAGACGTTCAAGATCCGCCTGAAAGATGGTGGAAGTGTTAAGCTGGGAGCTGCCAAGACTTGTACGATTACCATCCAGGACAATGAGCACCCGCTCGCATTCATCCTTGGAACCTATGGTGCATCGGCTGACTCTTACTTCTCAAGCCGTGGCCACTTTGATTGGGATATCACCATCACTCGTGATGATAACGATATCTCGAAGGTATGGATTGGCAACCTCGATCCTTATTTCGCTGTAAACGGATATAACGTTTCTCGTAACTGCAATATCTTCTACGGCGTCGTTAATGATGAGAAGACCCAGATTCTTGTACCCGCAGGACAGAAACTCGGTTATGAGAATACGGAATTGGCTGCCTTTGTCGCTGCTGATCCTGACGAAGATGAGACTGAGGGTGATAACGTCGTTATCGATATCCAGGATAATGGTAACACGCTCGTCATTACCAATGCATGGGGTATTTATGATGATGGTTGGTGGAACTTGTTCCGTGGACCGATTACTCTGAGAAAGAAATAAATAACGTTAAAAAGAAGAAAGATTATGAAGAAACTGATATATAGTTTAGCAACCGTTCTTCTGGGTCTGGCCAGCTGTACCAGCTTTGACGACCCCACAACGGAGAACTATGGTGCCGGTCCCAGCGTTGATGTTACCATCACTGCCGGCACGCCCAGCGACTCAGCTTTCACCGTCGTTATTACGCCGGCTGCAGGCTCACTCTACTATGCCTATGCCATTAGCGAGGGCACACGGGTTGCTGTTGACTCTGCCACTCTTTACAAGGGTGGTTACAGTAATGATGTTGTCAAGGTGGCTGACAAGGCTACAACCACCCTTACGATTGACGATGCTAAACCCAACACCACGTACTACGTCTATGCTGTTGCAGGTAGCGACAAGGGTATTATTGGTAACATGACGGTTCAGAGCATCACGACTACCGACGTGCTGAGTCCTGGTCCGAAGACCATCCAGAAGGACGAAGACAATGCTGCTGTTAAGCTGACGTTCTCTGAGGCTATTCAGCGTGGCGAAGGTGCTGTGACGGCCCTGTACTACAAGGAGTGGGATATCTTGAGGCCCGTCGAAGTGCCTGCTGAGGATCTCACTGTTCAGGTGAGTGGTAGCTCAGTCATCTTTGCTGCTGATAATATTCCTGCCGGTGCCTACCTGTGCTTCTCGTATGCTGAGGGCGCTTTCAAGGATGCTAAGGGAAACCTCTGTCGCGCCTTGAATAGTGGTTTGGATTTGAGCAAAGGTCAGTTCACTGGTGCTTGGGTACATGTGACCAACGCTCCTTTCGAGATTACTGACGAATACGTGACCGCTCCCGAGGCTGGTGCCCTCATCGCAAAGGTTGAGGACTTCAAGGGCGAGATAACCCTGCCTTTCAATGTCTATCGTAATGATGAGGATGTGGCTGACGGCGCTATCAGCGTCACCTATACTAATAAGAAGAGTACCAGCACCTACAAGCTGAGTGCTCAGGACTGGAGTATCAGTGAAAACAAGGTCAACTTCGTGCTGCCCGCTGAACCTAAGGGTGGCGATGCCATTACCGTTTCCGTTGCCGAAGGAGCTATCTTCGATGTCTATGGTAATCCGAATGAAGAATTTACCAGTGAGATTGAATGGTACTATTTCGTTCCCACTAAGGAGAATGTGCTGGGTACTTTCAATATGGGTATCACCTATAAGGGCGAACCTTCTGATCTCGGTAAATTCACTATCGTAGAGGATGCCACGGCTGAGAATCCGACAGGACTGCTCTTCAAGGATTTCTATCTCGAAGGTGCTGAACTGAGTGGTTACTACGATCTCGATAATGCCAAGATGTATATCGGTGATGGTCAGATCGTCGGTAAGTACACTAACAGTAAGGGTACTACTTATGGGCTGGTATTCTACAATGCAGAGAATGAGACAGAAGATCTCATTCCCGTTCCTTTCACCATCAATGCTGACGGAACGCTGACTGCAGATGTCATCTGGGGTATCTATGCATTTGACGAGAATTTTGAGACTCCTGCCGGATGGTTTGAGGTTGCTCAGACCTGTACTCTGACACCTGCTAAGGCTGCTGCCCGTAAGGCTGCTGCCCGTGGTAAGGCAAGCAAGACAGTGAAGGTTTCTGCTCGCAACCTGAAGAAAGGGTTTGTCCGCAAATAACTAATTGCCAAATAAAGTCCTCTTTCTGCTCTGCCTTGTGTGGGGCGAAAGAGGGCTTTTTAGTGTTAATAAGGAAACAAAGAATGAAAATGAAAAAGATTTTACTGCTCTTTGCTGTGCTGCTTCCTTTGGGACTTCAGGCCGATGAGGTCAGCCATGAGCGTGCCGCCGCTACGGCCCAGACTTTGATGTCCGACCGTGTGGA
Source organism: uncultured Prevotellaceae bacterium (assembly GCA_900321965.1). GTDB lineage: Bacteria > Bacteroidota > Bacteroidia > Bacteroidales > Bacteroidaceae > Prevotella. The sequence goes on from ONYA01000020.1 coordinate 17,364, forward strand.
AGGCTTTGAAGGCAAAGTGCAGTCGGTGAAAACCGTCTATTACGGAGGTCAGAAGGCTTACCATGTGGTACAGTTTACCCCTGCCGGTTGGACGCTTATCTCAGCTGACGACCTCTCTGACCCGCTGATCGGCTACAGCCCCGATGGCACTTATCCCACAGACGAGGAGATGCCGGAGAACATGCGGGGCATGATGAACTGGTATGGCGATCAGGTGGTGAACAACGCCCGTCAGGCTGGTCGTCGTCACGTCGGTTGGGAATTAGCTTCTCGTCCGGCTGGCGCACGCCGTCAGGCCAGCAGCAAGGTTGAACCGCTGATTAAGGTGAACTGGAACCAGACAGGCGCCTATCAGAAATACTGCCCGAAGAACTCTGCTGGTCAGGCTGTCGTAGGCTGTGTGGCCGTAGGTATGGCGCAGTCGATGAGCGTCGCTAAATGGCCCGACCGCCCCGTAGGGAAATTCGGTTACGACCATCCCGATTTTGGTAACATCTATGTCGACTACGATGCAGAGCCTGCATATGATTGGAATGCAATCCTGAGCGGTGCCAACGGTAAGGACGATGTGGCCAAGTTGCTCTATCACTGCGGTGTCAGTGTCAGGATGGACTATGGCGTCGATGGCTCTGGTAGCCAGACTTCTCGTGTGGCCACGGCCCTGCTACAGTATTTTAAGTACCCGCAGTCTGTCCGTTTCTACAACCGTCAGAACTATGATGACGCAGAGTGGATTTCTATGATACAGACGGAGCTGCAAGAGGGCCGTGCCGTGACCTACGCCGGTAATGACCCTGTGAAGAAATATGGCCACTGTTTCAATATCGACGGCTTCGATGGTTCGTCGGCCTATCACCTCAATTGGGGATGGGGCGGTACTGGCAATGCCTACTTCCAGCTGAACGGCCTGAAGGATGCTGCGATGGATATGAACTACACCAATGGTCATGAGATGGTTATCGGCATCCGTCCGCCGTCGGATAAGCCCAGTAACATCACGTTGTCGAACCATTCCGTGCAGGCCATGAAACCGGCAGGTACGGTAGTCGGCAATGTGGACGTTGAGAGTGAGGCTGAGAATCCTACTTACGACTTCAAGGTGGTGGGACCATATAGTGTGATTTTCCACACCAACATGCCTGCTCCCTTCAAGGTGGTCGATGGCCAGTTGGTGACTACTGAGGAGCTTTCGCAAGCTGATGGCGATCGCGAGATTGAGATTACGGCTACCAACAAGCAGAATAAAGCTTCTGTGACACGCCACTTCACGATTCTCGTCACTGGCACTGATGGCATTACGCTCGTGGAAACCGATCCTACGGTTGCCGGCGAAGAGGGCTACAGCCTGAGCGGTCAGCGTACAGCTGCCGGTTCGAAGGGTGTCAGCCTGATACGTCAGCGTATGAGCGACGGCAGTTATAAGACAGTCAAGAAGGTCAATTAATCATGATGATGAGAAAAGTTTTTTCTGTGATAGGGCTTTTGCTGCTCACGGTGGTGGCTTATGCCCAGAAGTTTGAACCCAACACGAAGTGGCCTTATGTCTATGAGAACTTCATGCCGGGAACCATCTATTTCGAAGGTAACGAGAAGTCGACGGCCGACATGAACATCCACCTCTGGGGCAACGTGCTGCACTACGTCAAGGCCGACGGGAAGATCTATCAGAGCGACGACCGTAAGGTAATGCGCGTAGAGATCGGCGACGATGCCTATATCTACTCTGACCATAAGCTGGTGAAGCTGCTTGCCAATCAGGGCACGAACCTTCTGGTACTGTTGACGAAAGGCGATTTCGATGCCATGCGGTCGAGTGGGGGCGGAGCCTACGGCTCCAGCCTGAACTCGTCGGCCTCACGCGACCTTTCCTCGCTGGGCTTCGATCTTGGCGGGTTGGAGCAGCCGGAGTTGGGATTGATGCTTCAGGAGAAGAAGGAAGGTCGCACCATCCCTCTCGTCTACCAGTACTTCTTCATTATCGGCGGTCAGCAGATAGAGGCTACCAAGAAAGGAGTTGGCAAGTTCTTAGGCGACGCAAAGGCCGATGCCTGGAAGCAGTTCCAGAAAGAGCATAAGATTAAGTGGAAGCAGGAGGAGAGCCTGAAGGAGGTGCTCCTGTTCTTGGGACAATAGACCCTTACCTCTTCTGTTTGAAGAAATCTTGCATCAGCTGGCGGCACTCCTCTTCAAGGATGCCGCCAGTTATTTTTGTCTTGGGATGCAGGGCGCGGGGAGCATACTCGTGATAGCCGCGCTTCTCGTCGGTGCAGCCGTAGACGATGCGGGGAATCTGCGACCAGCCTAAGGCACCGGCACACATAGGGCAGGGCTCGACAGTGACGTAGAGTGTACAGTCCGTCAGATACTTGCCGCCAAGGGTGTTGGCAGCGGCGGTGATGGCCTGCATCTCGGCGTGAGCCGTGACGTCGCAGAGCGTCTCCGTCAGGTTGTGGCTGCGAGCTACGACGCGGTCTCTACATACCACAATGCAGCCGATGGGAATCTCTCCTTCATCGGCTGCCTTGTGGGCTTCGTCGAGTGCTAAACGCATATAGCGTTCGTCTTTTTCTTGTTCAGTCATTCGAAATCTACGAGTATGCGGAATACCTTGCCGGGATTCTCGCTCCACCAGTGCATCGTGTCGAGCGCCTCTTCCGGACGTATCACCTTCGTGATGAGGCGGTCGGTAGGACATGTGCCGCGTTCCAGATAGTGGATGACGGCGCGGAAGTCTGAGGGCTGCGCATTGCGTGAACCACGGATGTCGAGCTCTTTCTGTACGAAATACTTTGTTTGGAACGATACTTCGGCCTTGGCGTAGCCAATGCAGACGACTCGGCCGGTGAAGGCCACTTCGTCGACAGCCATCTGGTATGTTGGTGTGCTGCCCACAGCCTCGATGACCACGTCGGGGCCGAAACCGCTCGTCATCTCCAACAGCCGCTGGTGGACGTCCTCTGTGCGGGTGTTGATGGTGTACGATGCCCCCATTTCCTTTGCCAGTGCCAGTTTCTCGTCATCAATGTCGGCAGCCACAACGGTAGCACCGCGCATGGCCGAGCGCACAACGGCACCCATGCCCACCATGCCACAGCCTATGACCAGCACGACGTCGATGTCAGTGACCTGAGCGCGACTGACGGCATGGAAACCTACGCTCATCGGTTCTACAAGGGCACAGACCTTCGGCGTGAGCAGTCCGGCGGGGATGACCTTCTCCCACGGCAGCACGATATACTCGCGCATGGCACCGTGACGCTGTACGCCGAGGGTCTCGTTATGCTGGCAGGCGTTTACGCGCTGGTTACGGCACGAGGCACACTTGCCGCAGTTGGTATAGGGGTTGCAGGTGACGACCATGCCGGGCTTCAGACCATCGGGTACGCCGGGGCCGACAGCCTCGATGGTAGCCCCCACCTCATGGCCGGGGATAACGGGGTTCAGCGCCATGGAGTTACGCCCCATAAACGTGTTGATATCTGAGCCGCAGAAGCCTACATAGTGTAGCTTCAGCAGTATCTCGCCCTGACCAGGAGCCTGAGGGCGCTCGATGTCGATGATGTTCAGTTCTTGCTTGTGTGAAATTTGTATTGCTTTCATTCTGACATATTTTTAATATAAGGTAATTCTGGTAGATTCTTGAAGCCGTAGAAGCGGCAGGCATTCTCACCGAGGAAGAGCGCCTTCTCGTCGGTCGTCAGTTCTGCTGACTTCTCGACGAAGTCGTACGACATACGATAGGTGATGGCGGTGATGGTGCGCGGATAGTCGGAACCCCACATCAATCGTTCCCAGCCAACGAGGTCGGCGGCTTCGCGGATGCGGCGTATGGCCGTAGGGTAGGGGTAGAACTCGGGATGGTAGAGCCAGGTGATGCCGCCAGACTCCACCATGACGTTCTCGCCCCGGCGGGCTAAGAGCACCTGACTGCGAAATGAGGCTGTCGTCGGCATACCGAAGTGGCCGATGGCAACCTTCAGCTGTGGACACTCCTCGATGACCTCGCCCATCTCTGCTATCTGCCGCTCGTCATCGGCCAGGCATATTGAGAGTACCATTCCCTGCCGTTCCATCAGCTTGAAGACCGGCATCAGTGTCGTCAGCGGCTGCTGCATACGGTGGCCGGGATAGGCAATGCCCTTTAGACCTGCGTCAATGACAGCCTGGGCTTCGTCAGCGTTCCACGCCATGCCCATACAGAAGAAACGGTCAGAGAACCGGCGCTGTACGTCGGCGAGATAGTCGTTCTGACAACCGTCAATCAGCTCCTGCACAACGACGGCAGCACCTACCTGAGCGTAGTCCATGTTCGACAGGAATATTTCTGCCGTGTTCTGTCCGTCAATGATAAACGGCGGAACCATTTGCACCTCCTCGTCCATGAAAATGCTGCGCCCGTTTTTCAGCGACAAGATACGCTTGCCGTCAACGTAGGTGTCCTGCTTCAGCCAAAGATGGCTGTGAGCGTCGATTATGAGTTTGCCCATGTTACGCGCTGTTGGTCGCCGATAATCTCCTTTACTTCACGCACCAGATTCCAGTCCGGTTCCTCGTTGGCCCACTCGATATTGCGGCGCACGTTGTCGGGGTTGGCCGACGAGAAAAGCGTCGAAGCGATGCGCGGACAACTGACACTGTATTGCACAGCCAGTTTCTCAATGGGGTAGCCCTTTTCGCGGCAGAACTCTGCAGCCCGCTGACAGGCTTTCACCAGTTGTTTTGTGGCGGGATGCCAGTCGGGCACGCCGCGTTGTGAGAGTAGTCCCATCGACAGCGGGGAAGCGTTGATGACACCAACACCGTACATCTCGAAAAATCCGAGATAGTCTTCGAGGGCATCGTCATTCAGCGTATAGTGGCAGAAGTTCAAGATGCTCTCCACGGCTCCTTTTTCGCTGTGCTCGACAACCCATTTCAGGTTCTGTAGCTGTAGGTCGGTGATGCCGACATGACCTGCGATGCCCTTGGCCTTCAGTTCGAAGAGGGCAGGCAGTGTCTCGTCTACCACTTTCTGCAGCCCCCCTGGCAGATTGGCTTGGAACTCAATGTCGTGGACGTTGATGAGGTCAATGAAGTCGACACCCAGTCGCTCCATACTCTCGTAGACGCTGTCGGTGACACGTTGGGCAGAGTAGTCCCAGGTGTTCTTGCCGTCCTTGCCGTAGCGGCCAACCTTGGTGCTGAGGAAATAGCGGTCGCGGGGGATGTTGCGGAGCGCTTTACCCAGTACGGTCTCAGCCTTGTAATGGCCGTAATAGGGACTGACGTCGATGAAGTTGATACCACCCTCGATGGCTGCTTCAACAGCCTCGAAGCTTTCTTTCTCCTTGGTTTCACGGAAGACGCTGCCTAATGACGAAGCGCCGAAACTGAGATGGGAAATCTTCATTCCCGTCTTTCCTAATTCTGTATATCTCATTTTTTAGTGAATGGTTTTCAGGTGTGAACGCCAGCCGTAGGCGATGATGAGGATGAAGCAGAAGAGCGGCAGCACAAACGAGACGTTGACGGCCGGGTGGCCTACGATTGTCTGCTGGTCGATAATCATTCCCTGCAGCGGTGGCATCAGGGCGCCTCCCACAATGGCCATCACCAGGAAGGCGGCACCGAGGGTGTGGTCGCGGCTGTCGACGTCTTCCAGGGCAATGCCGTAGATGGTGGGGAACATCAGCGACATAAAGAAGCTGATGCCGACAAGGCAGTAGAGTCCCGCCATGCCCACGATGACAATAGCTCCGATGGAACAGAGGGCTGCTCCGCAGCCGAAAGCGGCTAACAGCAGGCGGCCGTTGACGTATTTCATGAGGAACGTCGAAATGAATCGGCTGCTGAGGAAGAGCGTCATGGCGATGATGTTATACGTCTGTGCTATGGCCTTGTTGATGCCTAAGTTATCGGCATACTGGATAATGAACGTCCACGTCATGATTTGTGCGGCGACGTAGAACATCTGTGCTACGACACCCTCGCGGTAAATGGTGTTATGCCAAAGGTTATGAAGTGTCTGGCGCGTGGTGTGTGTGTCTCCCTGTGATTTCTGTTCCTCGCTCTGTGTTTTCGGCATCTTTGTCAGCGCAATGATGATGCCCACTGTCACGACTACCAATCCTATAGCCACATAGGGATCGCGGATGATGGCCAGATCATGCAGGCGGATATCGGCCTTCTCTGCCTCTGACAGGGTGCTAAAGATGATGTGTCCCGCCTCGTCGCGACGGTCGCTCAAGAGTTGTGGCAGGACGATGAGCGAAGCCACGCTCATGCCGCAGAGCGATCCCATGGGGTTGAAGGATTGTGCGAAGTTGAGCCTTCGTGTGCTCGTCTCCTTGTCGCCTAACGACAGGATGAAGGGGTTGGCCGTCGTCTCGAGGAATGCCAGTCCGAAGGTCAGGATATAGAGCGACAGACAGAAAAAGGTGAAGCTCTGCTCTGCTGCCGCTGGTATAAAGAGAAAAGCCCCCGTGGCGTAGAGTGCCAATCCCAGCAGGATGCCGCTCTTGTAGCTGTACTTCCTGATAAACAGGGCGGCGGGAATGGCCATCGTGGCGTAGCCGCCGTAGAAGGCAAACTGCACCATCGACGCTTTGGCTGCCGTCAGTTCCATGAGTGTCTGGAATGCTGCCACCATCGGGTTGGTGATGTCGTTGGCAAAGCCCCACAATGCAAACAATGATGTGACAAGGATGAATGTCACCAGGTATTTCCTTTCAATTAAGGCCTTATGGTCTTTCATTTGTTGTTATAATTTGGTTATTGGTTCTGCAAAGTTACATAAAAAAACTGATTCGCTTGGTGTTGTTCTGTTTTTTTTGTATTTTTGCCGATGGAAAATGAGACATTTGTCTATAATGAAAAACTTTTGAAACATGGAGTGGGATGTCCGGCATATTGACGAGACAGATTCGACGAACCGTTGGTTGCTGAATCATGGTGGTTCGAAGAATATGGTTGTCGTGGCCGACTACCAGACGGCGGGTCGTGGCTGCGGCACAAACCGTTGGGAGTCGGAGCGCGGCAAGAACCTGCTATTCTCTATGCTGATTCATCCGAATGACGTGCCTGCCAGTCGGCAGTTTCGTCTCTCGATGGCCGTCTCACTGGCCATCTGCGAAGCCTTGGGCCAGTATATTGGCGATTTGAGTATCAAGTGGCCCAACGATATTTATTGGCGTGACGGCAAGATCTGTGGTATCCTGATAGAGAATACCCTCACGGGTGCTGTTATCAAAGACAGTATCATTGGCGTGGGCTTGAACGTCAACCAACGGGCTTTCCATAGTGATGCCCCCAACCCCGTTTCACTTTGGCAGATAAGCGGTCAAGAGACCGACCGCGACGCGCTGCTCCATCATATTCTGGAACGCTTCGGACAACTGTTGACACAGGATGTGCGTCAGCGCTACCTCTCGAAACTATATCGGCGCAAGGGCTTTTTCCCTTACGCCGATGAAAATGGTGCATTTATGGCTGAGTTCGTCGATGTGAAAGACGACGGCCACTTGGTGTTGAGAGACGATGGCGGCACATTGCGCACCTACGCCTTCAAGGAGGTTCGCTTTATTTAGTTGTGTACCAGCGTACCAATCTCCTCGCCGTCCATCACCTTCTTCAGGTTACCCACTACGTCCATATTGAAGACATAGATGGGCAGGTTGTTGTCCTGACACATACAGATAGCCGTCAAGTCCATGACCTTCAGACCACGGGCCAGCACTTCCTTGTAAGTGATCTCATTGAATTTCGTGGCTGTCGGGTCTTTCTCGGGGTCAGCGGTGTAGACACCGTCCACACGGGTGCCTTTCAGCATGACGTCGGCCTCAATCTCAATGCCGCGCAGCGACGAGCCGGTGTCTGTGGTGAAATAAGGTGAACCGGTGCCGGCTGAGAAGATACATACATAACCCTGCTCCATCGCCTCGATGGCCTTCCATTTCGTGTAGAACTCGCCGATAGGCTCCATGCGGATGGCTGTTAGTACGCGGTTCTTCACACCGACGGCTCCTAACGCTGACGATAGTGCCAGCGAGTTGATGACTGTGGCACACATACCCATTTGGTCGCCCTTGACACGGTCGAAACCTTTCTGGGAGCCAGATAAACCACGGAAGATATTGCCGCCACCGATGACGATGCCTATCTGCACCCCCATCTCGCTCACTTCCTTAATTTGACGAGCATAGTCGCTCAGTCGTTCAGGGTCAATGCCGTAACCCTGCTTACCCATCAGGCTCTCGCCCGATAGCTTCAGTAGTATTCTCTTGAATCTTGCCATATCCTAATTATCCTAATTATCCATTATCAATTATCCATTGTCAATTAGAAATTATTTAATTTCTTCAAACTCGACGTATTCCCCCTCACTGTCGTCGAAGATCTTGCGGTCAGTCTGCTTGTCACTGCGGTCGTCGATTATCGTTACACCACTGTCTGTCTGTGTCGTGCGACGGGCAGTGGTTTCCTGTTGCGGTTTCTGCTGGGGTTCCTCGGGGTCGCTGCTCTTGAAGTAGTCGTCGTGGAACTTCGGCGCATCCTCCTCTTCATCCTTGTGATAATGCTTAGTCGACGTGCGCTTAAAGTATTCTTCCTCTTCGGCTATCCGTCGTGCCTCACGTGCCTCGGCAGCCTGCTTCAGCATTTTCCTGAACTGGCTGATGGACTTGTGGAACAAGATGGCCATGACAATAATGATGAAAAGAACAATGCCAAGGATAGTTAATAAGATTTCTTTCATAGGACTTAGTGTTAACGGTTAGTAAGAATCGAGAGCACAACATACCATGCAATGATAACTGCTAAACCGCTGATGCCGAAGAAAAGCAGCAGGGGTATGCATGTCAGTAGGAAGATGTACTTTACCTCATTGCCCTTCCAGCCCCAAGTCTTGAATTTCAGAGCAAACATGGGTATCTCGCAAACTAGCAGAAAACAGCTAACGAAAGTGCCCAGCAGGATGAGGTAGGGGGTGTAGGATAGGGGAGCCATATAATCGCCTGCACCAACAATGAGTGAGCCCCAGAACAATGCATTGGCAGGCGTCGGCAGGCCGATGAACCCTAAGGCCTGACGCTCGTCAAGATTGAACTTTGCCAGTCGCAGTGCTGAGAATGCAGCCATGATAAATGCCAAGTATGGCATTAATTGACAATTGAGAATTGACAATTGACAATTATTAGCTTGCGCCAGGCATTGTCCATTGAGGAAGCTGAATGCGATGGCCGACGGTGCGAAGCCGAAGGTGATGTCGTCAGCTAATGAGTCAAGTTCCTTACCGATGGGCGACGAGACATGGAGCAGACGGGCCGTCATGCCGTCGAAGAAGTCGAAGACCGCACCGATGACGATAAACAGCAGGGCCAGCCGGTAGTCACCCTGAAAGGCCCAGTATGTAGCGATGCAGCCTGAAATCAGGTTACAGCACGTAATGGTATTGGGAATATGCTTCTTCAATTCTTTAATACTTCAATTTTTCAATTTTTCAATTTCGCAATCACCGTCTGGTCGCCAGTCGTGGGCTGGTCCATTGTGACGCAGACCTTGGAGTTGATGGGCAGGAAGACGTCGACGCGCGATCCTAACTTGATGAAGCCGAGGTGCTGGTCGATGTAACACTCCTCCTCTGGCTTGGCATAGGTGACAATGCGGCGTGCCAGCGCACCCGCTATCTGGCGCACCAGGATGTCCTCGCCCTCCGGGGTCTCAATGACGATGTCGGCTCGCTCGTTCTCTTCGCTGGCCTTGGGCAGCCACGCCTTGTGGTAGTTGCCGTCATGATGCTCGACGAGCTTCACGCGGCCGTCGACGGGGAACCAGTTGGCATGTACGTTCCACGGACTCATGAAGATGCTGATCATTAGTCGTTTGTCGTGGAAATAAGTGTTTTCCTCCACTTCTTCAATCACTACAATCTTGCCGTCGGCAGGAGCCACCACCGTTCGCTCGGAATCGCCGTTGAAGTAGCGTATCGGGCAGCGGTAGAAGTTCAGCGCTATCAGCCAGGCAGTCACCAGAATGGCAGTGATGAGTGGCACAACGATGTTGCAGACAAGCGGACTGACGGCTTGCAGGGCATACCATAGTCCGGTGCATACAGCTAAAATCAGAATCGCACTATAGATTAATTCCGAAGTGCCTTCACGGTGGATTCTTATCTTTTTGAGTTTCTTGATTCTCTCTCCCATGGGTTAGTATTAAGTAATTGCGATGCAAAGATAATGCTTTTTTGTCAATTAACAAACTTTTTGACCGTTTCTTTTGGCAATATCAACTTTTCAGCGTAACTTTGACGCTCAATTCTGATGGAAATGGAAGATTTCATACATTTACACGTACATACATACTATTCTATTCTCGACGGGCAATCGAAAATTTCGAAGCTCGTCGACAAGGCTATAGGCAATGGCATGAAGGGTATGGCCATTACTGATCATGGCGACATGTTCGGCATCAAGGAATTCCACGACTATTGTATTGGCGTGAACAAAAAACGGACCAAGGAGGGGCTGGAACCCTTTAAGCCTATCTTTGGCTGTGAGATGTATGTGTCGCGCCACGGCTCGAAGTCGTTGCGTCGCGGCAAGGAGGATCAGAGCGGTTACCACCTTATTGTATTAGCAAAGAACTATCAAGGCTACAAGAACCTCATCAAGCTGGTCAGCAACTCCTGGGTGGACGGCTACTATATGCGTCCCCGTACCGACCGTGAGGATTTGGAACGCTATCACGAGGGACTGATTGTCTGTTCGGCCTGTCTTGCTGGCGAGGTGCCCAGAAAGATTAGCAGTGGAGACATGGCTGGTGCCCGCGAGGCTATAGAGTGGTATCACAACCTCTTCGGCGACGACTACTATCTGGAACTGATGCGTCACGAGGTGAAAGACCCTACGGTGCGTGCCAACCGTGAGACGTTTAAGGAGCAGGAACCCGTCAATCAGGAACTCATCAAGCTGTCTCGTGAATACGGCATCAAACTCGTCTGTACCAACGATGTCCATTTCGTTGACGAGGAGAATGCCGAGGCTCACGACCACCTGCTGTGTCTCTCTACGGGTAAGGAGTTGGACGACCCCACGCGTATGCTTTATTCGAAGCAGGAGTGGTTCAAGACCCGTGAGGAGATGAACGCCATCTTCAGCGACGTGCCCGAGGCGCTGTCGAATACGCTTGAGATATTAGATAAGGTGGAAATCTACTCCCTCGACCACGACCCCATCATGCCGTTCTTCCCCATCCCTGAGTCGTTCGGCACCGAGGAGGAGTGGCGTCAGAAGTTTACCGAGGAAGACCTCTTCCGTGAGTTCACCTCTGACGAGAACGGCGAAAACCCGTTGCCTCGCGAGGAAGGTGAGAAGAAAATCAAGAAGTTAGGCGGCTACGATAAGATCTACCGTATTAAGTTCGAGGCCGACTACTTGGCGAAGTTAGCGTATGAGGGGGCGTATCGGCGCTATGGCGTGGCCCCCCCTACGGCCCCCGAGGGGGCTTCTATAGCTGCCAGCGAAACTATTGTAGCCCCCTCGGGGGCAGAAGGGGGGGCTTCCGAGGTGTTGGACCGCATCCGCTTCGAGTTGCACATCATGAAGACGATGGGTTTCCCGGGTTACTTCCTTATTGTGCAGGACTTCATCAACTCTGCCCGCGACGAGCTGGGCGTGATGGTGGGCCCGGGACGTGGTTCGGCAGCCGGTTCGGTGGTGGCCTATTGCTTAGGCATCACGAAGATTGACCCGCTGAAGTACGACCTGCTGTTCGAGCGTTTCTTGAACCCCGACCGTATCTCATTGCCCGATATCGATACCGACTTCGACGACGACGGTCGCGGCCGTGTGCTGAAGTGGGTGGAGGACAAGTACGGTCACGAGAACTGCGCCCACATCATTACCTATGCGTCGATGGCCACGAAGAACTCTATCAAGGATGTGGCACGTGTGGAGAAGTTGCCGCTGTCCGTCTCGAACGCGCTGTGCAAGGCTATCCCTGACCGTCTGCCAGACGTCGACGGCAAGACGCCGAAGATGAACCTGACGAACGCCATCAAGGCCGTGCCGGAGTTGCGCGATGCCGAAGCTTCTGCTGACCCCGTGCTGGCCAACACCATTAAATATGCCAAGATGCTGGAGGGTACTGTCCGTGGTACGGGTATCCATGCCTGCGGCTTCATTATTTGCCGCGACCCTATCAGCGACTGGGTGCCTGTCTCTACGGCTGACGACCCCGACTTCAAGGACACCAAGACCAACTGCACGCAGTACGACGGTCACGTCATTGAGTCGACGGGGCTTATCAAGATGGACTTCCTCGGTCTGAAGACCCTTTCCGAGTTGAAGGAAGCCTGTGCCAATATCAAACTGACGCGTGGCATTGACGTTGACCTCGATACCATCCCTATCGACGATGCCAAGACCTACGAGCTATACCAGCAAGGCCGCACCATCGGCACGTTCCAGTTTGAGTCGGCTGGTATGCAGAAATACCTGCGCGAGCTGAAGCCCACCGTCTTTGAAGACCTCATCGCCATGAACGCCCTCTACCGTCCAGGACCTATGGGCTACATTCCTCAGTTCATCCGTCGTAAGCACGGTGAGGAACCTATCACCTATGATATTCCTGTGATGGAGAAGTACCTGAAGGACACCTACGGCATTACCGTTTATCAGGAACAGGTGATGTTGTTGTCGCGTCTGCTGGCCGACTTCACCCGTGGCGAGAGCGACGCCCTGCGTAAGGCGATGGGTAAGAAGAAGAAGGACATTGTCGACGCCATGAAGCCGAAGTTCATCGAGGGTGGCAAGAAGAACGGTCACGACCCGAAGGTGCTCGACAAGATATGGAGCGACTGGGAAGCTTTCGCGTCTTACGCTTTCAACAAGTCGCATGCCGCTTGCTACTCGTGGGTGGCTTATCAGACCGCCTATCTCAAGGCCAACTATCCGGCAGAGTTTATGGCAGCCATCATGAGCCGTCGTCGTGACCAGATTACGGAAATCACGAAACTGATGGACGAGTGCAAGCAGATGAAGATCAATACGTTGGGACCTGATGTGAATGAGTCGTATCAGAAGTTCGGCGTGAACCACAATGGCGACATCCGCTTCGGTCTTGCTGCCATCAAGGGTTTGGGCGATTCTGCTGCACAGGCCATCATTGACGAGCGTGAGAAGAACGGGCCTTACAAGAGTATCTTCGATTTTGCCCAGCGCGTGCCCACAGCCAGCCTGAACCGCAAGGGCTACGAGTCGTTGGCACTGAGCGGCGGCTTTGACTCCTTTGGCATCCGCCGAGAGCAGTTCTTTGCCACAAATAATAAAGGTGAGGCGTTCCTTGATACGCTGGTGCGCTATGGACAGCTTTATCAGCAGGAGAAGCAGCTGGCCCAGAACTCGCTCTTCGGTAGCTTCGACGACGGTGTCGAGATAGCGACACCGCCCGTTCCCAAAACTGATGAGCGTTGGAGTGACATCGAGCGTCTGAACAAGGAGCGCGACCTTGTTGGCATTTATCTCTCCGCTCATCCGTTGGACGAATATAAGGTCGTGCTCGACAACCTCTGTAATGCCCGTTGTACTGAACTGGCCGATCGTTGTGCTGCCTTAGTTGATCGCGAGGACATCGCTCTTGGCGGCATCGTCACCGGGTCGCAGACGCGTTTCAGTGCCAAAACCAACAAACCCTGGGGTATTGTCACGCTTGAAGACTTTGAAGGTTCGGGCGAACTGGTACTCTTCGGTGACGATTGGCTCAACTTGAAAGGCAAGTTCATCGAGGGAGCTGCAGTTTGTATTACCGGTAAGATGCAATCGCGTTTCCGTGACTCCCAGCAGAAGGAGTTTAAGGTGACGAACGTCGAATTGTTGCAGACTGTCAAGGAAAAAGCGATTGACCGCATCACCATCCAGATGATTACCGACCTGCTTGACGATGAGATTGTGGCCGATTTGACAGAAATTATCCATGAGCATCCTGGCAAGACGAAACTCTTTTTCCAGTTGCGCGATTCTGTAGGCAAACACCACGTCCTGCTGCAGTCCAAGAACAGCAGCGTTGACGTGCGCTACCAGCTCATTGACTATATTGAGCATCACGAGGCATTAGACTATAAGATAAATTAGCGGGCTTTGCCCTAAAGAATAAAGATTAAACATTAAACATTAAACAATAAACATTAATACTTGAGAATTATGGAAGTAACAATCACAAGCGAGAACTTTGAGAGTCTGAAGAAAGGCAAGCAGCCGTTAGTCGTTGATTTCTGGGCTACATGGTGCGGTCCCTGCCGCATGGTGGCACCTATCATTGCCGAACTGGCCAAAGAGTATGATGGCCAAATCGTCGTCGGCAAATGCGACGTCGAGGAGAACGAAGAGTTGGCTTTACAGTTTGGCATCCGCAATATCCCCACTATCCTCTTCTTCAAGGGCGGTCAGGTGGTCGACAAGCTGGTGGGTGCCCAGGCCAAAGCTAAGATTGACGAGAAATTTAAAGCCCTGTTGTAAGCTATGCCCAGTTTTGAAGACGAACTTCGCATGGACGAAGAAGAGAACCGCCGTGAGATAGCGTTTATCTATGAGCGGTTGCCGCAGGAGCTGAAGACCACCTTCAGCGATGACGACCTGTACTACTTCATCGATGCCATTGTCGACTATTATTACGACAGTGGCATTCTGGAGTCAACGGCAGAGGAAGTGGATATCGACCTGCAGCAGGTGGCTGAGGCCGTTGCGGAACAGGCTCGGCGTGACAAGGTTGGCACGTTCAGTGCCGACGATGTCTATTATGTCGTTGAGGCCGATATGGACTTTCAGGAACAGAATCTTTAGGCTGTTACCAGTCTACTACCATCCTCCTGCTCGACGATGCTCACCTTGACGGCATCCTCGGGTAGGAGTTCTTCTATTAGTTCCGGCCATTCTATGAAACAGAGGGCACCGCTGTAGAAATAGTCTTCGTAGCCCATGTCGTAGACCTCTTCTAACTTCTTGATGCGGTAGAAGTCGAAGTGGTAGATTTTCGAGGAAGGTAGAAGGTCGGAGGAAGGCGAATACTCGTTCACAATGGCGAAGGTAGGGGAGGTAATGACATCGGTGACACCCAGTTCTTCGCAGACGGCCTTGATGAATGTTGTCTTACCAGCACCCATAGTGCCGTAGAAGGCGAAGACGCGTCGGTTGCCTATCTCGCTGACAAACTGGCGGGCAGCCTCGCGAATCTCGTTGATGCTTTTAATTTGAATATTCATCTTCTCTCAATCCTAATTCGGAACTGTTGCTCCAGTCGTCGCTGCTGTTGGTGACGGTGGTAGTGCTTTCGATGATTTTCTGTTCGTAACCTTTGTGCATGGGGCCGATTCTGAAGAGAAAATCATTGAAGTTGACAGTGGGGATAACGATGCCGAAGATGCCGATGCCAGCACGTATGCCCTCCGGCTTGAAGTTGTTATGCAACAGTGTGGTAGCGTAGAAGCTGTGACGGTAGTACTTCAGCTCATTACATTGGTTGAAGTTGTCAATCAGTTCCTGGTCAGGTATGCTGTCGGCAGTGGTGAAGATATAGCCCACGTTGTTGACGGCATCATCAATCCAGTCGGTTTTGATGCTGTCGTTGGCTTCGATGCACTGTCGGATGTTATCATCCATCTCAGCCATCATCGTTTCCTCGTCAGGTATGGTGAAGTGGCCGACGACAATCATCACAATGACAACCCCCACCAAGGCGAGGAGTTTTCCAAAACAACTGTGCCAAAGCTGGCTGGTCATTGACTCTCTGGTCTTATAATTACCTCTGTCGGTCTGTTGCATGGTGTTTCTTTGAAATTAGTGCGAGATGAGGTTCATGAACTCCTGGCGCGTCTTAGCCTGATCGAAGGCACCGCTGAACTCGCTGGTGGTGGTGATGCTGTTCTGCTTTTCCACGCCGCGCATCTGCATACACATGTGCTTGGCTTCGACGACGACCATGACGCCGAGGGGATGAAGCGTCTCCTCGATACACTGTCGTATCTGCATGGTCATACGTTCCTGCACCTGCAGGCGGTGGCTATAGATGTCGACGACGCGCGCTATCTTCGACAGTCCGGTGATGTAGCCGTTGGGAATGTAAGCTACGTGGCACTTGCCGTAGAATGGCAGCATGTGGTGCTCGCAGAGCGAGAAGAAGTCGATGTCCTTCACGATGACCATGTGGTTGTAGTCCTCCTTGAACAGGGCATCGGTGAGCACCTTGTGGGCGTCCATCTCATAGCCGCGTGTCAGTACCTGCATGGCCTTGGCCACGCGCATCGGAGTCTTGAGCAGTCCGTCGCGGCTGGGGTCTTCGCCCAGCAGTGTGATGATCTGCTTGTAGTGGTCGGCCAGTTCGTCGAGGCCTTCACGGAAGATTTCGTTTTCTGGATACATTTAGTATGATGGTACGGTTATTTTCCCTTTGACGATAGAGGCACCGCTGATGCCCAGCTTGTTGCGGATGTTCATCAGCATCTCGTGGGCCTCCTCATAGGTACGATAGTTGCCTACGCGACAAATCCATCGTGGTGAATAGAAGTGGACGTAGACCGGGGTGTCGGGGTAGTGGGCCTTGATGGTGTTACCCACCTGTTCGGCTTTCTGGCGATCCTTGCGCTGGTTGCCTCCTGCGAAAGCCTGTACGCGGTATCCGTTAATTTTGTAGCCGCCACGCATTACCTTGCGGCGGGTGTCTACCGGCACGCTGTCGTTAACGTTGTCGCGGTACTGGTCTTTGTGAGCCGTTTCAGGCTTTTTCTGGGCGGGAGACTCTTGGTCGTCCTGCTTGTCTTGATTGTCCTGGTTCCGCTGGTTGGCAGCCTGTCCGTTGACCAGGTCGTCGATGGCCTTGTCGTGGTTGACGGTCACTGTACCTTGCCCTGCCTGTGTCTTCTGCTGTAGACGCTGGGTAAAGGACTGTGCACCAACTGTCAGGAAACAGCTGGCACACAGTATGACGATAGTGACAAGACGTCTCATCTGCTTATTTCTTCCAAGCGTCGATAATACCCTTGAAGTCGGCAGCCTTCAGTGAGGCACCGCCGATGAGACCGCCGTCGATGTCGGGCTTTGCGAACAGCTCAGGAGCATTCGAAGCCTTGCAGCTGCCACCGTAGAGGATGGTGGTGTCGTCGGCAACGGCCTGACCATACTTCTCAGCGATGATAGAGCGGATGTAAGCGTGAATCTCCTCGGCCTGCTCAGCGGTAGCGGTCTTGCCGGTACCGATGGCCCAGATGGGCTCGTAGGCGATAACGATCTTGCGGAAGTCCTCTTCGCTCAGGTTGAAGACGCTGCCCTCAAGCTCGGCCTTCACCACCTCGTTCTGCTTGCCGGCCTCGCGCTCTTCGAGCGACTCACCGATACAGAAGATCACCTTCAGGTCGTTCTTCTGAGCCAGCAGCACCTTCTCTTTCAGAATCTCGGGTGTCTCCTTGTAGTACTCGCGACGCTCGCTGTGGCCGAGGATCACGTACTGTGCACCGGTAGACTTCACCATCTCAGCGCTTACCTCACCGGTGAAAGCACCCTTCTCCTTGTCAGCGCAGTTCTCAGCACCCAGGCCGATGATGTCCTGGTCGAGGAACTGTGCGATAGAAGCTAAGTGGATGAACGGTGTGCAGATAACCACACCGCAGTTGGGCTTGTCAGCCTTCAGAGTTTCGTTCAGCTCCTTTGCAAGAGCAATACCGTCCTGGAGATTCATGTTCATCTTCCAGTTTCCTGCAACAATTTTCTTTCTCATTTTTTTTCGTTTTTATATTGTTTGGGTTGATTATTATGTACTCGTTTCGACAGCTTTGAGCGGCGGCGCAGCCAGTGTGTCCACATCCATAGGCGGTCGGCCATTGTCAGCAGGGTCAGCGGCAATACAAACCACAGCAGAATCAAGGCTATCTTGCGTGCCGGGCCGTCGGTAGGCATCTTGCCTATTTCCAGCTGCTCCAATGGCAGGGCGCCCTCTGTCTCGCTGAGCTCGGGCAGGTCGTTGTGGCTCCACTTGCGGATGATGACACCGTCCTTCAGCAGGAGTAGGCCCGGATTGCTGCGGATGATGGTCTTCAGCGTGGTGCCATCGGTCTGGCAGAAGGGGTATTCGGCTCCTGTGATGTCACGCCATATCCTGATGGGCTTGGCGGAGCTTGCCGTCAGACAGTAGAAGACGTAGTCGTGCTCCTGGGCATACTCGTAGAGCTGGTTGATCAGGTCGAGCCTGGAGTCGTCGGCCTGTTCCAGATAGGGCGAGACGAGCAGGAACGTGTAGCTTGAGTCTGCCAGTACCTGCTCGGTGATGTCGCCGTCGCTACTTTCGATGAAGAAGTCTGCGTAGGGCAGGTCTTCGCCATCCATCGTCCGCTGCCACTGCTGGCGCAGGTCGGTGCCGATGTGGTATGGACGGAAGTCGAACATCGGCAGGTAATACAGGCTCCATAGTGCCATGCTGACGATAAACACCATTGAGTAGTTGATGACTATCCACTGGTTTGACCTGGTGACGAATCGGAACATCTCCTGTGGCCACCGTGCCACGATGACGGCACAGGCGAGCAGAACGACATTCTTCCAGAAGGTCTGCCAGTTGGTGAGTACAATGGCATCGCCGAAGCAGCCGCAGTCGCTGATGGGGTTGGCCAGTGCCAGCCAGAGCGTCAGTGCGGTCATTACCACCATCATCAGTAAGATGCATCTCGATGTCAGCCGCCGCTGAATCGCAAACAGCAGGAAGATGCCGAGGCAGAACTCCACTGCCGCTAAGACGACGCTTGCCCCGAGAGACGCCAGGTCGGGGAGCAGTCCCCCCAGGTGCATGGCTCCGAGGTAGTCGTCAATCTTATATTGTGTGCCTAACGGGTCGACGGCCTTGACAAATCCTGAAAGGATGAATGTGACGGCCAGGACCAGTCGGCAGACATTTACTGTCAGTTTCTTCACGCTTCGCTCAACTTGATAACGCCGAAGACGGCATAGTTGATGATGTCCATATAGTTGGCATCAATACCCTCGGAGACGAGTGTCTGTCCGCCAAGGTCTTCCATCTCCTTGATGCGCTCAATCTTCGTCAGGATGAGGTCGGTGTACGAGCTGACGCGCATGGAGCGCCACGCCTCGTCGTAGTCGTGGTTCTTGCGCTTCATCAGTTCCAAGGCCTCACGGGCATAGCGGTCGTAAAGCTGCAGGGCCTCGTCGTTGCTGATGTCGACGGTGTCGGCAAAGCCGCGTTCTAACTGTATCAGCCCGACGATGCCGTAGTTGATGAGCCCGATGAACTCTGGCCGTATGCCTTCGCCCACCAGACTCTCTTTCTTCACCTCTAACGAGCGTATGCGCTTGGCTTTGATGAAGAGTTGGTCGGTGAGGGCCGTCGGGCGCAGGATGCGCCATGAGGCCCGATAGTCGTGCAGTTTCTTCTCGAAGAGTGCGCGACACTCGGCTATAGCCTGCTCAAACTGGGCGTTTGTTTCTTCGAACTTATCCATTTCGGGGTGCAAAGGTACGGATTTTTTTTAAATATTAATGCTTAACACTCAATTTTTTATAGTTCTTTCTGCTTTTTGTGAATATAGCGGATCTTGGCGCAGAGCACGTCGAAGGACGTCTGCAGCGAGTCACGGCGCACACGCGTCTTCGTCAGCATGGTCAGCTCTTCGGGCGTGGCGCGCAGTTCCTGCTTGTCTTTCTCCACCTTTTGCTTCTGGTATTCGTAGTCGTGCTTGACGGCTTGCAGCATGCTGTCAACCCGCGATAGCTCCTCCTGCGACCGCTTCAGCTCGATGCTCTGTTGCAGTCGCAGGGCCTGCTTGCGCGTCTCGATGGCGCTGGGATAGACCTTGCGCAGCGAGTCGATGACGATGAGGGCACGGTCATAGCGCTGCTCGTCAAACAGCTGGTGAGCCTTTGCCAGCATCTCGTTAGCCTCCTTCTGCTGGTTGTCACGACAGGCGGAAAGAAGGACGATAGCCATCAGTGCTGTTAGAATGTATCTCATCGATTAAAAATTTACAAGGAACGACATGCCGATGGTGAAATAGTTCATCTTTTTCTCCTTTTTGTACACCAGCGGGCTGAGGATGGCGTAGTAGTCAGCTGTCTTGGGGTTCGAGACGAGGCTATACAGGTTCTCGCCCAATGCTGACTTCAGGTAATAGAACGGGTCAACGGTCATGGTGTATTTCTTCTTCGTATAGTCGTAGTCGCAGAACAGACGCCACGAGAAGTTCGATTTGTAGCGGTAGGTCAGCGACAGGCCGGTACCCCACGACGTGGAGTTGTCTGCACTGATGTTTAGGTAGTCCCACTCTTCCTTGTAGGTCTTGTAGGTGCCGTCAGCGTTCTTGACACCGTCGGGCTGGTTGATGCCAAGAAATGTCAGTTCGTTGTTTGTGATAACCATTCCGTAGTTGGCATCCTTGACATAGCCTTCGGCGTAGCCGTCGATCTCAAGATCCTGGTTGATAGAGCGTCCTACGAGCAGTTTAGTGCCCAACGAGAAATGCTCGTTCAGCGGCAGGTTCAGGTAGAGACCGGCGCTGGCAGTGAACTCCGTGAGGTGGTCGCTCTGCACGATACCGCCCATGTTTGTCACGGCAGCACCGTTCTTGTTGACGGCGTCAATGTCGAGGGGTTCCTGTTCTTCGTACAAGTCGTGAGCCTTTTCGAAGGGATTGTCGACGAGGAAGAACCAAGCTGCGTCGTTGTCCTCTGAGGTGATGTCGGCATACTGTCCGAACGATTTGGCCGACATGGCGCGTACGCGGAGGCGCCCGCCAATGCCTACGTACTTATTGAAGAAGTAGGCACCTTCGGCGTCGACCACCGTAGCAGCACGGAACTGTACGCGGTCTTCTTCGCTGAGGTCGTAGAGTTCTTCGCTGTAGCGTTCCTTGTTCTCTAATCCCTCGTAGTCGAAGTCGATGTCCTTGCTGCCTAATCCCAGACCCATGCTGATGCTGAAGAACGACGGGTTCTCGCTGTCAAGTTCCAGATTGTTACGCAAGAGCCCCTTGCCCTTGAACAGTACGTCGCTCAGGGCATAGCCCAGCTCGGTAGACATGATACCGATGCCGGCCCCCGACATCACGTCGCTGATCCAGTGGCGGTTGTTCAGAATTCGCATGACGCCCGTCGCCGTTGCCACGCCGTAGCCGGCCACTGAGTACCAGGGCGAGCGCGTCAGACCGTACTCCTTGTGCAGCAGCGAGGCACCGACGAAGGCTGTGGCCGTATGGCCCGACGGCCATGAGTTGGCCGATGAACCGTCGGGGCGCATCTCCTTGGCGGTGTACTTGATGCCGTTGACGAAGCCGGCCATGATGCCGTACGACATGGCGGCGCTAGCCAGCAGGCGGGGCCAGTCGCTGCGTCCTTCGACGCCTGCCAGTTTCAGTCCGACTGTCATCATCGGGCCGAAATATTGCGTGTAGTCGTCAATACCCGTCTTGAAGTCTGTCAGCAGCTGGGTGTTGGCCTTCTTGCTCTTGTTGTTCTGGGCAAACATAGCCTTGTCGCCCTTGATGGCCCAGCCGGCCGCAAACAGGGGGATGCCGACAAACGACAGGTCGTCCATCACCTTGTAGGGCTTTACGCCGGGGGTGGTCTTCGTCTTGAAGAAGCTGAAGTCGCCGAAGGTGGTCGGCGTGACTGTCGGGGTGTATGAGCCTCTGAGGTTTGCGTTATCGACAGTCACCAGTCTTGGCTCTATCTCCGGTACGCTGAGCTTCAATGGCTCTTGGTTGGTGAAATCACTGGCTACGGCGTTAAGCGCAGCTGTCAGGCAGATGACTGCCAGCAAATAAAACCTGTTTTTCATACACCTAATTATTATATTTTTTTGTTTTCGGTGCAAAGATAATCATTTTTTTTGTATTCTCCTCTTTTTGGGGAAATTATTTGCTCAGCCAAGCCCTTTTTCTAAGCGTCCATATAAAACACGCTTTGCACAAAATGTTTGATGTTAGATGTTAGATTGGCGCTTTCTGCAGTGAAATGGCTTATTTCGGGTTGAAGACCTTGTGCATAGTAGTCCACTTGTGGAAAAAAGGCTATCGGAAATGTTTGATATTCCCTTAAGAATGTTCTATTTCTGCTTGCGGTAACAAAAAAATAGAAATAGAGCGTTTTTTAGTAAATTTCGAACAGCAATAATCGGATATTTATTGCGACATTTGCACCCTGAAAAGTAAAAAAGAACAGAATGGAGATACAAGATCTTAAACCAAGGAGTGGTTCAGACACCCTGCGTATAGGCGATAGCGACGATTTGGTCGTGATGGAGAACTTTGGAGCATTGCCCAAGGGTAAACTTCGTCTCGACAATCAGGGACTCATTGTGATTTGCACCGATGGCATGGCTCAGTTCGACTACGACGGCCAGCAGATCCTCCTTCGCAAGAATGACCTTTACCTCTATATGGCTCATAGCGTTGCCTCTAATTTTATGGCCTCGGCCGACTTCAACTGCCGTCAGATTTGGTTTACCCGTAGCGAGCTGTGGAACATCGACATGCATGGCGAGGTGAGCTTGGCGGATTTGGCTTACCTGAAGCAGCATCCCGTGGTGCATCTTACCCCTGACGATGTTACGCTGCTTGATGATTACTTCCAGCTGCTGTGTCGCCGAATGCGAGACCAGTCGCCGCTGCTTTATCCGGATATTGTGAGGTCGCTCGTCAGCACGATGATGCTGGAAATGCTCTGCATGATGCGGCGCAACAAAGAGCAATATGCTGTGACGAAAGATCTGGAGAATACGAATCCGGGCGTTCACAAACGACTGCTGGCCGACAAGTTCATTCAGCTTGTTGAGCAGAGTGACGGGCGCATCCGCAAGGTGGACGACTTCGCCAAGCAGTTGAACGTCACGCCCAAATACCTGTCGACCATCTTGAAGGATACCATCAACCGCCGGCCGAGCATGATGATAGAGCACTTCACGATGGGGGCCATCGAGCGCCGCCTGCGCTATACCGACATGACGATGCAGGAGATAGCCAACGACCTGAACTTCCCCAATGCCTCGTTCTTCGGAAAATACTTTAAGGAACACGCTGGCATGACGCCGCTGGAGTATCGTAAGAAATTCCAGAAATAATGGAGAAGTGAAAAGTGAAGAATTGGCTACCGCACAGAAAGTAATGACAATTATAAATAATAATGTGCATGAGAACTAAGAAGAAAAAAAGTACAGTGGTGGCGCGAGTGATAGGGCTCGGGCTATTGGTGCTATTGCCGTCTGTGGCGGGTGCTCAGCGGATGCTGACGCTCGACAGCTGCAGGGCGATGGCGCTGAGGAACAACAAACAGATGAGCGTGGCGAAGATGAAGCAGGAGGTGAACGCCAACCTGCGGAAGTCGGCACGTACAGCGTATCTGCCGAAGGTGAACGCCGTGGGCGGGTACATGTGGATGAGTCGCGAGATGTCCATCCTCAACGACGACCAGAAGGAGGCGCTGGGCAACATGGGCACGAACACGACGGCGAAGCTGCAGGATGCACTGGCGCCGTTGGCATCGCAGTTGCCGGCAGCGACACAACAGAAGATGGCTGGCGACATGGCGGCCTTCGGCGGTGCGCTGAACCAGGTGGGCGAGGGCATCGTGGAGGGTTTCCGGACGGACACGCGGAATATGTTCGGCGGCGCGGTGACGGTGACACAGCCCGTGTTCATGGGCGGCGCTTTGGTGGCGGCGAACAAGATAGCCGACATCAACGAAAAGATGGCTGCGAACACATTAGAGATGAAGCGGCAGAACACCTTATATAATATAGACCAGGTGTACTGGCAGGTGGTGTCGCTCCGTCATAAGCAGACGTTAGCCGAGAGCTACGTGGAGCTCGTGAAGAAGCTGAAGGGCGACGTGCAGAAGATGATCGACCAGGGCGTGGCCACGAAGGGCGACGGGCTGAGCGTCGGCGTGCGCGTGAACGAGGCCGAGATGGCACTGACGCAGGTGCAGGACGGCCTGGCGCTGTCGAAGATGCTGCTGTGCCAGCTGATTGGGCTGGACGAGGACGAGGCAATAGAATTAGCCGATGAGACGACCCACCCCCAACCCCACCCTGTGAGGGAGGGGAGTGATTACTCTCAAGGCGGATTATCAGCGGAAGAACTAACTACTCCCCTCTCTGTCAGGGAGGGGCTGGGGGGAGGGTCTTCCCGCCCTGAATTGAAGATACTGCAGAACACCGTTGACCTCAGTAAGCAGACGACGAACGCGCTGAAGGCGGGGAACCTGCCGACGGTGCTGCTGATGGGCGGATACATGGTGTCGAACCCCAACACGTTCAACGGCTTCGAGAAGAAGTTCGGCGGCGTGTGGAACGTGGGCGTTGTGGTGCGCGTGCCAGTGTGGAACTGGGGCGACGTGAAGTATAAGGTGCGCGCCTCAAAGGGTGCCACGGCCATGGCGAACCTCGAACTGGACGACGCGCGGGAGATGATCAGCCTGCAGGTGAGACAGAGCAACTTCAAGGTGAAGGAAGCTCAGAAGAAGCTGACGATGGCGCAGTCGAACGTGGCGAATGCCGACGAGAACCTGAGGATGGCGAACCTCGCCTTCAAAGAGGGCACAGCATCGTTCACGACGGTGATGGAGGCGCAGACGGCGTGGAACGCGGCGCAGTCGCAACTCATCGACGCGGAGATCGGCGTGAAGCTCTCAGAGGTCGAACTGCAAAAAGCCCTCGGAACGCTTTCGAATTAAGAGTTGTCGGCTACGCCGAGTAAGAATTACAAATTAAGAATTAATTCTAAACTCCTAATTCCTAATTGCCAAAGGCAACAACTCTAAATTCTAAAGTCTAAATTCAAAATTTAAAAACAAAACATCATTATGGCAGACAAAGCAAAAGAACAGCATAACAATATCCTGCTGGCCGTTGGCGGCTTTTCAGCAGTAGTAGCAATCGTGGCGCTCATCGGTTTCCTCGCCTTGGGGCGCGACCCGGAAGTGATACAGGGCGAGATGGAGGTCGAGGAGTACCGCGTGTCGGGCAAGGTGCCCGGGCGCATCCTGGAACTCCGTGTGAAGGAGGGCGACATGGTGGCGAAGATGGCGCAGGCACAGAGTGCCGTGGACGCCGCCGCCGCTATGGAGCAGATGGCCAAGAACGGCGCGCGCAAGGAGCAGATTCAGGCCGCCAAGCAGCTCTTGGAGCAGGCCAAGGCCGGACTGGAGGTTGCCGAGAAGTCGTACAACCGCGTGAAGGCGCTCTTTGAAGAGGAGGTGGTCAGCGCGCAGAAGTTCGACGAGGCCGAGGCGATGTACAAGTCGGCGCAGGCCCAAGTGAAGGCCGCGCAGAGTCAGTATGACATGGCCGTCAACGGTGCCCGCGCCGAGGAGAAGCGCGCCGCATCGGCCACGGTGGGTCAGGCCCGCGGTGCCGTGCAGGAGGTGACCAGCTACATCAAGGAGACGGTACAGGTGGCACAGATGGCCGGCGAGGTGACCGACGTCTACCCGAAGGTGGGTGAACTCGTCGGCACAGGTACGCCGATTATGTCGATTGCCGTGATGGACGACCAGTGGGCGACGTTCAACATCCGCGAGGACCAGCTGAAGGACATCAAGGTGGGTGCGGAGCTAAAAGTGAGGATTCCCGCCCTCGACGCGGAAACGACGATGAAGGTGACGTCGATGAAGGACAAGGGCTCGTTCGCCGTGTGGAAGGCCACGAAGGCCAGCGGCCAGTACGACCAGAAGACGTTCGAGGTGAAAGCCCGTCCGACCACTGCCGTGAAGGACGTCCGTCCGGGCATGTCGGTGATACTGGAGAAGTGAATAGTGAACAGTGAATAATTTGCTTCCGCTATAATGAAATATCTCACAAATATCGGAAACATCGCGCTGCGCGAACTTGACATCATCATCCGCAAGAACCGCATCTACGGCTTCTGCATGGTGGTGTTCCCCGTGCTGCTGGTGGTGTTCTTCACCACGATGCTCGACGACGGCGTGGCTCTGGACCTGCCCGTCGGCGTGGTCGACCAGGACAACTCGGCGACGTCGCGCGGTCTCATCCGCAACCTCGACGCCATGCAGTCGTCGCGTGTGGTCTATCGGTTTGCCAACGTCACCGAGGCGCGCAATGCGATGCAGGAGGGCAAGGTGTATGCTTACCTGCTCATCCCCGAGGGCACGTCGGCCAAGCTGCTCGCGGGCCGTCAGCCGACGATTTCGTACTACTACACGATGACCTGCATGACGGCCGGCTCGATGGCTATGAAGGACATGAAGACCATCGGCACGCTGGGCTCGGCGGCCGTCGGACAGTCGATGCTGGCGGCCAAGGGTGCCTCGAAGCAACAAATCAAGGCGGCGCTGCAGCCTGTCACCGTCGATGCGCACATGATAGCCAACCCGCAGGGCTCGTACAACTACTCGCTGACGACGGTCTTCGTGCCGGGCATCCTGATGCTCTTCATGGCACTGCTCTCGGCCTACGCCCTCGGCATGGAAATGAAGTTCTTTGACGTGCTCCACTTCCCGCGACTCGGCGGCGTATGGAGCATCGTGCGGCTCACGCTGCTGCAGGTGTCAGCCGGCCTCGGCTTCGGCATCTTCGCCTTCGGACTGATGCCGTCGCTGCGCATGTCAATGAGCATCTCGTCCCTGTGGTCGGTGCTCTCCATCTCGATGTGTGGCTCGGCGTTCCCCGTAGCCGGCATGGACCCCGCGTTGCAAGCCATGTCGTGGCTGTTCCCGCTGCGTCATTACTGGATGATTTATCAGGCCACCGTGCTGAACGGCTTCCCCGTCATCGACGTCTGGTTCTACCTCGTGGCACTCGTGGCCTTCACGCTGCTGCCCTGGTTCGTACTTAGTAAAGTCAAAAACGCAATGCTGAATTATGTCTACATTCCTTAACCGACTACGCGAGCACTTCACCGACGTGCTCCATATCTTCCGCAACGAGCTGGTGAAGGTTGTCAAGGACGAGGGTGTGCTGATGTTCCTCGTCGTGGTGCCACTGGGCTACCCGCTGCTCTACTCGTGGATATACAACAACGAGACGCTGCATGAGACGCCCGTGGTGGTCGTCGACCAGTCGCACTCGGCACTGTCGCGGCAGTTCATCAACGACTGCGACGCCTCGCCCGACGTCTGCATCAAGTAT
>ONYA01000027.1 GCA_900321965.1 uncultured Prevotellaceae bacterium
CTAGCGTTCATCCTGAGCCAGGATCAAACTCTTCATTGTAAAAATATCTTTTTCCACATAAAGTGAATGCTCTGTTACCCAGAACGACTATCCTTCATTATCTATCAAGACAGCCACATAAGCGGCCGCCCCGAAGAATCGACAGTTCGTATCTTGTTACCCAAGTACTGAAAAAGTACTCGCTTCTTGTACTACTTGTCTCTGTTTATGAAAATCTTTCAAAGAACTCTTTCTTTTAGTGCTTCAAACTCGTTTTTGAGCGAAAGCGGATGCAAAGGTACACACTTTTACGATACCCTCCAAATTTTTCGGCAATTATTTTTCAAAGAACACTAAACTTTTCGTGTTTGTTTACAAAGCAAGGGGCACCATACATTAATTATATAGCACCCCTTGACATTTTATGCTTAGAAATCACAAAAATCAGTCGCGTCTCGAACCCAAGATACGCAAGAGATAGATAAACAGATTGATAAAATCCAAATAGAGCGACAAAGCGCCCAGCAAGGCTATTTTTTGCGCCCCCTCTCCTGCATCGGGTGCCATCATCAACATTTGCTTAATCTTCTGCGAATCGTAAGCCGTCAGTCCAACAAAGACCAAAACACCTAAATAATTAAGGATGACAGCCAATCCCTCGCTCTTTGTGAAGATATTGACAATCGTAGCAATAATAATACCAATGAGTGCCATCATCAGGATTTTCCCCCACGACGTCAGATCGGTCTTGGTGAAATAGCCGAAAAATGCCATGACAGCAAAGGTGGCTGCCGTAATGAGGAATACGTTAGTAATACTTGAGGTAGTATATACCAGAAAAATGAATGACATCGTTGCGCCATTTATTACCGAATACAGCACAAACATCAGCGTGGCGGTGGTCAGCGACAGCTTATTGATAGCGGCACTCAGCGAGAACACCAATACTAATTCTCCGATTACAAGTCCCCAAAAAAGAATCTGGTTTGAAAATAGAGCCATCAACAACGTCTCGCTAGAAGCCACATAATAGGCCGTAAAACCTGTTATGACTAAAGCAAGTGTCATCCATAGATACACCTTCCGCATCAGCACAGGGAAGGCTGCAGACATCTCAAGTTCACGTTCACGTGTAGTCACATTAGTAAATTCTTCGTAATCCATATTGTCTTATAAAATTAATATTAGAAACGGAAATCAAGTTCTACATCAACAAAGTTGTAATTATGCTTGTCAGGATTGGCAATTGTACGATCGTTGACACGGGCGTACTCTGCATTCAACTGCAGGTTCTTAGTGAAGAAATAGTTCAGGCCAACTTCATACATTGTCTTCGACGTGTTCCACTCCTTCGTCTGGCGATAACACTGGTAACGAGCCTTAGCATGCAGTTTCGATTTAATGACAGGCACAATACCGAAAGCATACCAACCATCAGCCTTGTTACCCTTCGAATAGTCAATCTCACGATTATTGTTTCCTGCTGCAGCAGCGCCCCAGCCTTCGCTGTGGATATATTCAGCACGGAAAGTGTACTCATTGAGGTCATACTCGGCAGAGAGGGCATAGCGATTTTTCTCCATACTGATTTTTTCGCCGGTATTTGGGTCAAGCATATTACCACGGCTACCCGTCCATCCGAAAGCACCAATACGCAAGCCTTTAACAGGCATGACCCAAAGACCGCCAATAATATCCTTGCGATTGTCCTTATCCTTCTCATTGACACCCTCGCCATTGTAGACACCAACTTGATAGTGCAGCAGACGACGGTTATTTGCATTGGGGAAGAGGTCGCCTTGTATCTGTAAACCAATGTCACGGCCACCTGAGGACTTCTCACCCGTACGGTCGCCAAAAGCAGACAGGTTGTTAACTACCATCGCATAGGAATACCACCCCTGTGTGATAGGATGGGTTGGGTTTTCATAGGTAAACGCACGTTTAAACTGGCCGGCACGTACTTTAAACTCCGGATATTTCCTCCACTCCGCATAGAGGTCAACCAACTGAACAGTGGGCTGACCAGGGCCCGTAACGTTAGTACCCTGAATCTGGGCACGCCAGTCGAAATCGGCAATCTTGCCATCGAGGATGAAACGGGCCAGACGCAGATTAAACGTGTTACTGTGGTTTCCCTCAGGGTCTTGTCCCTGGTACTGCAACATACCATAACCGCTGAATTTAATGTTCTTTACCCACTGGGGAACTTCAATGGAAGTCTTTTCCTGAGCACTGACACTTATCGCAAGTGCCATCAAAACCATTGTAAATAATGTTTTTCTCATAATTACATATTTATTTGTTATTACTATTTCTTGAAGTTGTACACTCATTAACCAAATATACAATACTCATATATGGAATACCAGTATTCGACTCAAGTCCAATCTCGCAGGTACGGCTATTGCTATAGCCCACCTCTATGTGGTTCTTTTCAATCTGCGGGCGCAATTTTCTCAATGCGTAGCGATTCATTTCCGGGAAAGTGAAGCCACGGTCACCTGCGAAGCCGCAACAGCCGACCCCCTCAGGAAGATAAACATTGTTAGAGCAGAGCTTGGCAAGAGCTATCATATCCTTGTCGACCCCCATCTCCCTTGTCGAGCACGTCAGATGCAGGGCTACATGGCGATCAATAGGATGGAAGTCGAGCCGGTCAACGAGGTAAGTCATAATAAACTCTGCAGGCTCGTAGAGCTTCATCTTTTTCATGACCTTCTTCATACGATGCAGACAAGGACTCTGTGCACATAGAACGGGATAGCGTCCTTCCTTGGATGCTTTCCATAAAGCTGTTTCCAATTCGGCACTCTTGCGGTCGGCAATATCAAGCATACCTTTCGACTCCCAAATTTGTCCGCAGCACATTTTCTCCATGCCTTCAGGGAAAATCACCTCATAGCCGGCTTTTGCCATCAGCTGAATCACCTCATCAACCAGCGCATGTTTCTTTTTGCCTTCTTTCGACTGACCCATCGTCTGATTAATACAACTGGGGAAATATACCACCTTGAGTGATGGATCGGAATGATCATTACGCGGCAACGAATGCTCGATGATAAACTGCGTCAGGTCAGAGGGTTTAGGCTGTCGTTTCTTTTTCGGCATAGCCGTTGTCCACAACGGCATACCCATCTTGTTCATCGTACGACAGACATGAGTCATCAATGTAGAGCCAAGGGTAACGTGTCCTAAATGAGCCACATCGAGGACCACACGCAATCCTGACTTGATACCAGCCATGTGGTTAGCAGCAAACTCGCCGACCTTGTAGCCCATTTTATTGTTGTTCATGTCCAGCTGGCGGATGAGATGCGTTAATTCACCTGTGTTGATTTTCATCGGACATGAGGTAGCGCAAAGACCATCGGTTGCACAAGTCTGATCGCCATAATACTTGTATTGCTTTTTCAGTGTAGCCAACCGCCCTGGGTTTTCACCCGTTTTCGTCAGATAACGTATCTCACGCTGCACGGCAATACGCATTCTCGAAGACAGGGTCAAGCCACACGACATACAGTTCACCTCACAGAAGCCGCACTCAATACACTTGTTGGCGCGCTTCACCTGTTCGACGGTATTTCTCGCTGTCGACAATGATGGGTCCATCAGATAATGACCACCATCTGGCACAGATTCGAAATCATAATCCAGAACGGGCAGCGGCTTCAGGCACTTGATAAAACAATCTGGATCATCGTTGAAAATGACACCCTGATTCAGCAGATTGTCCGGATCGAAAATTGCCTTCAACTCCTTCATCACCTCGTATATCTTCTCTCCCCACTCATATTTCACAAACGGTGCCATATTACGTCCCGTGCCATGCTCTGCTTTCAGTGAACCGTCGTATTCCTCAACCACGAGCCGTGCCACGTCGCTCATCATCTCAGCATATCGTGCCACCTCATGCTCATCGGCAAAACTCTGATTCAAGATGAAGTGGTAATTACCCTCAAAGGCGTGACCATAGATACAGGCATCGGTATACCCGTGATCTGCAATGAGTTTCTGAAGCTTAACCGTTGCTTCTGGCAGCGATTCTATCGGGAAAGCAACATCTTCAATGAGACAAGATGTTCCGACAGGACGTGTTCCTCCCACAGACGGGAAAATGCCCGAACGGATAGCCCAATACTTTCCATAAACATTCGGATCTTCGGTAAATTCTGCTGGGAGATATAACCTGAACTGTGACAGGCACGTCTTGATTGTCTCGATTTTCTCTAAGAGCTGGGCATGAGTAATACCTTTCGTCTCAATAAGAATTGCTGTCAGGTTATGATAGTCGCCAGACTCCACACCTTCTATCTTGCCGGCATCCACATCTTTCTTATACTGCAGGAAAACGGGATCATCGACAGAACTAAGCGACATATAATCTAACATCTCAGCGCTCTTCACCTTCAGTTGTTCGGCACTCATTGCCAGATCTTCTTCGCCCGCTTTCAATTTTTTCATTGCGACAACAGCTTCACAACTTTCCTTCATCGTCATGAAGTACACCATAGCCGAAGCCTTGAACGGATAATCTTTCAGCGTTTTCATCGTCACCTCCGAGAGAAAGGCCAACGTACCCTCCGAACCCACCATCGAATGGGAAATGATGTCGAAGGGGTCATCATAGGCGATGAGCGGTCGTAGATTCAGTCCTGTAACATTTTTTATCTTATATTTAGTACGTATGCGCGATACCAGTTCATTATCAGCCCGTACTTTATCGCGTAAAGTTTCTATTCTGGAAAGAAACTCCGGATGAGTTTTCCTGAAGTCCTGGCGACTCTCCTCCAGACCAGTGTCAAGGACTGTTCCATCAGTAAGGATAATTCGTGCCGACACCATCATGCGGTCGCTATTGGCATGGACGCCACAGTTCATACCAGAGGCATTGTTAACCACGATTCCACCCACCATTGCCGAACCTACCGAAGCAGGATCGGGCGGGAATACCCGTCCGTATGATTTCAATATCTCGTTGACCTTTCCACCTACAATACCGGGTTGCATACGAATGGTTTCCGCTTTCTCGCCCAGCTCGTATTTCTCCCAATGTTTACCGGCAACAATGAGAACGGAATCTGTGCAGCTCTGTCCTGAAAGCGAGGTTCCCGCCGCACGGAACGTGAAGGGCAACTGATACTTCTTACATAGCTTAATAATCTGACACATTTCTTCCTCGTTGTCACTACGGATAACAACTTTCGGTATCTGACGGTAGAAACTTGCATCCGTACCCCAACCTAGCGTCCGCAGTTCGTCGGTATAAATACGATCAGGAGCTACAACATTCTTCAAGTCACTCACAAAAATGTCATAAGTCTGGTTCGTCGTCTTAGATATTGCCATAGTCTTGTATATTTTCCGCAAAGATACAATTATTTTCTGATATTCGCTTTTTTTTCTAAAAAAAATATTGTTCTTCTCATTTTTTTTCGTATATTTGCAACGATTATCTATAACAACCTATACAAATTACTAATCTTATGGCAGCAATCATATCCGTCATCCCTATCATTCTTCTTTTCGTCTTAATGATGGGACTCAAAGTTTCAGGCTGGAAAAGCGCATTAATCACACTCGCTGTCACGGTGCTGTTAGCTCTGTTCGTTGTACCTTCCTTAGGTATTATGCCAGAGAGATACGCTGACGTTAGCATCTATGGCGTCACGCTCTGGTCAATCGTCGAGGGATTCCTGAAAGCTTGTTTCCCGATTATCCTGATCATCATCTGCGCCATTTTCAGCTATAACATTCTGTGTGAGACAAAGGAGATAGAGACCATCAAGACGCAGTTTATCCAACTCACGTCTGACAAGGGTCTGTTGGTACTCCTGCTGACATGGGGCTTCGGAGGCGTACTTGAGGGCATGGCTGGTTTCGGAACCGCAGTCGCCATTCCCGCTGCCATCCTTATCGGTTTAGGATTCAAGCCGATGTTCTCAGCCGTCATCTGCTTGGTAGCCAATACTGTAGCCGTGGGGTTCGGAGCCGTTGGATTGCCCGCTACAACGCTGGCTAATCAGGTTGCCGATGGCACAGCATCGCCCGAGATGCTGTGCGAAGTCGCTACCTTTATCATACTACAGTTGTCACTGATGTTTTACATCACGCCGTTTCTCATCTTGATGATGACCGACAAGACGAAAATTGCAAAGAATATTTCGCTGGCACTATTCGTAGGCACGTTCTCCATCATCGTGCAGTTCTGCTGTGCCTACTTCCTCGGCCCAGAGACGCCTGCCATTCTGGGCAGCGTTGCCGCCATCATTGCCATGCTGATTTACAACAAGCTCTTCCTGCGTCATGAAGCTGAGAAGGATACCGTACATATCGAAAAAAAGAAATTCGGCATGACGAAGACCTTGAAGGCGTGGAGCGTCTACGGTCTGATTATTTTCTTCATACTCATCTCGAGCAAAATTGTGCCGCCTATCAATGAACTGCTGAAATCGACACTGGTCACGAAATTCGATATACCTATCATTGGCAATACCTTCAGTTTCGGCTGGCTTAGCAATGCCGGTCTTATGATCTTCCTCGGTGCTATCATTGGTGGCATGATACAGGGGCTGAGTATCGGTAAATTGATGAAGATGCTTGGCAAGACGACATACGGTCTTCAAAAGACTGCCATCACCATCTGCTGTCTCGTTGCCCTCGCTATGCTTATGAACAATACGGGTATGACGCTAGCGATTGCCACAGGGCTTGTAGCCCTGACCGGATCGGCCTATCCGTTCTTTGCCCCACTCATCGGCTCCATCGGCACCTTTGTTACAGGCTCAGCCACATCAGCCAACATCCTTTTCGGCAAGCTACAGGCTGCTGCTGCCGGACAGTTAGGCCTAATCAACGATGCCCAGTTCTTTGGCGTTTCTGGTAACGGAACCAACTGGTTAGCAGCCGCCAACTGTGCAGGTTCTGAAGGCGGCAAACTGTTGTCACCGCAGTCGATAGCCATTGCTACCGCCGCCTGCGACATGGAGGGACAGGACGGTGACATCATGCGCAAGACAATGCCCTTCGCCATTTTCTGGATACTGATGAACGGACTGATGGTTTTCTTGGGTTTACATATTATTTAGTAACAAATTAACAGATGACATGAAGATAGGACTTTTCATCCCCTGCTACGTCGATGCAGTCTACCCCGAGGTAGGCGTAGCGACCTACAAACTATTTAAGCACTTGGGACTTGACGTAGAGTATCCTGAGAACCAGACATGCTGCGGTCAGCCTATGGCCAATGCAGGCTTTGAGAAACAGGCCATTCCTCTAGCGCAGAAGTTTGATGAGAAATTCAAGGGCTATGATTACATCGTGGCTCCCTCCGTCAGCTGTACTGCGTTCGTCCGTCTCAACCACCCCCGACTGCTCGACCACGAATGTGAAACGGCCAAGCGGGCAATGGACGTGGTGGAATTTCTACACGACGTTGTAAAAGTGAAACAGTCGTTAGGCACGTTCCCGCACAAGGTGAGCCTTCACAACTCCTGTCATGGCGTGAGGGAATTAGGATTATCTACACCCAGCGAGATGCACGCTGAGAAGTTCAACAAGATCAAGGATCTTTTACACTTGGTTGACGGCATCGATGTCGTTGAGCCCGAACGACCCGACGAATGCTGCGGTTTTGGCGGAATGTTCTCCATAGAAGAGACGGCTGTCTCTGCTCAGATGGGCAAGGACAAGGTAGAACGCCATATGGCCACAGGGGCAGAGTATATCACAGGCGCCGACTGCTCGTGCCTGATGCACATGGCGGGTGTGGCCAAGAAACAGGGGCTGAAGATTGAGTTTAAACATATAGTTGAAATTTTAGCAGCAGGATTATGAGTACACAGCATAGTAAAGCAGCCAAGGAGTTCTTAAAGGACCAGAAATACGCCAAGTGGCACGACGCCACATTCTGGGCCGTCCGCTCGAAACGCGACAATATGGCCATGGGACTCGACGAGTGGGAACAGCTGCGCGAGAAGGCTTCGGCCATCAAGCGCCATACGATAACGCATTTGGACGAATACTTAGACCAGTTCTCTACCGCCGCCGAGAAGAACGGTTGCATCGTCCATTGGGCCAAGGACGCTCAGGAGTTCAACGAGATTGTCTACGGCATCCTGAAGAAGCACGACGTGAAGAAGATGGTGAAGTCGAAGTCGATGCTCACCGAGGAGTGTGAGATGAACCCCTACCTGGAGGCTCGCGGCATCGAGGTGGTAGAGACCGACTTGGGCGAGCGCATCATCCAGCTGAAAGGTCAGAAACCGTCGCACATCGTGATGCCCGCCATCCACCTGAACCACGACGACGTGGGCGAACTGTTTGAGGAGAAAGGCATCTCAACGGAAAAGGGGAACCACGACCCCACCTATCTTACATATAGGGCACGTCTGTCGCTGCGCAATGAGTTTCTGACGGCCGATGCCGGCATGACGGGCGCCAACTTCGGCATAGCCGCGACGGGCGACATCGTGGTATGTACCAACGAGGGCAATGCCGATATGTCGACCTCCTGCCCCAAGCTGCACATCGCCGCCATCGGCCTGGAGAAAGTCATCCCCAACTACGACTGTCTGGCCGTCTTCCAGCGTATGCTCTGCCGAGCCGGTACAGGTCAGCCGACGACCACCTACACCTCGCACTTCCGGAAAGCGCGCCCCACGGCACACGAGATGCACATCATTCTCGTAGACAACGGACGCTCGGAGTGGATAGGCAACCCCGAGCACTGGGAGGTACTGAAGTGCATCCGCTGCGGCTCGTGCATGAACACCTGCCCCGTCTACCGGCGCTCCGGCGGCTACAGCTACAGCTACTTCATCCCCGGTCCTGTGGGTATCAACCTCGGCATGCTCCGCGACACACAGCAGCACTCCGGCAACGTCTCTGCCTGCACACTGTGTCTCAGCTGTCAGACGGTCTGCCCCGTGAAGATAGACCTCGGCGACCAGATATACAAGTGGCGTCAGCAGTTAGACGATTTCGGCACTGCCAACCCAGAGAAGCGTCTGATGTGCAACGCCATGAGCATCCTTTTCGGCAGTCCGGCCATGTACAAGATGGCAACAGCCGTTTCGCCGTTGGCCAACATCGTTCCGTCGTTTATCATGAACATGAAGCTGAACCCCTGGGCCGAAGGTCACGAGATGATGAAATTCCCGAAGAAACCGTTCCATAGCGTTATCAAAGACTTACAATTATGAGCAGTAAAGAAGAGATACTAAAACGATACCGGGCGAACGTCAAGCAGCAGTTTGACATGCCCGACCTGAGCGACATCAAGGCTACCACCTACCCCGAGCCGATAGTGCAGTTTGTCAAGATGAGCGAGGCGGTAGGCGGACAAGTCATTGAGGTTGACCCCGACCGCGACATCAACACCTTGATTCGCGAACTCTTTCCCGAGGCCAAGGAGATAGCCTCAAACCTGCCCGAGATAACCATTGCCACGCGCAACCCCGACACGATAGGGCGTGCCCGCGACCTTAACGGCACCGACGTGGGCATCATCCGCGGCATGTTCGGCGTGGCTGAGAACGGCTGCGTCTGGATACCCCAGCAGATGAAGGAGAAGGCCGTCTGCTTCATCTCCGAGAACCTGATTATCCTGCTGCCGAAGTCGCAGATAGTGAACAATATGCACGAGGCTTACCGCCGCATTCAGTTCAACGACTACGGCTACGGCACGTTCATCAGCGGTCCGTCGAAGACGGCCGACATTGCCCAGGTACTGGTGATGGGAGCCCAGGCAGCACGCAGCGTCACCATCCTGCTGATACCAGAAAACAACAGGTGACACCTCTTACACCTGGCACTTAAATAACTGAATATCAGAGTGGTTCCGATACGGGTTGGTCGCACCAAGTGGTGACACCAGTACCCACACCAAAACCTTGACAACGTCACGGCCTCTCAGGAAAATTTCACGCCGTGAAATTTTCCTGAGAGGCCGTGAGATTTTTCTGAGAGGCCGTGACGTTATTTTAACTTTGGTGTTACTGTTGGTGCGACCATTGGTGTCACCACTGGTGCGACCAGTGCCACCTGAAAAGCATACTGTATATCAAGCAGTTAAGTACCAGGTGTAAGAGGTGTGGGTCATCTGAAATTATTCAGTGCCACGATGACGGCATTAGCGTCGTCGTCGGTCATTGCCTGATGGCAGGGGATGGAGAGTTCCTGTGCCGAAATCTGCTCGGTGACGGGCAGACTGAGGTCGTTCCATGCCTTGTAGCACTTCTGCTTGTGTGGCGGAATGGGGTAATGTATCTGCGTCTCGATGCCGTTGTCTGCCAGAAACTGTTTCAGCTCGTCGCGGCGGGTACTGAAGACAGGGAAGATGTGGTAGACACAGTCGCGCGAGGAACGGGCCATACGCAGGAGCGGATTGTTAACCTCGTGTTCATAGCGGACGGCAATCGCCTTTCGTCGCTGGTTATCGGCATCAAGGTGTCGCAGTTTGACGTCGAGGATGGCAGCCTGCAGTTCGTCGATACGCGAGTTGCAGCCCTGATAGTCGTGTACATATTTCTGCCGACTGCCGTAGTTGGCTATGGCACGTATGATGTCAGCCAGTTCGGCATCGTCAGTCGTTACGGCACCGGCATCGCCCAAGGCGCCGAGGTTCTTGCCAGGGTAGAAGCTGTGGGCGGCGGCATGGCCAAGGGAGCCGGTAAGCCTCCCCAAGCCCCTCCGAGGGAGGGGATGTAAACAGCCGTGGGCCTGTGCATTGTCCTCGATGAGCAGCAGACTGTAGCGGCTACAGATGTCGGCAATGTGGTCGGTATAGGCGCAGCGGCCATAGAGGTGGACAATCATGACGGCGCGAGTGCGCCCGTTGACAGCCGCTTCGAGGCGTGTGTCGTCAATCTGCAGCGTGTTAGGGTCGGGCTCTACCAGTACAGGCTGAAGGCCACAGGCGGTGATGGCGAGAATCGAGGCGATATAGGTGTTGGCAGGCACTATGACCTCGTCGCCAGGCCTCATCACGCCTATCTCGATATAGGCAGTCAAGATGAGTTTCAGCGCCTCGAGGCCGTTGCCGCAACCTACGCAATGGCGGGTGCCGATATAGTCGGCGTAGTGCTGTTCAAACTGCCGGGTAGCCTCGCCCCGCAAGTACCAGCCACTGTCAAGCACTTGGCTCATGGCCTCGCGTATCTCGTCGTTGTAGAGACCGTTGACAGCCTTCAGGTCAAGATATTTTATCATAGCGTCCACTCGTAGATGTCATAACAGATGCCGCGTCCGCCGTATCCCTCCTTCTGGAACACGAGTTGCTCATTGAGTCCGCTGCCGTCGGGATTTTCCGTCGAGCGTCCAAAGTCGAAATAGGGTATGCCGTCGCAACAGGTGTTCATAATGTGGTCGTAGAGGAAGTCAATGGCTCCCAGCTTTTTTCCTACAGGCGAGGCTGAACTGTACTGTGCGTGGACCACGCGGGGCGTCACATAGAGCACGATGCCGGCCACCACCCTTCCGTCGCCGTCCTTAGCCACGTATTGCACGATGTTGTCAGGGAAACGGCTGTGCAGCAGTTCTATCTCACTGACGCTATGAACGGGACGCACGCCGTACTTCGTACCGAGATTGTCGGTAAGCACCTGCCAGAAGGGGGCAAAGTCGTCGGAACGCTCCACGGTAAGGCCCGCGCGCTGCGCCCGACTGACGCCGCGCCGCCTGACGCGCTCCCAGCGCAGCGGGTTGGGCATGAAGATATTGGTGGCGTAGTCGCGGGCCACGATTCTGGCCTTGCAGACGTGGAACAGCGCGTAGAGGTCTTCCTCGGCCGTCATCCGGTGGTATATCCACGGTACGGCCTTGTAGACCACCTTCGCAAAGCCCTGCTGCGCCAGGCCGGCATTCATCTCGCCGAAGAGTGCCATAGTTTCGACCATCGTCAGCTGCGGACTCATCAGCAGTCCGCCGTAGGTCAGCCCCTGGTGCGAATAGAGCACCCCGCCACTGGCATTGGCAGGCAGTACGGCCATCAGCCGCCCGTCGATGTAGCACATCAGCGAGTGGTCGTGGAAGCGGTCCTGGTGGTAGTCCATATACCGTCGGTCGAAGAGGAATGTTCCGTTCTTCGACTGTGCCACGAACTGGTTCCACTCGTCGGCCTGCTGTGCTGTATATCGTCTTATTTCGAACATCCGACGTATCTCAAGAATTCATTGTAGTCGTAAATATAGTCATCTTCCTCATAGTGCTCCGAAGCCAGCACCAGACAGACGGCCCCGCTTGAGAAGTCGTCGAGCGTGCGCCATGTATTGGTTTCAATAACCAGTCCCTGCCAGGGATGGTTCAGCAGCACCGTCCGCCGTTCGAAGCCATTGTCGAGGGTTACATGGAACGAACCGCTCAATGCTACGACCACCTGGCGCAGTCGCTTGTGGGCATGCCCTCCCCTACTCTCTCCTCCCGGCACATCGTAGACCCAATAAGCCCGTTTAATGTCAAAAGGCACGATGCCGCTCCCCTCGGCTACCGTCAAGTTGCCTCTGAGGTCGGTAATTTTCGGCAGGTTGATGAGTTTAATGTCTAAGGTCGGCATAGGGGTCGGTTCCTAAAACGGTCTTTGCCAGTCGCTTCGCCTTGTCACGCAGGGCGTCCACGTCGTCGCCCACCTCGCCGTAGCAGAGCACGACACCCATGCGGCGGCCCTTGTGCGCCTCGGGCTTGCCGAAGATGCGGATGCGGGTGCGGTCTTCGTTCAAGGCGTCTACGAAGTTATAGTCGAGCAGCGAACGGTCTACGGGTGTAGAAGCCTCCTTCGGCGACAGGATGACGGCCGAAGCTCCGGCGTGCTCCAGATGGATGCCGGCGATGGGCAGTCCCATGACGGCGCGGAAGTGTAGTTCGAACTCACTCAGGTTCGTGGTGTGTCCCAGCGTCACCATACCCGTATCATGCGGTCGCGGCGACAGTTCAGAGAAGATGACCTCGCCCTGCTTCGTCAGGAAGAACTCGACGCCCCAGATGCCGGCACCCGTCAGTGCGCGTGTCACCTTGTCGGCCATCGTCTGCGCCTGCTTCAGTGCCTCGTCAGAAATCTTGTAGGGCTGCCACGACTCACGGTAGTCGCCCGACTTCTGCACATGGCCGATAGGCGGGCAGAACAGTGTGGGCCAGCCGTGCTGCTGGGTGACGGTGAGCAGCGTGAACTCTGAATCGAAGTCGATGAATTCCTCGATGATGACTTCCTTCACGTCGCCACGCGAACCCTCCATGGCCTCCTGGAAAGCCGTCGCGAGCTCGTCGTCGTTGTGGACATAGCTCTGACCGTGACCGCTGGACGACATGAGGGGCTTCACCACGCAGGGGAACCCTATTTCGTCGGCAGCAGCCTTGAACTCGTCGAAGGTCTTGGCATAGAAATACTTCGCCGTGCGCAGTCCCAGCTCCTTGGCGGCCAGGTCGCGGATGGCGCGGCGGTTCATGGTGTAGTTGACGGCACGGGCCGACGGCACCACCTGAACGCCCTGTTCCTCGAACTTGAAGAGTCTTTCGGTGCGGATGGCCTCAATCTCGGGCACAATGATGTCGGGCTTGTGCTTGTTGACAACGGCTTCGAGAGCATCGCCGTCGAGCATGTTAAACACCTCGCGCTCGTCGGCCACCTGCATGGCCGGCGCATTGTCGTAGCGGTCGCAGGCTATGACGTACTGACCTGCGCGCATAGCTGCAATAACGAACTCCTTGCCCAGTTCGCCTGAGCCTAATAACAGAATCTTTTTCATCTCCAATTAATTTTTTTACCTAAATGATATTTCAATGACTGGAAGCCCATGAACTCCAATCTTCCCACAATCTTCCCAGGCTTGGAACAGGCTGAAACGCAGTTTTCAGTTCCTCATAATTCCTGTACATCGGTTCAGACACAGAAACTGCCAGTCTATGATTCTTAACGAGCCAAATAGATTCCTCGTCTCTTGAACCTAACTTACCATTTGACTTCTCCAGCACATCATAGGAGCCATCAAAGCCGGACACGTCATAGTATCGAACCTTAAACGGCCACAACAACCGTTTCACCTCTACTTGTCCACGCCATACCTTGATTTCCTTATAGGAAAAGAGATAGATGAAAAGCAAGCTTCCAAAAAGCAATATTACACTTCCACCTATTATAATAGAGCCCAGTCGGACAGGCCTACCATCAATCACATCTGAAAGAGCAACAGCAACACCAATGAGCACAAAGAATAACCCGAAACCTGTAATCCCATACAAGCGTACCTTGTTGTATTCCGATACGACTTCGGCATTGTCTCTGACAAAGAAGCCAGACTTATCCTTAACCGCTATAGCGCGCTTTATCTCCTCGAAATTCAGGTATAGATTAGAAGCTATGCTGAGCAGCCTTTCACCGTTCTTAATCAATCTGAGCACTTCGCCTGTCTTACGATAATCGCTCTGAGCATAGTCAAACTCAGCAAAGCGATAGAACCGTTTCCAAAATGGCAACAACAAGTTTCGTGTCTCCAACCCATCAACAACAACAGTGATGCGCTTGATGGAAGCCAAATAAAAAGCAGAAAAAAGCAAAGTGAACCCCATCCAGACAAACAAGATAGGCAGGAAGGTTTCCTTATTGAAGCCACACAATGACAGGACACCAAACGCAATGAGACCCAATGTCTGCCAAATACACCTATGATTTAGCCTGGAGGTTACCATGCTGTTTTACCTATTATTATACATCTTCTCGTAGTACTTCTGGTAGTCGCCGGAGGTGACGTTGTCCAGCCACTCCTGATTGTCGAGATACCAGCGGACGGTCTTTTCGATTCCCTCCTCGAACTGCAGGGAGGGTTCCCAGCCCAGCTCGCGCTGCAGCTTGGTGCTGTCGATGGCGTAGCGCAGGTCGTGGCCGGCACGGTCGGTGACGTAGGTGATGAGGTCCATGTCCTCGCCCTCCTTGCGGCCAAGCAGGCGGTCGACGGTGTTGATGAGCACACGGATGATGTCGATGTTCTTCCACTCGTTGAAGCCGCCGATGTTGTAGGTCTCGGCAATCTTACCCTCGTGGAAAATCAGGTCGATAGCACGGGCATGGTCTTCGACGAAGAGCCAGTCGCGCACGTTCTCACCCTTGCCATAGACGGGGAGCGGCTTGCGGTGGCGGATGTTATTGATAAATAGCGGTATCAGCTTCTCAGGAAACTGGTAGGGGCCGTAGTTGTTAGAGCAGTTGGTCACGATGACAGGCATACCGTAGGTGTCGTGGAAAGCCCGCACGAAATGGTCTGAGGAAGCCTTGGCGGCAGAGTACGGCGAATGGGGATTGTACTTCGTGGTCTCCAGGAAGAACTTGTCGCCGTAGGCCAGATGGTGCTCAGCACTGGAGGCTGTCGTGGTGAACGGCGGCTCGATGCCTTCGGGGTGTGTCAGTTCCAAAGCGCCGTACACCTCGTCGGTAGAGATATGGTAGAAGCGCTTGCCCTCGTACTTCTCGGGCAGCGACTCCCAGTAGAGTTTCGCGGCCTGCAGCAGCGAGAGCGTTCCCATGACGTTGGTCTTGGCAAACGTGAACGGGTCCTTGATACTGCGGTCGACGTGGCTCTCAGCGGCCAGATGGATGATGCCGTCAACTTTCTTGTCCTGCATCAGCTGGTAGAAAGCGTCGAAGTCGCAGATGTCCATCTTCACAAACTCGTAGTTGGGTTTGTCCTCAATGTCCTTCAGGTTGGCGAGGTTGCCTGCATACGTCAGTTTGTCGAGGTTGATGATGTGGTAGTCAGGGTACTTGTTCACAAACAGGCGCACGACATGGCTGCCGATAAAACCTGCGCCTCCGGTAATTACAATTGTACGTTTCATATTGCTAATCTCCTAATGTTATTACTTCTAAATCCTTGAATTCCTTCCCATCAATGGTCAGGCGGACGAGCGTGCGCTCCTTATGCCATCCCTGAATGCCTGCAGCTCCGGGATTGATATGCAACAGACCGAGCGTCTTGTCGTATTTCACCTTTAATATATGTGAGTGGCCGGCAATGAAGAGCTGCGGCGGATTGGCAAAGAGCGTCGAGCGCACGCTGTAGTCGTAGTTGCCGGGATAGCCGCCGATATGCTTGATGAGCACGTCGACATCCTCGCACCTAAAGCGGTTCAGCTCACGGTACATCAGGCGCAAGTCGCCACCGTCGCAGTTGCCGTAGACAGCCCTGAAGGGTCTGAATGCCGCCAGTTTCTCAGCCACCTCCACACTACCGATGTCGCCGGCATGCCATATCTCGTCGCACGGTTCGAAATAGTGCAGGTATTTATCGTCCCAATAGGCGTGGGTGTCGCTCAAAATGCCTATTCTCTTCATAGTCCGAAACGTTTGCGGATAAACTGGACAATGTACTTCTCGGTTTCCACCAATCCCAAGATGGACGAGTCTACGCAGAGGTCATAGCTCGAAGCATGTCCCCATTTCTTACCAGTATAGTAATTGTAATAATCTGCACGACGCGACTCCCGCTGCTCAATAAATCGTCGAGCCTCTAATGGCGAAGTGAAACTCTGCTTGGCCATCACCTGCTCCACGCGAAACTCCATCGAGGCCGTGATGAAGATGTTAACCACATTCTTATAGTCGCGCAGCACGTAATCGGCACAACGCCCTACGAACACACAACTACCCTCATCGGCAGCCTTGCGAATAGCGTCGCTCTGGAACTGGAACACCGAATCCTGCGAGAAGCTCTGCCGGGTGTAGCTTTCGCCTGAGAGGGCGTTGGGCAGGTGGAGGAATGTGTGCAGAAAACTCTTCCGCTCGTCGTTTCGTTCAAAGACCTGCTCCGAAAGACCACTCTCCTTAGCTGCCAGATTCAGCAACTCGCGGTCGTAGTACTTGGCACCGAAGTCAAGAGCCAGCATCCGGCCGATATCGTGTCCGCCACTGCCTAACTGGCGGCCAACGTTAATGATGATATGTTTATCTTGCATAAGACTTAAACTTTCTTAGATACCAAAACAGCAGCGGCCACGTCATGGCAAACGAGCCGAAATCGCTCGCCGGCATAGCGTACCACACGCCGTCAAGCCCCCACCATAGCGGCAATAGGTAGGCCAATGGCAGTAGCATAAACAACTGACGCGAGAGCGAGAGGAAAATCGAAATCTTCACCTTACCAATGCATTGGAAAAAGTTGGTGATGACAGCCTGTGAGGCGATAATGGGGAACACCAGCATGTCGAGTACGATGCCGCGTGCCGACATCTCCAGCAGCGTGGGGTCGATGGTGAAGATACGGGCTATCTGTCGGGGGAAGAGCATGGACAGCGACCAGCCTGCCAACAAGATGGAGGTGCCGACAATGATGGCCAGCCACAGGCAACGCATCATACGGTCGTATTTCTCTGCACCGTAGTTATAGCCCACGATGGGCTGCATACCCTGGGTGACTCCCATGACGAACATAAAGAACACCATCACCATGGAGTTGGCTATCGAGTAGGCACCAACTGCCATATCGCCGCCGTAGCGCACAAACTGGTTGTTCATGAAGATGACGATGACGCACGACGTCGTCTGCATCAGAAACGGCGACACACCGATGGCCATAATGTTGCGCACAAGGTCGGCCTTCAACTTATAGATGCCTCGCTTCAGGTGCAGCAGTTCGCGCTTGTCTGAGAATATCCACATCTGCCAGCACAGCGCTAAGGTCTGCGATGTAACGGTAGCCAAGGCCGCACCACGGA
This sequence comes from uncultured Prevotellaceae bacterium, assembly GCA_900321965.1. GTDB lineage: Bacteria > Bacteroidota > Bacteroidia > Bacteroidales > Bacteroidaceae > Prevotella. Next base: position 17,680 of record ONYA01000027.1, read on the forward strand.
TGCCCCATCGGAACCACCAGACGAAGGCTACGACCAGCAGGATGTTCATGCCCACGGTGAAGAGCGTGGCGTACATGGCGTGATTGGGCTTGCCGGCGGCCCGGAGCACAGCGTTCATGCCAAAGTACATGTGGGTGATGACGTTGCCCGCAAGGATAACCTCCATAAACTGCCGCGCGTATGGCAGTGTAGCGTCACTGGCACCGAAGAAGCGGAGGATGGGATTGAGGAACACCAGGCAGACCACCATAAAGAGAACACCGACAATGAGGTTCAGAGTCACCGTGTTGCCCAGCAGGTTCTCGGCCGTCTGGTAGTCGCGCTGACCTAACTTCACACTGATACACGTCGAAGCGCCCACTCCCACGGCGGCGCCAAAGGCGGCACTGAGATTCATCAGCGGAAAGGTAATACCCAGACCGGCAATAGCCTCAGGACCTACCACCTGACCTATCATAGCACGGTCGATGATGTTATACAGACTCGAAGCCGTCATAGCCACCATAGCCGGCAGGGCGTACTGCCACAGCAGACGGCCCACGGGTTTCTGGCCCAGTTCGAGTGTTGCTTTCATATTATCCATAATCAACGTGCAAAATTACATTTTTTTTCTCATATCGCCAAATTTTCCATATTATTTCGTACCTTTGCACCGATGAATCGCATCTTTACCCTACTACTAACACTGCTGACAGCCCTCGCGGCCACAGCTGCCACCAAGATAAAATACCCTGGCGGCCGGCAATATATGTACCGGCTGACGCTTGCCGACAAGAAGGAATCGGACTACCGGCTGGAGGCTCCCACCCGCTGGCTCTCTGCCAAGTCAGTGGAGCGCCGCAAGCGCCAAGGCTTGAAGCTCGACTCCACGGACCTGCCCGTCTCACCCGGCTATCTGAAGACTATCAGGGCGCATCACGGCGTCAGCATAGTGGGCACCAGCCGATGGAACAACACCGTCGTCGTACATACGAATGACACGACGGTGAAGGCACAGCTGGCTGCACTGCCTTTCGTCAGACAGGCGGAACTGGTGTGGATATCGCCCGACTCCATAGACAAGGAACAGCCGAAATGGATTTACCACAACGAATTCAACTCCTGGGACTCCATACACGGCGAGCACTACGGCAACGGCAAGGAACAGATAGAGAGCCTACACGGACAGCGGTTGCATCATGTCGGACTGCGTGGCAAGGGGATGACCATTGCCGTACTCGACGGCGGCTTCCGCAACGCCAACCGCCTCGCCGCCTTCAGCAGCACCAGGATTGCCGGTTGCCGGGACTTCGTCTGGCCATTACGCCAACCTACCGACGACGAACAGATATTCAAAGGGGCCGACCACGGCACGCGGGTATTCTCGGCCATAGCCGCCAACTTCCCCAGTGTGCTGGTAGGCACCGCCCCGGAAGCCAGTTACTGGCTGCTGCGCTGCGAAGACCAGCAGTCTGAACAGCCTGTCGAGGAAGACTACTGGGCAATGGCTGCCGAAATGGCCGACTCTGCCGGTGTCGACATCATCAACAGCAGCTTAGGTTACAACGACTACGACAAGCCGCACAAGAGTTTGTTGCTCAAAGAGTTGGACGGTCGTTCAACCCTCATCTCACGGACGGCGTCCATGCTGGCTCGCAAAGGTATCATCCTCGTCAACTCAGCAGGCAACACGGGCATGGGACCGTGGAAGAAAATCTGTGTGCCGGCCGATGCCGACAACATACTGACGGTGGGGGCCGTCACGCCACAAGGCATCAACGCCCCCTTCTCGGCCGTAGGTCCTTCGCAGGACGGACGCGTAAAGCCCGACATCGTGGCCATCGGCTCGCCGGCAGTCCTCATATCCGGGCGGGGCACCGTCGTTCGCGACATGGGCACGTCGTTCTCCACGCCTGTCGTTTGCGGGTTGGTAGCCTGCCTCTGGCAGTCGATGCCTAACAAGAGTGCATCGGAGATAATCAACCTGATACGCTCGACAGCCGACAACTACCAGTCGCCCAACAACATCTATGGCTATGGCATGCCCAACTTCTGGAGAGCCTTTATGATAGGAAATCTAAAATGAAAGACCAACGGCTGACACTACTCGAACTCAACGGTCTCGTCCGCGAACTGATAGAGACGGCAATGCCCAGTGAATACTGGGTGGAGGCCGAACTGTCGGAGTGTCGCGAGAGTCGCGGACACTGCTATATGGAACTGATTCAGCGCGACGACCGCAACGCGACGCCAGTGGCAAAGGCTTCTGCCAAGTGCTGGGCGTCGAAGTGGTCGCTGGTGCGGCCATACTTCGAACGCACGACCGACCAGCGGTTGCGTGCCGGCATGAAGGTGCTGCTGAAAGTCTACCCGCAATTCCACGAGGCTTACGGCTTCTCGTGGATAGTCACCGACATTGATCCCAACTACACCCTCGGCGACCAGGCCCGCCGCCGCCAGGAGATTATCCAGCAGCTAAAGGAAGAGGGAGTCTTCGACCTCCAGCGCGAACTGCGTCTGCCGCTGTTCTGCCTCAACATTGCCGTCATTAGCAGTCAGACGGCTGCCGGCTATGGCGACTTTGCCGGTCAGCTGGCCGACTCGCCCTTTGCCTTCCGCAGCCAGCTTTTTCCGGCTGTTATGCAGGGCGAAGGCGTAGAGCAGAGCGTCATCGCTGCCCTCAACCGTATCTATGAAGCCACCGTCGCTTCCGCCGCTGTGCCTTCCGCCGCCGTGCCCGTCCTTTCTCCGACGGGTCTCCCCTTCGACTGCGTTGTCATCATCCGGGGCGGCGGAGCCACCAGCGACATGTCGGGCTTCGACACGCTGGCACTGGCCGAAAATGTGGCCAACTTCCCCATACCTATTATTACAGGTATCGGCCACGACCGCGACGAGTGCATCCTCGACATGGTGAGCCACCGGCGCGTGAAAACGCCGACCGCCGCAGCGGCCTTCCTCATCGACCACGCCCAAGCGGTGCTCGACAGCCTCAACGACGTGCAGAACCGTATGGCACGTCATGCACAGCAAAGGCTCACGAACCTGCAGCTACAGCTATCTACCCTCCAAGAGGCACTTCCACGCCTCTTTGCGGTTGTCAAGACCCGACAGGAAGCACGCCTCGACCAGCTGTTCAGCCGTATGCTCACCCTGTCACAGCAGACCATCACGGGCAACCGTAACAGAATAGACACCCTCGAACAGCGCATACCCTTGATGGCCGACCGCAGGTTAACCACCGAGCGGCACAGACTGGAGATTATGGCAGAGCGGCTGAAAGCCCTCGACCCCACCCTGCTGCTGCGGCGCGGCTACAGCATCACACTCAAGGATGGCCATGCCGTCCGCGACCCTAAAACGCTGCATCCCGGCGACGAGATAGAAACACGACTTGAAAAAGGAACCATCAAATCAATCATCACATGAAAGAAGAACTGAAATACGAACAGGCATATCAGGAGTTGCAAACCATCGTCCGCCGTATGGAGAACGACGAACTCGACATCGACCAGATGTCAGAACAGCTCAAGCGTGCCCAACAGCTAATCAAGCTCTGCAAGGACAAGCTGACCAAGACCGACGAGGAAATCAAGAAGATACTCGCCGAAGACAACAAATCATAAAAAAAACAAAGAATTGGTGCTTATTTGAAATAAAATGAGTACTTTTGCACGTCGAAAAGGTTTATTTTAAGCACAAAAAGCAATGAAAAATTTAGATTGGGGTAGTCTGTCGTTCGGCTATATGAAGACCGACTACAATGTCCGCTGCTACTATCGCGACGGCAAATGGGGCGAGATTGAAGTCTGCTCCGATGAGTATCTGAAACTGCACATGGCCGCCACCTGCCTGCACTACGGTCAGGAGGCTTTCGAGGGTCTAAAGGCATACCGCTGCCCTGACGGCAAGGTACGTGTCTTCCGCGTCGACGAGAACGCTGCCCGCCTGCAGTCAACCTGCCGCGGCATTATGATGCCCGAGGTGAGCACCGAGTTGTTCACAGAGATGGTAAAGAAGGTGGTGCGTCTGAACCAGGAGTGGATTCCCACTTACGAGAGCGGCGCCACGCTCTATATCCGCCCGCTGCTCATCGGTACGAGCGCACAGGTGGGCGTACATCCTTCCAAGGAGTACTGCTTCCTGATTTTCGTCACGCCAGTAGGCCCGTACTTCAAGGGTGGTTTCGCTGCCAACCCCTATGTCATCATCCGCGACTACGACCGTTCGGCACCTCTCGGCACGGGTAAATATAAGGTGGGTGGCAACTATGCTGCTTCTTTGTTCGCCAACAACCTGGCTCACGAGAAGGGCTACGCCTGCGAGTTCTATCTCGACGCCAAGGAGAAGAAATACATGGACGAGTGCGGTGCTGCCAACTTCTTCGGCATCAAGGACAACACCTATATCACGCCGAAGTCTACCTCTATCCTCCCCTCTATCACCAACAAGAGTCTGATGCAGGTGGCTGAAGACTTAGGTATGAAGGTGGAGCGCCGCCCCATCCCTGAGGAGGAGCTGGAGACCTTCGAGGAGGCTGGTGCCTGTGGCACAGCAGCCGTCATCAGTCCCATCTCGTATATCGACGACCTCGACACCGGCAAGCGCTACTCGTTCGGAGACAAGCCCGGCCCTATGTCGAAGAAACTGTTCGACACACTTCGCGGCATCCAGTACGGCGAAATCGAGGACAAGCACGGCTGGACCACCGTTGTCATCGAGTAAACATTTTTTTCTATTCCAGTTCCGCCTGTTACGAGCTATCGGGAGTCTACAAGCTTGTTGTTTATTGAGTCGCAAGCATATTAAGCCCCGCAAACTCCTAACAGGCGGAGCATACAAATCCCGAATTATGATGAAGACTTCTTCCCGTTGGCTCTTAACTTTATGCCTCCTGCTAAGTGTCGCAGCCGCGACCGCTCAGCCGTTTAAACTTTCCGGCAGTCTGCGCGAGATGCTGGCCGACATTAACGGTAACGCAGCCTCACGCCGGTTTGCTGACAATCCTTCCCGCATCCGCCTCATCATGAAAGTCACCGAAGCACGACAGATGACTTCTGTGTGTAACGACTACGGCATGCTGATGGTGACAGACTTGGGCTATATTGCCGTGGTGGACGTTCCCGCCAGCAATATAGCGAAAGCGGCCAGCGATCCCCGTGTGGTACGTATGGAAAAGGAGGGAGGCTTCCGCTTCTGCCTGGATGAAGCGCGAAAAACGGCGAATGTCAATCCCATAGTCAACGGCGAAAGTCCTCTGCCACAGGCATATACGGGAAAAGGGGTCATCGTGGGCGTACTTGACGGTGGTGTGCAATACAACCACCCTACCTTCTTGGATGCCAACGGACTGCCACGTTTCCGTAAGATTTGGGACTTCGACAGCAAAGACGGGCAGCCAGAGCCTGTCGTGCTGACCAATGCCGCCGACATATTAGCCCGTCAATACAGCAATTCCTCGTGTAACGGTGTCATGGCCACCAATCACGGTTCCCACGTGGCAGCCATCGCCGTTGGTTCAGGCCGCTACCGTGGTATGGCTCCTGAGAGCGACATCATATTCTCAGACGCTACGATGAACCCCCTTTCCGAACGTAGCTTTGAGATTTATTCCGACTACCTGCTGACCAGCGTGAAGAACATGACGGACTACGCCACGGAGCAGCAGCAGCCTCTGGTCATTAACATCAGCCTTGGAAACAACCTTGGCTTCTCTACTGAGTCGAAACTGCTCCAGGAGGCTTTCTCACTGCTGACAGGTCCTGGCCGCATCATCGTCGCAGCCAACGGCAATGAGGGTAATGTCGAAGAGATGAGACATTACTTCCATTCTGGCAGCAATCTGGCGGAAAGCATCTTCTTAAAGGGGCAGTCCATGCCTATGAGCTATGACATCATCTGGAAAACCAGTGGAGCACTGTCGTTCAGTCTTGATATTTCGATGGATACTGACAACAACACCGAGACGTTCTCTACCAGCCAGCTCACCGACGGTATGCTGCCGGCCGTAGAGCGTGCCGCCTATACGATGAAGTTCCTGCAGCTGGACGATGCTCCTGACGGCAAGCACATCTACAGACTCCGTTTCATTCCCAAGGAAGCAAGACTTCCTTTCAGTGTCACGGCTGTCGTCACTGGTGAACAGAGTTTTGAAGCTTTCAGCAAAATGCTGGGCATCATCAGTGCCACCCCTGCTGAAGGCTGCACCATCTCCAACGCCTATACCAGCGCCATCCCTGGCGTATTCCCCAACGTCGTGGCGGTGGGCAACTACTGCAACCGCGTGCTGCCGAATGGTGTCGAGGACGTAGTGGGCGTCATGAACAACAGCTCGTCATGGGGTCCCACCTGGGATGGGCGCAACAAGCCCGACGTGTCAGCTCCCGGCAGCATCATTTCTGCCGGCAACAGCTATAGTCCGCGCAATGCCGATGAGGTCGTCGAAAGCTACGACATCGCCGGCAGCGACGCCAAGGAGACGTGGGTAGGCCAGTCTGGTTCTTCACAGGCTTCACCCACTGTAGCAGGCATCGTAGCGCTATGGCTGCAAGCCAAACCCGACCTGTCGCCCGACGATGTGTTCAGCATCATCAAGAAGACGTCTCATGCCATAGAGCCTATCCCCAACAACCACTCTGGCGCCGGCGTCATAGATGCCTATGCGGGAATGTTAGAGGTGTTGAACCTCCCGGCCTCCGTTCCCTCGCTGAGCCATCACCAGCCCGAAAACGTCAACTTCCGGCTCGTGAGCGACGTGCTCTATGCCGACGGTGCTGACGAGGGCACGCCTGTCACCGTCTACAACCTCACGGGCACGGTATGTCTGAAAGCCACGATACAGCAGGGCAGCATCGCCCTGAATGGTCTGCAGAGCGGTGTCTATGCCATCCAGCTTGGCACAGCAGGCTCGACACTGATACGCAAATAACCCGTAAATAGGATAATATGCCAACAACAAGAAAACTATTGGTTCTGCTACTGATAATTGTCGCACAGAATCTCTATGCCGACAACAGTCATCGCCATAAGCTGTCGCCCTGGCTGCGCCAGCACGCCACAGAGAAAGTGACACGTGCTGCTGGCCAGACGGTCAGTTGTTTGATGGTACTCGTAGAGAGTGCTGACGGCGAGACGTCTATCCGCCGGGCTGGCGGTGTGCCCTTAGGCTATGCCGACCCTGCATGGATAGTACTGGTGCCCGCCAACCGTCTCGACGCCCTCAGCCAGGAGCCGGCCATCAGCCGCATTGAAGCGAACCCCATGCCTAAGGCATTGCTCGACGAGTCGCTCCAGAGAATCAATGTCACCAACGTGTGGGCAGGCCAGAAAGAGGGCTTCGCCAATCTGCCGCAAGCCTTCACGGGCAAAGGGGTAGCGGCAGCACTCATCGACAATGGTACGCTCTTCCAGCACCCGATGTTCCGCGACAGCGAAGGCAACTCGCGCATCACGTGGTTCTGGGACATCAGCCAAGCCTCTGCCGACGGCGACCATCTCGGCGTCATCTATGACAGTGCCGAGAAGGTGTCAGCGACAACACCTAAGCCTATTGCCGTGCCGCATGGCTCTCATGTGGCAGGTATCATGGCGGGCACATCATTCGGCGGCCGTCAGGGCATTGCCTACGAGGCCGACATCATGGGAGCCGAATTACCCGACGAGATGTACAGCGGAGCGGAATACGAGATATCGGAATGGCTGACGAAGCAGTTCCCGGATATTGCCGGTCTTGGCCTTCGTGCCAAGATGGAAAAGACCGACATCATGATTGTCGCCGCACTGAAAGCCATCTTCGACCAGGCGGATGCCAAGGGGGAGCCTTGCGTGGTGAACCTCAGCTATGGTTCGCGCGTATTGTGGGAACAGACACGCTCGCTGGCTGAGCAGGCCATCGAAAACATGCTCAAGACGCCCGGCCACATTTTCGTGGTGGCAGCAGGCAACGAGGGTTGCCGCGACGTCTATCGCGAAAAAAAGGCTGGCGAGACCATGGATATGGATTTAGGCCCATACGCCAGCAGGCTTTTGGTCAACTGGAAGAAGTCTGAAGGTAACCCCGTACTGAATGTCAGTTTAGGCGGCGAGAAGATTACCGTCGACATGAAGCAGATTGCCGACCTGGTCAACGCCTGGGATGCCGGGAAAGAGCCCGATAAGGATCTGGTTTATGAAGACGCGTCAGGCTACTATTACCTCACTTACATACCCTTTTATCCGCAGGACAGCGATTACATAACCGTGCTACTCGACTCGAGGCTTGCTGGTAGCGAAGGTGCCACTTACAAGTTAGTCTCCGACTATGCCGGCTCGCTTATCGTCATGAACGAGGAAGGGGCGTTTTCGGAGGCCGAGCCTGCCAAGACTATCGGACAGTTTCCGGGTACGGTTTCAGCACCTGCCTGCTTTGAGTCTGTGATAGCCGTCGGAGCCATGCACTACCGCTCAACAGTCACGGGGCTTGACGGACAACCGATGACGCAGGCCGAACTGGGCAGCAAGCCCGGCACACTGGCATGTCTGAGCAGCTGTGGCCCTACACTCGACGGCCGCATCAAGCCCGACGTCGTGGCACCTGGTGTCAACATCGTTTCGGCCGTTCCTGTCCTCACCACACCCGGCATGAGCAGGCTGATGGTCTATAAGGAGACGAAGTTCGGAGCCGAGTACGCTCTGGCTGCCTTCTCGGGCACCTCCATGGCTACGCCCCACGTGGCAGGTGTCGTCGCCCTGTGGCTGCAGGCCAACCCCAAACTGACACAGAGTCAGGTGAAGGACATCATCAGGAAGACGTCACACCAGCCTGAGGACAAATATACTGAGAAGAACAACATCTACGGCTGGGGCCAGATAGACGCATACGCCGGAATACTCGAAGCACTCGCCCTGCCTGCGGCCATCCCCTCGCTGAGCAAGAGCCAGCCTGAGGGCATCACCTTCCGGCTCGTGGGCGATATGCTCTATGCCGACAGTGCTGACGACGGTACGCCCGTCACCGTCTACAGCCTTTCGGGCACGGTAGTGCTGAAAGCCACGCTTCAGCAGGGCTGCATCGCCCTTAACGGCCTGCAAAACGGCGTCTATGCCGTCCAGTTCGGCACATCGGGCTCGACACTAATACGCAAATAACTTCAATAAGAAAAAATCAGAAAATAAGATGGGTAAAGGGAAACTGGCGAAATTCGCCGATATGGAATCTTACGGGAACGTGTTCCAATGCCCCTACTCGGCAGTGGGCCACGCCCTTGACATGAGGGGTACTGGCGACGACTGGTCACACCCCATGAAAGGACACTGGCGCGAACAGTACTTCATTAATCAGAACCCAATCGTGCTGGAGCTTGGCTGCGGCAAGGGTGAGTATGCGGTGGAACTGGCGCGCAACTATCCCGACAAGAACTTCATCGGCGTCGACATCAAGGGCGCACGGATGTGGACGGGAGCCACACAGGCCCTGAACGAGGGCTTGAAGAATGTGGCGTTCCTGCGCACGAACATCGAGATTATCGACCGCTTCTTCACTCAGGACGAGGTGCAGGAGATCTGGCTGACGTTCAGCGACCCACAGATGAAGAATCCGCGAAAGCGGCTGACATCGACGTACTTTATGCAGCGTTACCGCCGCTTCCTCGTTGATGGCGGCACAGTCCACCTGAAGACGGACTCGAACTTCCTCTTTACGTACACGAGATATATGGTGGAGAAGAATCTGCTGCCCGTGGACTTCTGTACGGAGGATCTGTATAATGACGAACGGTCGACGCAGAATGTGGAGCCGGCAACGTTGTCTGTACAGACCTATTATGAAAAGATGTGGATGGAGCGTGGACTGAACATCAGGTATATGCGCTGGCATCTGCCCCAGTCCGTCGTCCTTGAAGAGCCTGACGTAGAGATCGAGTTGGACGAATACCGCTCGTATCACCGTACGAAACGCAGTCCGAAGCGCACTTCGTGCTAATGAATTATGAATTGTGAATTGTAAATTGTAAACAGTGAATTATAATATGAAGAAAATACTGGTCTTATTGGTTGCCTTGATGCCTTTCGTGGCCATGGCACAAGAGAAGAGCGTCCATGTCGACAGCGTGGGGCACCTCGCCCGTCTGCTTCCCGAAAACGAACGTTTCAAAGTGGCCGACCTGAAGGTGACAGGCCCGCTGAACGGAGCCGACTTAAAGCTGCTCACGCAGATCGTCACGCGTACAAAGGTGAGCAACAAGCAGTCTGACGAATGCATAGTGACGAGCATCGACCTGAGCGAAGCGGTCATCACCGAGGGCAAGGAGGGTATGAAGACAGAGGCCAACGCCCTGCCGGCCTCACTCTTTGCTGGTGCCAAAAGCCTCGTCAAGGTCATCATGCCCAAGAACACCGTCAGCATCGGCCGCAACTGCTTTTCCGGCTGTTCGGAACTGTCAGAGGTAAGCATTCCCGAGACGGTAACGTCTGTCGGTGCCAATGCCTTCGAGGGGTGCAAGTCGCTCGCCCACATCGAAATTCCCGGCCAGGTCAGCGAACTGGGAGCCAATGTCTTCTCTGGCTGCATCACCCTGACAAAGGTGGTCATCTTAGGCCCCGTCACAGCCATCAACAACGGCACATTCCAGGGCTGCGAGTCACTGGAGTCGGTGTCGATGCCCGAGTCGGTAAAGACCATTGGCACGAACGCCTTCCGCGAGTGCAAAATGCTGGAAGACCTCAGCCTGCCGGACGACCTCGACGAGATAGGCAGTTCGGCGTTCGAGAAGTGCCGTAACCTGCAGAACCTGAGTCTGGCCAAAGTCAAGAAGATTGGCGCTAACGCCTTTCAGGAGTGCTCCAGTCTGGAGACGATAGACATTGAGGACGTCAGCAAGATGGGCAACGGCGTGTTTATGCGCTGCCTGGGTATGAAGTCAATAAGCATACAGGGCGACCTGGCAGAGATTGGCAATGACTGCTTCAGCGACTGTACCAGTCTGACAGACATCAGCCTGCCCGCCAGCGTCAAGGAGATTGAGAGCCGCGTGTTCCTCAACTGCAAGAGTCTTACGGAACTGGAACTGCCTTCGGGACTGAACCGCATCAACGACCGCGTCTTCGAGAACTGCTCATCGCTGAAATTCGTCGTCATTCCCAACATGACGAAATCAATGGGTAAGAGCTTGTTCGAGAACTGCGTCATGCTTGACAGCGTCCGCATCGAGGGCTATGTCGACGAGATTGACAACGACGCCTTCCGCCGCTGTCACAGTCTGCGCTACGTCAGCCTGCCGGTATCCGTGAAGAAGATTGGCTCGAAGGCGTTCGAGGAGTGTACCGCACTGTCGCGCATCGAACTGCCGGTCACCTTGCAGGAGATAGGCAACGACGCCTTTGCCAAGTGCGTCACGCTGCAGAGCATCATCATCCCGCCGGCTGTCAAGGAGATAGGCAGCGACGCCTTCAGCGAGTGCAGCCTGCTGGCCAGTGTACAGCTGCCCGTAGCGCTGAAGTCGCTCGGCGGCGGTGCCTTCGCCAAGTGCGTCTCACTGCGCGAGGTCACCGTCAACGCTCCCCTACCCCCGAAGATGTCAAGGAGCACGTTCAAGGACGTCATCCTGCAGGCGTGCAAATTCTATATTCCCCGAGGCTGCCGAAACCTGTTTATGCAGGACAAGCAGTGGCAGAAGATTCCCAATATTTTAGAGAAATGACACTATATCCAAAACTCATTATGGACGCGCTGGCCACAGTGACGTATGCCGGCACAAAGAAGAACTTAGTAGAGAGCCAGATGGTGGCCGACCAGCCCGCCATCAACGGCAACAAGGTGACGGTGGTGCTGGAATTCCCCCGCGACACCGACCCTTTCCTGAAGTCTACCGTGAAGGCGGCCGAGGCGGCCATCAAATACCAGTGTGGGCAGGACGTTGAGGTGACCGTCGTCACGGAGTTCAAGTCGAAGCCACGGCCTGCCGTCGAGCAGCTGCTGCCGGGTGTGAAGAACATCATTGCCGTCAGCTCTGGCAAGGGCGGCGTCGGCAAGTCTACCGTCTCTGCCAACCTCGCCATCTCACTGGCGCGCTTAGGTTACAAGGTGGGACTGTTAGACTGCGACATCTTCGGTCCGTCAGTGCCGAAGATGTTCGACATCGAGGAGGCAAGACCCTACGCCGTCAAGGTCGACGGCCGCGACCTCATCTGCCCCATTGAGCAGTACGGCGTGAAGGTGCTGTCCATAGGTTTCTTCGTCTCACCGACGACGGCCACGCTGTGGCGCGGCGGTATGGCTACCAGTGCACTGAAACAGCTCATTGCCGATGCCGACTGGGGCGAGCTGGACTACTTCATCCTCGACACCCCGCCGGGCACCAGCGACATCCATCTCACACTGCTGCAGACGCTGCCCATCACCGGTGCCGTCATCGTCTCGACACCGCAACAGGTGGCACTGGCCGACGCCCGCAAGGGTATCGACATGTACCGCAACGAGAAGGTAAACGTGCCCATCCTCGGTCTCATCGAGAACATGGCGTGGTTCACGCCCGCCGAACTGCCGGAGAACCGCTATTATATCTTTGGAAAAGAAGGGTGCAAGCAACTGGCCGAGGAGATGCAGGTGCCCTTACTGGCACAGATACCTCTCGTCCAGGGCATCTGCGACAGCGGCGATGCCGGCAAGCCTGCTGCCCTGAATGTCGACACGATGACGGGTCAGGCCTTCATCAACCTCGCCCAGGCCGTCATCACCGTCGTCAACCGTCGCAACAAGGAACAGCCGAAGACCAAAATTGTTGGAATGAAATAAGAAAGAGCTAAGCTTTTACTTCTTCTGCTTACGGCGGCGTATCTGCTCGATAACCTCGAGCTTGCGGCCGATGCGGTCGAGGCGCACCAGGGCGTTCCGGCGCGAGATGACTATCTGGTGGCGATAGACGAGACAGGCTACAATGCAGTAGAAAACGGTCTGCACCCAGAGCAGGCGGTACTCAAGGGCAACATCGTTCAGCGTGGCACCCATGGTGTTCATACGCACGTAAGCACGGACACCGAAGGTCGATGGGAAGAGCCACGAGATGCTCTGCCAGAAGGGTGGTATACTGCTCTGCGGCCAGCTGACACCCGTCATGAACAGCAGCGGGAGTGAGACGAACACCACGAGGAGCATGACGTTCTCACGATAGCGCACGATACAGGACACAATCATACCGAAGAAGATGCAGGCCATGGTGTAAGGCACCATCATCGCCAGCAGGTCCTGCCAGTGGGCCAGCGCGGGGAAGGAGAAAATCTTCGGCACGACGAGCGTCAGATAGGCACCCATGACGGCATAGATCATCAAGTAGCACAGGGCCTTGCCGCTAATGATGCGGAAGACGCCCTGGTAGTGGCGGTCTATGGGTATCAGCTCGTGGTAGCGGTTGTTTTCGCGGGCGGTACCTGCCGACAGACCGATGCCCAGCACCAGGGTCTGCTGCAGGATGAGAATGAGCACGGCGGGCAACACGGCCGAACCGTAGCCGCCGGCAGGACTGAAGACGGCAACGTCGTCGTAGGCCAGCGGCTGTACCGTAATCTCTGCCTCGCGCTTCGTGACGGGCCGCGACAGTTTCATCTGGATGCCGGCACCCATCGTCCCGCTGACAGCCACCGCCGTCTGGTAGATAGCCTTATAAGTCAGTATCAGACTCATGTCGCAGTAGATGCCGATGGTGGCCTGCTGCATACGGCTGATGTTAAGGTCGAATTCCGACGGTATATGATAGATGCCTTTGGCTAACTGACGGCTGACGAGCGACTTGGCCTCGTCCATGTCGGCAGCATGGCAGAGCACCTTGACGTCGGACGAGGCATCGCACATACGGACGAACTGCCGCGACAGCGCAGAGTGGCTGTCGTCGACAACCACCACGGGCACCTCATGGACCACCTCATTATTATATATCCACGAATAGAGCAGCGGATAGGCCAGCGGCACGATGATGAAGAAGATGAGCACGCCTTCGTCGCGGAAGACCTGACGCATCTCCTGTCGCCAGATGTAGGCGGCATCGCTGAACACTTCGGCTATGTTACGGAATATAGACATAATTCAGCATTGCGTTTTTAATTTTACGGATGACCGTCCACGGCAGCAGGGTGAAGAACACCAGTGCCACCAAGTGGAACCACGCTTCGAGGAAGGGGAAACCGTTGAAGACGGTAATCTGATAAACCATATAGTAATGGCGCAGGGGAAACAGCCACGACAGCGACTGCAGCGGACCGTCCATACCCATGATAGGGAAGGCAGAACCTGCCATCGACAGCGAGAGGACGGCCCACAGCGAGCAGACACTCATCGACATACGCAGCGACGGCATCAGGCCGAAGGCGAAGATGCCGAAGCCTTGCGATGCAAAGACGCCCAGGAAGCCGAGGAAGATGATCGGCCATGCCCCACCCTCGTGGGGGAAGTGCAGGACGCCATAGATATAGTACTCGTAACCTAAGAAGATGGCTAACCAGATGAGCGACTGTGGCAGAATCTTGCCTGTCATCGCCACGAGCATATTGCCGCCAGCCATTTCTACCCACTCCTTCGACCGCTTGAACTTCAGTTCCACGCCGATGCTGTAGGCGGTAATCAGGAAGACGAAGAGCATGATGATGCCCGGCACAAAGACGGTAGAGAGATAGACATTGTAGTTGGACCACGGGTTGGCTATCTGGTGTACGTCAAGGGTGATGGGCTGCAGGAACGACGCTATCTGGCCGTCGGTAGCACCACGGGCACGCAGCGTTGCCTGTCCCACACCGGCAGAGCCGAGGGTGGCAACGACTTTCAGGTCTTTCATCGTCAGCGAACCGGCAGCTATGGAGGCCATGCTGTAGTAATAGGAAATCTTGGGCCGGCGGCTGGCCAGCAGCTTTTCTGTTGTTCCATTGGGGATGTAGAGGAATGCGTAGATCTCGTTACGCTGTATGGCATGACGGGCCTCGGCAACTGTCGGATAGTTGGCAACGATACGCGAACTCTGGAAGGCGTCAAGCCGACGCACAAGGGCGCGAGAGGTTGACGTATTGTCGGCATCGACAACGCCAACGGGCAATTCCTCTGGTACGCCCTCGTCCAGCATCGTGGTGAAGAAAATCATCACCATGATGGGGAAGACCACCATGCAGAAACCGTAGATGGGATTCTTCCAGAGAATACGCATCTCACGGTTCATGACCAACCAGACCCTTCTCAGCGCGTCCAAAGTCATCGGTTATTTCACGATTAACGACATACCCGGACGCAGACCGTCAAGCTTCTCTACGGGACGGGCCTTCACCTCAAAGGTCTTCAGGTCATACTGCCCATTGGCTTTCGTAGCCTTCCAGACGGCATACGAGCCCTGGTCTTTCATGTAATAGACCTTCATACGGATGTCCTTGTTGAAGGCTGGCACGAAGGCTGTTATCTCCGAACCGATGCTCATCGCGCCAAGCTGGTCTTCGCGCACGTTGAACGTGCCCCACAGGTCGTTAAGCATCGAGATGGTCATGATGGGCGAACCCGTGCCTACCAGTTCGCCGACCTTCGGATAGACGGCACTGACCTCACCATCCATCTGGGCTATCTGCACCGTCTCGTTGATATAGGAGTGGACCTCGTTGACGGCACCGCGGGCACGGCTGACCTGGGCCTGGGCGGCTAACTTGTCCTCGCGGCGGGCACCGTTGACGGCCATGTCGTACTGGCTCTGGGCGGCCTTGCACTGGGCTTCCATGGCCTTGTACTGGGCGTAGGCCTCGTCGCGCTTCTGGGCCGACAGCACGCCAGCGTCAAAGAGCCGCTGCACGCGGTTGTACGACTTCTCGGCAATCTCAAGACCGGCCTTGGCCTGCTGCAGTAACTGGAAGGCACCGCGGATCTGCTCCTCGCGGGCACCGTTCTGGGCTTTCTGTTCCAGAGCCGACGCGGCGTCCTGCGCGCCCCGGGCCTGCTCCATCTTAGCACGCACCTCGGGGGCGTCGATGATGGCCAGTGTGTCGCCGGCCTTCACGAAGTCGCCTTCCTTCACACGCAATTCCAGAATACGGCCGGGCACCTTGCTCGACACGCGGTACTCTGACACCTCAACTTGTCCCTGCATCACCTCGGGGTCTCTGCCCAAGGTGAAGAAGCCTATCAAGGCCACGATAATCACCACTGCTATAAAGCCGAAGATGGCAAGCAGAATGTTGTTATGCTGTTGTTTTGCTGCTGACATATTCTTTGTTGTTTTTTGCATTATGATGTTATGACAATTATTCTACGGAGAGGGTGCCCATGACTTTCTTGAAATTCACCTGACTCAGGCGGACGTCAATCTCAGCATCAATCCTTTGTGACTGTGCCTGCAACCAGGCCGTCTGAGCTTCCATGACCGTAGTCGGTGTAATGACACCTTCGGCGAAGCCCAGGTTTGCCGTGCGAAGGTTCTCGTCGGCACGCTTGACGCTGGACTCTGCCATCGTCAGCCGCTTGTTAGCCTCCTCCATCTGGTAGGCTGTCTGCGTAGCCTGCAGTTCAATTTTCTCCTTCACTTCCTCCAGTTCCAGATTCAGAATGGTCGTAGCACCTTTCGACGCACGCACCTTATACATGACATCGCCCCAGTTCCAGATGGGAATACGCACAAGCACACCCACGTTCCAGAAACCGGCGAACTTCTTCTCGAAGCCATTCAGTACGTTAGGGTTCGACACCGAGTAGCCACCTGTCAGAGCCACCATCGGCAGGTTACCTGCTTTCAGAATGTTAGTAGCCTGGCGTGACATATCGGCCATATTCTCCAACTGCTTCAGCTCAGGACGGTTCTCCAAGGCCTGCTTCACATCAAGCTGGGGTGTTACGACGACGGCTGCAATACTCTCGGCCTCTTCCTCAGGTAACACAATATCTTCATTGACGGGCAGGCCGATGGTCTGGCAGAGCAGCATCCGCGACAGCACCAGTCCGTCGTTGACCTTAGTCAGCGTCATCTCTGCCTCGTTCACCTTCACGTCGACACTCAGACCGTCGCTGCGGGTGGCCACGCCCTCTTCTATCATTTTGTTGACATTGTCGTCGAGTTTCTTCACCAAGTCCAGATAGGCCTGCGCCAAGCGCTGCTTATGTCGCAGCGACACCACCTGCCAGTAAGCCTTGTCGGTAGCATAGATGGTGGCTTGTTCCTTGGCATCGGCACTGTTCCGGGCCATACGCTCATTGATATCAGCAAGACGGTTCAGTGCCACAATGCTGCCGCCCATGAAGACGGGCTGCGTCAGCATGATGCTGCCGGCCCATATGTTACGGGTATCGGTACGAAAGGCATCTACAATACGCTCGCCTACCCCATTCAATTTTGTCTTCACATCCTCGGGGAGCTGCTGCATCTGGGCCGACATGGCCTGCAGCTGCTCCAGAGGCACGCCGAGCTGGGCTAACAGGGGAGCGACGTTGGCCATGCTCTGCGACAGTTTGCCCAAGCCTTCCTGAAAGCCCTCATTCTGCACCAGACTGGTGCCCATGTTCGTCAGGAAGTCTTTCTGGTCGGAATTCAGGATCGACACCTCCTCACTGGTGTGCATATAGCTGCCAATGGCACTGACATGAGGCAGGTATTTCGTGCGTGCCGACCGTCTGAGGTTGGCGGCCACGTCCTGCTTCACCTTCGAGATGCTCAGCTGCTTGTTGTTGCGTAGTGCCATCGTCCGGCAACTGTCAAGCGTCAACAGCCGCTGGGCACTGGCCGGCAGACCGCCAAGAGCCAAGAGCCAAAAGCTAATAGCAAATTTCGTATACATATTTTAGATTTAATTGAAACTAAAGGTTCTGCTGCCAATCATATTGCCGTCGACGAAGATGCTGACGCGATAGTCGCCGGCTTCGAGCATCTGCGACACCGTCCAATAGAGGGTTACTGGCGTCTCCTCGCCCGTGTATTCAATGTTCTTCTTCATCGTGTACTCCAGGCTGCGGTTCTCGTAGGCAAAAGTGCCGCCGCCACTGAGCGTGTTGCCGCCGGGGTTCTGTATGCGCACATAGACGGTACGCGTACCGTTAGTAGCAGTCACGTTGCGGCTGATGGTGAAGTTCACCTGCATCGTCTTGCAGTCCTTGACCTTCTTCACCGCTTTGCCCGTCTTCTTCAAGCCAATCAGCTGGATGTTCGTAGCGTCGAGCTGGGCGGCAATGGCCACCTTCTGCGACAGCGAGGCTTTCTCGTTGCTCAAACCGGCAATCTGCGAGTTACGCTCGGCCAGCTGTTCCTTCACCTGCGTGTTCTCAGCCTGCAGCCGCTCGTTCTGGCGGTTCAGCGAGTCGATCTGCATGACATAGTTGCGCAACACGGCACGCACCGTAGCCAGTTCCTTCTTCAGACGCGTAATCTCACGGGCATCCTCGGCCTTGGTTTTCTTCAGCTCCTCCAACAGGCGCTGGGTCTTCATCTGCTCCTCGGTGAGCTGGGCTATGATGGAGTCGTTGTTAATCTTCGTCTTCATCTCGCTATACTGCAAGGTGAAGCGCTCATACTCGTTCTCCATCTCCTGCTTGTCAAGCCGGGCCAGTTCCTGCATGTCCTCGTTCACCTGTTTCTGCTCCTGCAGGTTCATAAACAAATAAGCCACACCTCCCAGCAAGGCTGCTATCACCACAATAAGTGGTATCAGAATCTTTTTCATTGTCTGTTTGTTAATTAACAAGTGCAAAGGTATATATTTTCATTGAAACGACAAACTTTTTTTGCATTTTGTTTGGAACTTATCACATTTTTATATATATTTGCACACCGAATCCCCACACGACAGGCCTATGAAAAAAAACAACTTTCTGTACAGGGTCTACGACCTCTACTACGACGGTTTCCGCAACATGCGGTTGGGGCGTACGCTGTGGGCCATCATTCTCATCAAGCTCTTCATCATCTTTGCCGTGCTAAAGGTATTCTTCTTCCCCGACTTCCTAAAGGAGCACGCCGAAGGCGACAAGGCTGGCTACGTGGCAACTCAAATCTTAAATCAGTAACAATATGACAAACCTATTGCTAAACATTGATGCCGGGACCATCGACTGGTCGAGAGCACAATTTGCGCTCACGGCAATCTATCACTGGCTCTTCGTGCCCCTGACGCTCGGCTTGGCCGTCATTATGGGTATTATGGAAACGTGTTACTATCGTACGAAGGACAAGTTCTGGAAGGACACCGCCAAGTTCTGGCAGAAACTCTTCGGCATCAACTTCGCTATGGGGGTGGCAACGGGCATCATCCTCGAGTTCGAGTTTGGCACCAACTGGTCGAACTACTCGTGGTTCGTGGGCGACATCTTCGGCGCACCGCTGGCCATAGAGGGCATCGTGGCCTTCTTTATGGAGTCGACGTTCGTCGCCGTCATGTTCTTCGGCTGGAACAAGGTGTCACGCGGTTTCCACTTAGCCTCAACATGGCTGACGGGTCTTGGTGCCACCATCTCCGCCTGGTGGATTCTGGTGGCCAACGCGTGGATGCAGTACCCCGTGGGCTGCGAGTTCAACCCCGACACGATGCGCAACGAGATGGTGTCGTTTGCCGAAGTGGCCCTGTCGCCCTTTGCCGTATCGAAATTCTGCCACACCGTCACGTCGGCCTGGATCATCGGCGGCGTCTTCACCGTAGGCGTCTGCTGCTGGTATCTGATGAAGCGGCGCGAGACGAAGATGGCGCTCGAGAGTATGAAGATCGGCGCATGGGTGGGACTCGTCGCTGCCCTGTTGGCTGCTGCCACAGGCCATAAGTCGGCACAGGACGTGGCCGAGGTGCAACCCATGAAGCTGGCCGCTATGGAGGCACTCGCCGACGGCGGCAATGGCGTCGGACTGAAGATTATCGAGGGTATCGAAGTGCCTAACGCCCTGTCGTTCATGGCAACAAACGATTTCGACGGCTACGTCCCAGGCATCAACGACCTGCTGAACGGCTACACGAAGCCCGACGGAACGGTGGAGCCCTCCATCGACGAGAAGATAGCATGCGGCAAGCTGGCCATCCAGGCACTTGCCGACTACCGCAAGGCAAAAGCCGAAGGTGCTGACGAGGCCACACTCTCCTCTCTCCTCTCTACTCTCTCCGCTAACATGAAGTACTTCGGCTACGGCTACATCAAGGACAAGGCGCAGATGGTGCCGCCCATCGCCGTCAACTTCTGGGCCTTCCGCATCATGGTGGGCGTGGGCTGTCTGCTGATACTGTTCTTCGCCCTGATACTGGTCATCACCTATAAGATTCCGTTCCTGACCATCTTCACACGCCGTCTGCTAGCTACCTTTGGCGTCATTCCAGAGACAGAGGCCGACACCAACGACATCACCCGTCTGCCCGACTGGCACTACTGGTTGGCCATTGCGCTCATTCCCTTAGCCTACATCGCCTCGGAGAGCGGATGGCTCGTGGCTGAGTTCGGACGTCAGCCGTGGACAATTCAGGACATGCTGCCCACATGGGTGGCCGTCAGCGACCTGCATGCGTCGAGCGTTATGTTGACCTTCTTCCTCTTCCTCGTCCTCTTCACCACCATGCTGGCTGTCGAGATTAGCATTCTGCTGAAGCAAATCCAAAAGGGACCGGAAATCGGTAATGAGTAATTTCTGAATTCTAATTTTCAAAGACTATGACATATACATTCTTACAGCACTACTGGTGTTTCATCGTATCACTGCTTGGTGCAATATTAGTCTTCCTGCTCTTCGTGCAGGGAGCCAACTCGCTGGTATTCTCCTTAGGAGGCAACGACGAGGGACGTCGTCTGGTCGTCAACTCGACAGGCCGCAAGTGGGAGTTCACGTTCACCACCTTGGTAACCTTCGGCGGCGCGTTCTTCGCCTCGTTCCCGCTGTTCTACTCCACCAGCTTCGGCGGTGCCTACTGGCTGTGGATGCTCATCCTCTTCACCTTCGTGTTGCAGGCCGTCAGCTACGAGTTCCAGAACAAAATCGGCCGCTCGACCTCTGGTCGCTTTGCTTGGGCAAAGAACATCCTCGGCCCGAAGACGTTCCAGTGCTTCCTCGTGCTCAACGGCATCCTCGGCCCGCTACTTCTCGGCGGCGCCGTGGCCACGTTCTATGAGGGCAGCAACTTTATCGTCGAGAAGAGCAACATGATTGACGCAACGGCCATGACACCCATCATCAGCTACTGGGGCAACGCCTCGCACGGCCTCGACGCCCTGCTCAATCCCTGGGTGCTCGTCTTCGGCTTTGCCGTCGTGTTCTTAGCACGGGTGCTGGGCTGTCTCTATGTCATGAACAACGTCGACGACGAGGAGATCCGCACGCGAGGTCGTCACAGTCTGCTGGTCAACGCCGTTCCCTTCGTCATCCTGTTCGTGGCTTATCTCGTCCACCTGCTGCTGAAGGAGGGCTATGCCTACAACGCTGAGGGCATCGTCTTTATGGAGCCCTACAAGTACCTGAACAACTTCATCGACATGTGGTACCTGACCATTATATTATTAATAGGTGTGGTACTCGTGCTCTTCGGCATCGGCAAGACTGTCATGAGCAAGGACTACACCGGCGGCATCTGGCCTGCTGGCATCGGCACCGTCCTCACCGTCCTCGCCCTGCTGCTCTGCTCAGCCTGGAACATGACGGCCTACTATCCGTCGAACGCCCAGCTGCAGTCGTCGCTGACGCTCGAAAACTCCTGCAGCAGCGAGTTCACCCTGCGAACGATGTTCTACGTCTCGCTCCTCGTCCCCTTCGTCCTGGCCTACATTGTCTACTGCTGGCGTGCCATCGACAAGAAGAAGCTGACCAAGGAGGAGATCAACAGCGACCACGCTTATTAGTTATAGGTAATATTCAGAGCCATTAACCATGGAAGGCAATCAGGCCTTCCATGGGGCTCTGCATGGTCTGTCCAATGACGTAACCTTCTTTCTGCGCCGCTTCTTCCAGCTGGCTGTGGTAGTGGAACGACATGGAACCGACAAAGTGTACTGGAAGATCTTTGTGGCCATAAGGTTCAATGTTGCTGCGGAAGAACTGACGGAAGTTGTCTACAACCAACTGGTGGATAATAGGGTTATCCAAATGGCTGATGATGAAGGTAGAGGTAGAGGCCAGAAAGCGGTTGGCCATAGGCTCACGATAAACTTTCTTGATAATGTCGGCCTGTGTCATCTTCGTTTCTGCAAGATACTGGTCACGGATATCAGCCAGTCGGGGATTCTTGAAAATGCCGTTCATAAACAGGCGCCCCAGCACAGAGCCACTGCCCTCGTCACCCAGGATGTAGCCCAAGGCGGGCGTGTTCTGCACAATCTGCTCGCCGTCGTAGAGACAGCTGTTGGCACCTGTACCTAAGATGCAGGCAATACCTGCCTCATGGCCACACAGGGCACGGGCTGCAGCCATAAGGTCGCTGTAGACCTCGACACTCTTCGGCGAGAGAACCTCCTTCAAGATCTGCTGCATCATGGGAACATGGGCGGGTGTACAGCCACTGCCATAGAAGTAGACGCTGATATGCTGCAAAAGCGGGCCATTGTCGAGCACCTTTGTATCGACGAGCCGGGCACGCGGGAAGGTGCAGAGCTGCGACAGCAACTCATGTTCCAGTATCTGACGGATGTCGGCAGGAGTCTGGTGAATAGGGGTGATACCCTGTGTCTTAAAAGCGGCTATAACCTCGGTAGGTGCAAGACGACTTGCGGTAAAAAGTAGTGTCCAATCTGTCTTGGTGCTTCCACTGTCTGCTATGAGTTTCAACATAACGATTGATAGGTATTATTTGATGATTATTCAGAAGTTTGGCGCAAATGTACAAAATAAAATTCAATTCCCAATCATCTATTGTCAATAATTTCTTTTTTTTTCGTACCTTTGCAGGCTGAAAACGAAAAACAAACAATGAAGATATGACAGTCTGCATAGCAGAGAAACCCAGCGTGGCGCGCGACATAGCGCGGATTATCGGCGCTACGGCGAGCCACGATGGTTATATGGAGGGTAACGGCTACCAGGTGACGTGGACCTTTGGTCACCTGTGTACACTGAAGGAGCCAGGCGACTATACCCCGGCATGGAAGTCGTGGGCACTGACACAACTGCCGATGGTGCCGCCGCGCTTCGGCATCAAGCTCATTCCCGACCGTGGCATAGAAAAGCAGTTTGCCATCATCGAACGGCTGATGCAGCAGGCCGACAGCATCGTCAACTGCGGCGACGCCGGACAGGAGGGTGAGCTCATCCAGCGCTGGGTGATGCAGAAGGCTCAGGCGAAGTGTCCCGTCAAGCGTCTGTGGATCTCGTCGATGACCGACGAGGCCATCCGCGAGGGCTTTGCCAACTTGAAAGACCAGCAGGACTACCAGCCGCTCTACCTCGCAGGCCTCAGCCGTGCCATCGGCGACTGGCTCCTCGGCATGAACGCCACACGACTCTACACGCTGAAATACGGACAGAACCGCCAGGTGCTCTCGATAGGCCGCGTGCAGACCCCCACCCTCGCCCTCATCGTAAACCGTCAGAAGGAGATAGACAACTTCAAGCCCGAACCTTACTGGGTACTGGCAACGGTCTACCGCGACACGACGTTCACGGCAACAAAGGGAAAGTTCACCAGTAAAGAAGAGGGTGAACAGGCCTTCGCCACCATCGAGGGCAAGCCTTTCACTGTGACCAAGGTAGAGAAGAAAGAAGGCAAGGAACAGCCGCCGCAGCTCTACGACCTCACGTCGTTGCAGGTAGACTGCAACCGCAAGTTCGGCTTCTCGGCCGAGATGACGCTGAACCTCATCCAGAGCCTCTACGAGAAGAAATACACGACCTATCCCCGCGTAGACACGCAATACCTCTCCGACGACATCTACCCCAAGTGTCCGCAGACGCTCAACGGTCTCTACCAGACGAAGTTCGCCGGCATAGCGCCCTACGCAGAGTTCATCAAACCTATTGGCGGCAAACCGCTGAAGAAGACGAAGCGTGTGTTCGACACCTCGAAGGTGACCGACCACCACGCCATCATCCCCACAGGCGTCATACCGCAGAACCTGAGCGATGCCGAGCAGAAGGTCTTCGACCTCGTTGCCCGCCGTTTCATTGGTGTCTTCCTGCCCGACTGCAAATTCTCCACAACAACGGTACTGGGCGAGGTGCGCTCCACCTCCTCCCCCGCTGGCGACGGTTCCCCCGTCGCCATCGAGTTCAAAGTCACCGGCAAAGAAATCCTTGAACCCGGCTGGCGCGTGGTCCAGCCCCTCTCTGGAGGGCGGGGAGAAGATACTTCTTCCGCCGAGGAACAAAGCCAGCAAGGCAATGACTCCCCTTCAGGCGATGGAGGCGGTTCTCTACCTACCTTCGTCAAGGGCGAGAGCGGCGACCACAAGCCAACACTCACGGAGAAGATGACCACCCCGCCCCCTTACTACAACGAGGCCTCCCTCCTCCGCGCTATGGAGACGGCCGGCAAGTTCGTAGAGGACGAGACCCTGCGCGCCGCGATGAAGGAGAACGGCATCGGCCGTCCCTCCAGTCGTGCCGGCATCATCGAGACGCTCTTCAAGCGCCACTATATCCGTCGCGACCGCAAACGCCTCGTGGCCACACCGACGGGCATCGAACTCATCGACCTCATCCGCGAGGAACTTCTGAAGAGTTGCGAGCTGACGGGCATCTGGGAGAAGAAGCTGCGCGACATTGAGCACAAGAAGTACGACGCCCAGCAGTTCATCGAAGAGCTGAAAGCCCAGGTCACCGAG
Source organism: uncultured Prevotellaceae bacterium (assembly GCA_900321965.1). Classification (GTDB taxonomy): domain Bacteria; phylum Bacteroidota; class Bacteroidia; order Bacteroidales; family Bacteroidaceae; genus Prevotella. The sequence goes on from ONYA01000027.1 coordinate 42,353, forward strand.
ATTGTCAACGAAGTGATGTCCGACGCGTCGAACCGCCGCGTCACCGTACTGACAGACGAAGACCTGAAGAAAACGCGCAAACGTACACCTGCCAAGGATGCTCAGGCTCAGCCAAAGGCCAAGAGTACGCCAAAGAAAAAGGCCGAGCCACAAGACCCGCTCGTCGGCCAGCCCTGTCCCCTCTGCGGCAAGGGCCACATCATCAAAGGCAAAACCGCCTACGGCTGCTCAGAATGGAAAAATGGTTGCACCTATCGCCAACCGTTCCAGTCATAAAATACAATAAAATGGCGGGATTTGCGTTATAAGATGGTATGCAGCGTCTTTGCACCATATTATATATAATTGCGGTGGCCGTACTCCTGTCGGGGTGCGGTGCCGACTCAGCTATGAAGAAAGGCGATAAGTTCTACGCCTTGGGCGAATACTTCGACGCGGCAGAACAGTATAAGAAAGCATACGCACAGACACCAACAAAGGACAGGAAACTGCGAGGCGAAAGGGCCATCAAGATGGCCGACTGCTATCGCCGTATCAACCAGACGCAGCGGGCAGTGGCGGCTTACAACAACGCCGTACGCTATAAGCAACAGGACTCGCTGACACAGTTCTTCCTTGGGCAACTGCTGATGAAAAACGGCGACTACAAGAACGCCGAGAAAGCCTTCCAGACGGCTGTCGACAGTCTGGCCGGAACGGACAGCCCCTACCTGCCGCTGGCCCGCGAGGGCGTGAAGGCAGCGCGTCAGGCACCGGTCTTCAGACAAAAAGACTCGAAATACACGGTGAAGCGCGAGGACCTGTTCAACTCGCGCCGTGCCGACTTCTCGCCGATGCTCTGTGGCGACGACTACGACCAGCTGTACTTCACATCGACGCGCAATCAGGCGCAGGGCGACGAGCTGAGCGGCATCACGGGCACAAAGCCCGCCGACATCTTCTTCGCACAGAAAGACGACAAGGGCAAGTGGGGCAAACCGCAGACCATCGACTCGGAACTGAACTCCGGCTACGACGAAGGCGTCTGCTCGTTCTCGCCCGACAACCGGACGATGTATCTGACACAATGCAAGACCGACCCTAACTACCCGCGCTTTGCCACCATCAGCACCGCCCAGCGCAGCGATGCCGCGTGGTCGAAGCCCGTGGAGCTGACCATCAGCCGCGACACGCTATCGACCTTTGCCCACCCCGCCGTGTCGCCCGACGGACTGTGGCTTTACTTCGTCAGCGACATGCCTGGCGGACTGGGCGGCTACGACATCTGGCGCGCTGAACTGCTACAGAACGGCATCGGTGCTGTCGAAAACATAGGCGAACCCGTCAACACGCCGGGCGACGAGATGTTTCCCACCTTCCGTCCCAACGGCGACCTTTACTTCTCGAGCAACGGACACCCGGGACTCGGCGGACTCGACATCTTTATTGCTCAGCCTGTGAGCAATCAAATTAGAAATGAGGAATTAGGAATGAGAAATGATAATTCCTCATATATTATTGAGCATCCGGGATTCCCGCTGAACTCACAGGGCGACGACTTCGGCATGACCTTCGACGGGCTGCACAACCGTGGCTACTTCTCGTCGAACCGTGGTGACGCCCGTGGCTGGGACCATATCTATTCGTTTGAGAAGGAAGAGGTGCTGCTGACGCTCAAGGGCTGGGTCTACGAGATGGATGGCTACGAACTGCCTGCCGGACAGGTTTACATGGTGGGCAACGACGGCACCAACCTGAAGCTCAGCGTCAAGGGCGACGGCTCGTTCACACAGGAGATCAAGACGGGCGTCGACTATGTGCTGCTGGGTGCCTGCAAAGGTTTCCTGAACCATACGGAGCAACTGCGCGTCGACACCTGCACCGTCTCCAAAGAGTATGTTTTGCAGTTCCCACTTGCCAACATCTCGGCACCCGTACTCATCGAGAACATCTTCTACGACTTCAACAAGGCCACCCTGCGCCCGGAGTCGGCGGCGGCTCTCGACCAGCTGGTACAACTGCTGAACGACAACCCGCACGTCACCATCGAGTTAGCGGCACACACCGACTACAAAGGTTCCGACCAGTATAACGAGGGACTGTCGCAGCGACGCGCCGAGTCGGTGGTCAACTACCTGATTGACCACGGCATAGCTGCCGACCGCCTGACGCCGAAAGGCTACGGCGAGAGCAAGCCGAAGACGATTAAGAAGAAAGTGGCCGCCAAATATCCCTTCCTGAAGGAAGGCGACGTACTGACGGAAGCGTTTATCACGGCCCTGAAGGACGAGGCTCAGCAGGACAGCTGTAACCAGTTGAACCGCCGTACGGAGTTCACCGTACTGCGCACCACCTATGGTCTGTTCGACGACGAGGGCCGCTTGAAGGAATCACCGCAACCAGGAGCGACGGACTGACTCGGCATAGAGCACCTCGCCCACCCCCACGAAGAGTAATCCGAAGACGACGGCGGCAACCGTCAGCAGCACCTGGCTCGGCGACGTGGCCACTACGGTGTAGAACTGCCCTATCACATGATCGACCAGCAACTGCCAGCCGTCGTAGACGATAAAGAGGATGGCCGCCACCAAGAGGCACAAGCCGTCCCAGAGTCTCACAAACCAGTTGGTGCGCAGCGGCAACCGCTGCATCACACGCTCTGTAAACCCGTCGTCGGCAATCGTCTGTTGTGCCGTCTCACTGAAAAACTGCTGCAAAAGCTGTTCGTTATCTTCCATCATATCCATTCTGTCTTAAGTAGTTTGCCATTTTCTCCTTGCCACGCGAGAGGTGCGACTTCACCGTCCCCGCCTTTATACCGGTAATCCGCGCTATGGCGGCAATGTCGTAGCCGTCGACCAGCTGCAGGGTGATGCACGTGCGTTCGTCGGGCTTCAACAGTGCCAAGGCGGCATAAAGGTCCATCTTCAATGAGGAATGAGAAATGAGGAATGAGGAATTATGATTAGTTGTGCCAACATCTTTTCCGCCCCGAGAGTAATCATCATTTCTAATTTCTAATTTCTCATTCCTCATTTTCCGACAGTAATCATAGAACACATTGTAGGCTATACGCATCAGCCACGTCTGGAACGAGGCGATGCCCCGGAAGGAGCCGATGCTCGTATAAGCCTTGATGAAGGTGTCCTGAGCCAGGTCGTCGCTCAACTGACTGTCTCCCAGCGTCTGATGCAGGAAAAACCGCCGTACAGGCGACTGATACCGGCGTACGAGCTCGTCGAAAGCCCGCTTGTTGCCGAGTACCGCCACCTGTGCTACGAGAGTGATGTCAGTGAGCGTTGCCATGCGTCACGAGTTGATGATGCTGTTCTTCTCGGGCATGATGATCCATGCGACGATATAGAAGGGGATGCCTGCAAAGGCTGTGAACAGCGTCAGTGCTGCATACCCCAAACGTACTGCTACGGGATCGAAATCCAAATACTCTGCTACACCTGCGCAAACACCGCCTAACACGCGGTCGTTCGAGCGATAAAGTCTCTTTGTCATAGTTAATGTTGTATGATATCGTTGTTATTTAAAGTATTATTCATTGTCTCATTCTTACGGGCTGTTCGCGAGGCGAACACCTTGCCCAGGCCGATGCAGAACACCAAGGCACCGATGCCGAAGCCCACTTGACCGGCGGCATAGCCTAAGAACACCATCAGTCCCACGCCCACGAAACACTGGCGCATGCCCTTCTGGTACTCCTCGTCGGCGTTGGCGGGTTTCTCGTCAAGCAGCTGGTCGGGGATGGGCTGTCCCTGCTGCATGGCCATCTGCGCTAATTTCATCTTCTGCTTACGGTTCTTGTTGATAAAGTAGAACAGCGCGATGATGATGGCGACAGGTGCCAAGACGAACAGGATGAGTATCATAGCCAGCACGAAGAACATACCGGCAATGCCGTGATTCATATTCTTCATCACAGTGCTGAAAAAGCCCGGGAAGTCGTCCTCGTCGTCCAGATCGTACGTCGTTGTCCTTGTGCTCCAGGGCGATGTCCTGGTGGTTATCGTCACCTTGCGGCTGTGGGTCTTCACCACGGTGTCAGTACCTGTCGTGTCTGAATACGCCACCACCGAGTCCACTTGCTCCGCCTGAGGCGTGTGGCGGTGTTTCTGTCCTGATGCCTGTACGCCCAAGCTGAGCGTCAGCACCAATGTCATCAATATCAGAATCTTTTTCATAAATATTCGTTTTATTAGTTAAATTCGTGGTCGTTATAGAGAATTAATTCGTGTCATTCTTTGACTATCAGGCGCGATGTTTCCAGGTCACCGGAGCCGCGGACATCCTCTCGCAGCGACTGCACCCGTCCGCTCAGCGCGATGTCGCCGGAGCCCATCAGTCGCGCTTCTACCCGTCCGCTGTCCTCGAACTTCATCTTGATGTCGCCGGAGCCTATCAATTCGACCATCGACTGCAGCGTCTTCACCTTCTTCACCTCCACGTCGCCAGAGCCTACCAGCGCCACGCCAATGTGGTCGCAGATGACGTTGTCGAACTCCACGTCGCCAGAGCCTCGCAGCTCGATGTCGAGATTGTCGGTGTCGAGCAGGTGCTTACACTCGAAATTGCCGGAGCCTTTCAGCATGACGCCGAGGAAGTCGGGCGACGTCACATAGACGGTCACACCGTCGGTTGAGTTGAAGTCTACGATATTGCCGGTGTTGTTCATGCGGATAATCAGCTTGTTGCCTTCCACACGTGTTTCCACCTGGTCGAGAACATTGTCAGGAGCATTCACCCTGACGGAGAACGAGTCGGCCTGCATATACTCCACGTCTAACGAGCCATACTGCTCGATGCGCTCGAAACCGCTCAACTCTCTGTTCTCCTCGAGAGTCGTTTCACCCGTGAAGTGGAACTTCACACCTTCGATGCACGAGGTCAGCATCGTCAGCACCATCACTGTAAAAAATACCTTTTTCATATTACGTTCTTTTTGTTTCTTTTTATTCGTTAGACGTAATTCTTCGCGAATTAGTTGCAAAGGTGCGATTTTTTTTTTAATTTTGCAAGCCAATGGCGAATTTACCACTCACATTCACAGAATATACGCGCCAGCTGATGGGCGACGAGCGCTTCGAACGATACCTGAAATCGTTCGAGGAAGAGCCTCCCGTCAGCATCCGTCTGAACCCGAAAAAAGTGGGGAGTGAAAGAGGAGAGAGGAGAGAGGAGAGAGGAGAGAGAGTACCCTGGTGCCGCAATGCCTACTACCTGCCCCAGCGTCCTAACTTCACGATGGACCCCCTGTTCCACGCCGGCTGCTACTACGTGCAGGAGGCGGCCTCAATGTTCCTCGACGAAGTCATTCGACAAATTAGAAATGAGGAATTAGGAATTAGAAATGATGATTACCAAACAAGTCCGGAGGCTAATCCCAGACAAAGTAATCATAATTCCTCATTTCTAATTCCTCATTTCTCATTTCTCATTTCTCATTTAGCGAATGCGCTCGACCTCTGCGCCGCTCCCGGCGGCAAGTCGACGCTGCTCCGTTCTGCCCTGCCCGCCGACAGCGTGCTCTACTCCAACGAGCCCATCCGCCAGCGTGCTAACATCCTGCTGGAGAACGTCACGAAATGGGGCTACCCCAACCACATCGTCACCAACAACTACCCCGAAGTCTTCCGCAAGTCGAAGCAGCGCTTCGACCTCATCCTCTGCGATGTCCCCTGCTCCGGCGAGGGCATGTTCCGAAAGGACGAAGCCACCATCCGCGAGTGGAGTCCGCAGAACGTCGAGCGTTGCTGGCAGTTGCAGCGCGACATCGTCAGCGATGCCTGGGCGTGCCTCGCCCCCGGCGGCCTGCTTATATATAGTACGTGTACCTTTAATACTAAAGAGAACGAGGAGAACGTCCGCTGGTTCTTGGATACCTTCGACGATGCCGAGATACTGCCCGTCGACGTCCGTCCCGAGTGGAACATCACCGGCTCGCTCCTCCCCGGCTTCGACGCTCCCGTCTACCGCTTCATCCCCGGCATCACTCGCTCAGAGGGGCTGTTTATGTGCGTGATGGGGAAACGAGGTGCGAGGTGCGAGGTGCGAGGTACGAGGGATATTCGAGATACGAGGTGCGAGGTGCGAGGTACGAGGGATATTCGAGATACGAGGTGCGAGGTACGAGGTACGAGATTACCTTCAAGTGCAGTATTATCCGCCAACAAACTATTCTCGTACCTCGCACCTCGTACCTCGCACCTCGAAAAAGAACGTACCTCGCACCTCGACAACAGCGAGCTGCCTTGCGCTGACCTCACCTACCCCCAGGCCCTCGCCTACCTCCGTGGCGAAGCCCTTGTGCTGCCGCCCGACACGCCGCGCGGTCTTGTCACCGTCACGTTTATGGGTCACCCGTTAGGTCAGGTGAAGAACATCGGTACGCGCGCCAACAACCTCTACCCCAAGGAGTGGCGCATCAAGACCACCCACGTGCCGCAGACCTACGAGCCGGTACTCACTCTATAATGATTATCCGCAGGTCCTACGGACACTACGGCTATTGAGAGGTGACCGCGTTGCGGTCAGGTGCCGTTGCTATATCGCGTTATCCGCGTTATCCGCAGGTCCTACGGACACTACGGCTATTGAGAGGTGACCGCGTTGCGGTCAGGTGCCGTTATTATCCGCGTTATCCGCGTTATCCGCAGGTCCTACGGACACTACGGCTATTGAGAGGTGACCGCGTTGCGGTCAGGTGCCGTTGCTATCCGCGTTATCCGCGTTATCCGCAGGTCCTACGGACACTACGGCTATTGAGAGATGACCGCGTTGCGGTCAGGTGCCGTTGCTATCCGCGTTATCCGCGTTATCCGTAGGTCCTACGGACACTACGGCTATTGAGAGGTGACCGCGTTGCGGTCAGGTGCCGTTGTTATCCGCGTTATCCGCGTTATCCGTAGGTCCTGCGGACACTACGGCTATTGAGAGGTGACCGCGTTGCGGTCATTGACCACCCGCGTTCATCCACGCGGTTATGCGGCCTCGCGGTATGTCGTTGAAAAATGACGGTGAAACCGTCACCTCTCAATAGCCGGGGGTGCGCAGTACCCCCGGAATGCGTCGCGGTCAAACGCAAATGACGGTGAAACCATCACCCCTCAATAGCCGGGGGTGCGCAGTACCCCCGGAATGCGTCGCGGTCAAACGCAAATGACGGTGAAACCGTCACCCCTCAATAGCCGGGGGTTCTTCGAAGCATCCCAAAGGACGCTTCGAAGAACCTACGGAACAGAATCAGACGCCATCGGAAATATCGACCCTGACGGGGTCGCCCATCCCCCTATTATATATATTTCTCGTCATATTCTATTCCGAATTCCTTTAGGATTTGCACCATTTCATCGTGGGTGTTCACCCGTTTATGATGCTCCTTCTGGTTGATGATGTATTGGATGACACGATCCTTGTCGGCCTCACTATAGGTAAACGCCCCGTAACTGCGTTCCCACGATTCGAACATTGGGAACTTGTCGCGATTGGCGCGCATGAAATTACCCGTTGCAATCTTCAGGTCATGGACGAACGACGCCACGGCGATGGTGGGATGAAGACCCACGAGCATGTGAACGTGGTCGGGCATACCATTAATGCGATAGAGTACACATTGGTGGTTTTTACAGAAACCGTAGATGTACATATATAGTTCGCGTTCGTGTTCCTCAACGATGACGGGACGGTTAGCGTGGGGGCGAAATACGATGTGGAAGAGGAGTTTTGTGTATGCCATATTGATAGTTGTTAGGGCACACCCTTCGGGGTGCAATTAATGATTATTTCGTTGTTATCCGCGTTATCCGCGTTATCCGCAGGTCCTGCGGACCTACGGTTATTGAGAGGTGACCGCGTTGCGGTCAGATGCCGTTGTTATCCGCGTTATCCGTAGGTCCTGCGGACACTACGGCTATTGAGAGGTGACCGCGTTGCGGTCAGGCGGGTGCTATTTGTACGTTCATCGGTAAATCTAATCTATATTTGCATGTTAAGGTACGATTGCGCTGCAAAGATACAACATTTTCTTGTAATTCCCGTATTTGAGGTGTACTGAATTTGGTTGACAGTTTATACTCTTAATTTCAATATAGGTTGACAATCCTATTTTTTTACATTGTTGTAACTGTGTCTTGCTTATTC
>ONYA01000084.1 GCA_900321965.1 uncultured Prevotellaceae bacterium
ATAACGATCCACTTTGTTGTCTATAAGCATAGCGCACGATAGTTTTAGGAGCAATCAGACTATATCTTCAGGCTTGCTTACAGGTAAACGCCAAGAGACCTCAGGACACAAAAGAAGCGCGACACATGGCTCTTCTCTCGTATCGTGAGGTCCTCGGAATGTACCTGAAATGCTAGATATAAGTCATGCCCGCGCTATCGCACGGGCATCCGCTGACTTACTCAAAGCATTTCATCGTTGAAATTTCCGAGGTTTCACGATACTCTGAATAAATAGCTGATGCTATTATTGGTTCCGCAAAGATTATACCGGCACTCTGCGCTCAGAGATAGATGCTTTTCAGCATGCGTCGTTTACGACGATTGGCCGATACTTGGTGCAAAGATACGAAAAAGTTTGTAATAAATGAAAGAAAGTTGGAGAAAAGTTTGGAATATTCGGAAAAAGGAACAAAGAAATGAGAGAATTACCAAATATAATTGAGTTTATTCCGAGTTCCCAACCCCCTGCCCTCTCATTGAAAGTAAAAAAAAGGTGCCCCCGTGCCCCCTTTTGATTTATCTAACTGTTTACCAAGTATTTAACAGGGGCATGATGTACCAAAAAACGTGCCCCTAACATGCCCCTAACATGCCCCCCCAAACAGTCACTTTCGGAATGTGGCTTAGATTTTGGGTATAGGCGCACGGTTGTTTGCGTATAGGCGCACGGCTGTTTGCGTATAGGCGAACGGTTGTTTGCGTATAGACGCAAGGTAGTTTGGACGGCAGTTGGTACGGGTTTGGACGGCAGTTGGTACGGGTTTAGGCATGTGCTTCATTTGTTTTCATGGGGGCACGTTAGGGGCACGTTGGGGGCACGTTTTTCAGGCAAATGTGCCCCCTATAGCTTACTGATATTCAGACGGTTGAATCAAAAAGGGGCACAAGGGGCATACTTTTTGGTGGAAAAGCCTATATAGAGCATCCATCCGTAGCACTTATCGACAACAGCGACAGGCGAGGCAGGACGAACAGCTCTACTTCAGATCGAGCTCCACGGGGCAATGGTCGGAGCCGAGGATGGAGGTATGGATTTTGGCATCCTCTACCCTATCCATCAGGCGGTCGCTCACCACGAAATAGTCAATGCGCCAGCCGGCATTCTTCTGACGGGCCTGGAAACGGCATGAATAGGTGACCTGCTCGGGATAGAGCGTACGGAAGGTGTCCTTGAAGCCACAGGCCAACAGGTCGGTGAACTTCTGGCGCTCCTCGTCGGTGAAACCGGCATTGCGGCGGTTGGTCTTGGGGTTCTTGATGTCAATCTCCTCGTGAGCCACGTTCAGGTCGCCACAAAGGATGACGGGCTTCACGGCGTCGAGGTGCTTGAGATACTGGCGGAAGTGGTCCTCCCACGACATACGGTAGTCCAAGCGGCGCAAGCCGTCCTGTGAATTGGGGGTGTAGCAGCACACCAAGTAGAAGTCGGCCATCTCAAGTGTGATGACGCGGCCCTCATGGTCGTGCAGGTCAATGCCCAAGCCGTAGGCTACACTCAGCGGCTTGTGCTTGGTATAAATGGCCGTGCCGGAATAGCCTTTCTTGTCGGCATAGTTCCAGTAGGACTCATAGCCTTCAAACGCGAGGTCGAGCTGACCGGCCTGCATCTTTGTTTCCTGCAGACAAAAGAAATCAGCGTCCATCTCTCGGAAGATGTCGCTGAAGCCTTTGCCCTCGCAGGCCCTCAGACCGTTGACGTTCCAACTGACAAGTTTCATGGCGCCACGGTATGGGTTAGAACTTTGCCATCTTGATAGCCACCACGGCACACTCGTCGCCCTTGTTGCCCAAGCGGCCACCTGCGCGGTCCTTGGCCTGCTGCAGGTCGTTGGTGGTGAGCAGCCCGTAGATGACGGGGATGTTGTTGGTGGCGTTCAGTCGGGCAATGCCCTGAGTGACCCCCTGACAGATATAGTCGAAATGGGGGGTCTCGCCCCTGATGACGCTGCCGAGCACGATGATGGCATCGTAGCCATCGTTGAGGGTCATCTGGCGGGCACCGTAGATGAGCTCAAAGGAGCCGGGAACAGTCTTGACATGTATATTCTCAGGCAAAGCGCCGTGCTTCTCGAGTGTGCTGACACACCCTTGAAGCAAGGCGCCTGTAATTTCGGGATTCCACTCGGCCACCACGATGCCGAAAATCATGTTCGAGGCATCGGGCACATTTGCAGTATTGTACTCCGACAGATTCTTGGTTGCCATAGCTTATTTTGCGCTTGCACGCTCAATGTAAGCGTCAATGGTCTGATAGCTCATAGAGTTGAAGTACTTGTCCTTCACGGTCTGATAGAGCTTCAGAGCCTCCTCCTTCTTACCCTGGCTCTCCAGGATTTCACCGGCCTGGACGAGGAAGGTGGGCGACAGCGAATTGTTGTCGGCCTTCTCGGCAGCCTTCTTCAGGGTCTCCACAGCCTTGTCGAGCTGGTCGACATGGGCGTATGCGTTGCCTAATGCGCCGAGGGCAGCGGGAGAAATCATCTGGTCGTCCTTGGCATCGAACTTCTCGATGAAGCTGATGGCCTCCTGCCACTTCTCCATCTGGGCGTAGCAGAGTCCAGCGTAGAGGTTGGCCAGGTTACCGGCATCGCCACCTAACTCGGAAGCCAGCTTGGCAAAGCCCACGAAACCAGTGCTGTCGCCGTTGAGCGCCTTGTCGAACTGCTCGCTGGCGAAGTACTCCTGACCCTTGGCCAGCGTGGTGTTGGCTTTCTGGGTATTGGGAACCGACACGTAGTTGTGATACAGGATGCAACCGGCCACGATGACAACGAATGCCACCACGGCGCCGATAATCTGTTTCTGATACTTGAGGAAGAATGCCTCGTGCTTGCTGAGCGTCTCCTCTACGGGAGTCTGTGCGCTCGTCTGATTGTTTTGTTTTGCCATTATTTTTGTTGTTTTTTTGAATGCCATACTTTTTGCGGGTGCAAAGATACTGCTTTAAATTGACAATTGATAATTGGCAATTGACAATTATACTTATTTTAACTTTTTTTTGTTACAAAGAAATGCAAGCACCCCCAATTTTACAATTATCATCGTACTTACCTCTCTACTTTAGGAACCAAGACAACGCGATTGCCCCGGCTCTTCGAAACTTTTTCGGGCAAATCTTGCGCGGTTTGGGAAAAAGTTGTAATTTTGCACACAAAAAGGCGAACGTTATGGATGTAGCATTCATTCTGGACAAATATTTCAAGAGAACGGCAGAT
>ONYA01000019.1 GCA_900321965.1 uncultured Prevotellaceae bacterium
GGCCCAGAAATCATCAACCTGAATCCACTTCTCAGGATCTTCAATGCCTGCATCAACCTCGTCCATGTCGGCCTCTATCTCAGCCACCCGCTGCTCGAATACCTCCGGATCATCGGTGTAGAATCCGAATGTTTCCAGAGGAATACGATCTATCTTCTCTGCCTCTTCGTCCACATAAGTGATGCCAGAATGGCCAAACTCCCGTGTGGCGTAAGCAACAGCAGGCTCAGCAGCCGTCATACAGCCAAAGTCGTCCTCTTCTTCCATTACTGGGTATCTCTTTTCTTCCATATTCACAAATTCTATATAAGACCGCCCGCCGCCCACGAATGGGCTGTCAAGCGATGGTGCAAAGATACGAATAAGTGAGCAAAGAACAAAATAAAAAGACGACTTTTTTATTTTTTCTTTCGTAATCGCGTAGTGCTTGCTACCCGCTCGGCTCTGCTGCTTATTCGAGCGTCAGCGAGTCTTAAGATAGGGACGCAAGAACGTAAGTATCTAAGACGAAAGTCCAACGATATATTGCCTCCAAAAATTTTTTTTGAGAAAAATCCACCACTTCCACCACTTTTCATGTTATCTATCTGTAAATAAAGAGGTTAAGTAGTGGTGGAAATAACAGTTTTATTACCACCTTTCCACCACTTCCACCACTTTTACCACTTCCAACACAGCGCCTGTGGTTTCCTGCGAAAACGTTCCAACGGCCTTGGAACGATATTCCAGCGACCATGGAACAATAATTTGCGGCTGCGGAGCAAAATTTTACGGTCTGTAAAAATTGTATCCTACTTCCTTATTTTTACGACCACAGATTTAACCCAAATCGGTCATTAGAACGAATTAGTTCTTATTTTCTGTCTTTTCATGCCATAGCAGTATTTCTTTTGGCATCTTGCTGGCATAGTCTTTTTTCTAATGACCGATTTGGGTTTAACAGATGACACAGATTAAAGTGGCTAAAGCCACGATTGTTTATGATTAAACAGATTGGCTTCGCTTATTAATCGGCGGCTTCAGCCGCAGAAATCCATAGAGATCTGTGCAATAGCATGAACAATGCGCAGCCAAAATCTGTGTCATCTGCGAAATCTGTGGTAAAAAACACTTGCAAATATCATTTTGGCGGTAAGAAGTGCCGATTTTCATCACTTTTTCGTCATTTTTCCGTCGTTTTTCTATCACTTTTCGTCGCTTTTTTATCGTTTTTTCGTCACTTTTGCCAGATTTCCACCACTTCCACCACCATTTCCACCACCGTCAAATAGATGTATATCAGATGTTTAGAAGAAAAGTGGTGGAAGTGGTAATAAAATCACAAAAAAAATTGTGTAGCGTCAACTACCGCAGAGAATTGCGGACGAATCATACATATTTTTAATGCCCTACCCTCTTGGAAAAATTTGTGAGATAAATAAGATAGTCGAAAACAGGGAAACATCGTACCTTTGCAGCGCAAATAACAATCAAGCTAAAACTACAATGAGAAAACATTTACTTCTTGCCCTGTTTCTAATCGGGGCACTGACGGGAGCCTGAATGCCGCCGACATTCCCCTGTTCGTGGGCGAGACGGTCAGCCAGGCTGAGAAGGGTTCCTGCTGGTACCACAACACGGTCATTGCCAAGGTGCCCAATGTCATCCCCAACTCCTACGTTATCCCCTCCACCAACTGTCCGCAGAAGGGCGACGGTCTGCACTTCACACCCCAGGGCTACCGCATCATGGGCACCCGCTACGCCAAGCAGGCCCTGAAAGTGTTAGGTGTGGAGGCCCAGATTGACGACCCTGCCATGCCTACCGGCACGATGGAGATCGACAAGCGCTTCACCAGCCTCGATGCCATCGGCACCACGCCATTCGCCATCGTCGACGAGCAGTTGGAGAAGGCCATCTACGGCACCGACAACCAGAACTTAGACTTCGACATCTATGCCAATGCGTTTGCCGACGCTAACACAAGCTATCTCTTCAAGCTGCAAAAGGTGACTGGCGGCTATCTGCTGCGCCTCATCACGCCGGGCGGTACGGAGTACAGCATCTGGGGCAGTCCCGGCTACCTGAACGGTTTCTCGACACAGGTAGACTGCAGCTTCATTCTCGGTCTGAACAACCAGAACGGTCAGGACGTCAAGGACGGTGCCCTGTGGGACATCCAATATGTGGACGGCAAGGGCTTCACGCTGAAGAACCTCTACACGAAGAAGTACTTGAAAGACAACCTGTCGGCCAAGTACGACGACCCCACCTACTTCTCGTTCTGCACGCTGCGCTATAAGACAACGGGCGTTGGCACTGTGCTGAATAAGAAAGAAGTGAACAACCAAGAGACCTACGACCTCAGCGGACGTCGCGTCGACAGCCGCAACCTGCACCCAGGTCTCTACATCCGCGGCGGCAAGAAGATCTTACTGCCGTAATAACGCCACACCTACCCCACTCGAGGCCGTATAGTCATCACCAACAGGTGAGACTATACGGCCTCAAAATGTCGGAGGGCATTGAGCAAACCGTCATCGTCAACCGATGACGTGACGTAGTCGGCCTGACGCTTCAGCTCGTCGATAGCGTTGCCCATGGCGACGCCGATGCCCGCCTGCAGTATCATCGAGGTGTCGTTGCCGCCGTCGCCGAAGGCCATGGTGCGGCTGACGTCGAAGCCCTCGTGACGGGCCATGGCGAGGATGCCCTTCCCCTTGTCGGCACCATTGGCGGTAATGTCGGTGAACTCCGGATGCCAGCGTCCCGAGACGCACTGCGGCAGGCGTGCCATCAGCTGCGGCTCGTAGTCGGCGGGGAAGAAAGGCGTCAGCTGCAGGATGTCCTGCTGCAACACCACGTCCAGGGGCGATGCCTTGTCGAGGTTCTTCACGGCCAGCATCTGGCGGAAGATGCGGTCGACGTCTCCCGTGGGGTCGAGCACGGACACGTCCTTCCGTCCTACGACGATGAGACTGTAGCCCTTCTCACGAGCGTCGTCCACACACGTCATGACATCGTCCTTGGCGATGGGCTGGCAGCACACCATCTCGTCGCCGACGTAGCATAACGCGCCGTTTGTGGTGATATAGCCATCTATGAGGTGCTCTATGGCGCCGAGGTTGGTGATGATAACCGGCGGCCGCCCCGTAGCGATGTAGACGCGCGAGCCGTTGGCCTTGGCCTGCGTCAGGGCGAGGATGGCCGATGGCGGTATCTCGTGGGTCTTGAAACTCACGAGCGTACCGTCGATATCGAAGAATAATGCGTATCTCTGTGCCATAGTCTGCTTACTTCACCACCCTGATGACACCGTCGACGACGTACAAGCCCCTAATCGGCTGGCTGACGCGCTGTCCCTTCATGTTATAGACCGGCCGGCGCCGCTTCGCACGGCGGTCGGCGACATCGGCAATGGCCGTTGGCGCCTCCACCTCGACGTCGGTCTCCTCGATGACCCAGCGCAGACGGGTGCGGTCGGCATGGGCGCTGAAGAACTCCAGCTGGCCGGTGCCGTCGGCTTCGGCGACACCGATGTTAAACAGGCGGTTGCCGGCCTCGGTAGCATCCATGAAGAAGGCCATCTTGCCGTTGTCGTTCTTGGCATAGTAGGGACGGATGGCTACGGGCTGGGCCGACAGCGTGTTCTCTATCTGGAGGTAGGAGCCTGTTGCCAGGTTACGTGCCCGCACATAGCCGCCATCAGCAGGCTCGAAAGCCCACAGGGCAGCAGGGTCGCTCAACAGCGGGTCGGTCTGACCGCCGTTGATGGCATTGTCTGACAGTCCGACGCGGAAGATGAGCCGGTCGGCTGCCCCACCCGTCGCTTTGACGGCATAGAGATAGCGGCGCTCCGTCGACGTGTTGGCATCGGCATCGCGCGCACCGGGGTGCGTACCGTAACTGTAAATGCTGTAGGCCATATCGGCAGAAAAGCCCTCGAAGGTGTAGATGCGCGTATCGCTGAACGCCGCGATAGCGCTGTTCAGGGCAGCCACCTGCGCGTCAATCTCCTCCTGCGAGGTCTGCGCGCTGACGCCGTCGGCAAAAGTCTGTGCGGCATTGATGGCGTTCATCAGGGCGTTCAGGGCTGCCGTAGGATAGCCTAAGGTGACGTCGGTCAGGGCGTTCTTTGCCAACTGCTGTGCGCTCTCCAACGTTGTGTTGAACTTAGCGAGGAACACCGTAACCAACGAGGCGTCAATCTCGACGAACGTGAAGACCATGTCGGCACGGTCGAACGTGCCCGAGCCCCAGAACCAGTCGTCGACGAAACCACGGGCACGGATCTGCATATTGTTGCTCGCCGCACTGTTGATGCGGTACATCGACACCTGGCCGTAGAGAACCGACTGCGACGGCTGCTGGTCGCCGGTGTAGTTGATGGTGAGCACCGTCGGCGTGTTGCTCATGCCGATGCGGTCGGCACCGCCGATAGCGGCATTACGGTCGGCGATATACGCCTTGCTGCCGTAGTTACGGATATGGAAGCCGCCATCAGTGGGCGTGATGACCCAGAGCAGTGCGGGGTTGTCCCACAGGTAGTCTTCTGTTGTGCCGAGTGTGCCGTTGTCGTTGAAGGTAAGATACTTGGGTATGCCTTGCAGCGTAGTGCCGGAGTTATAGGGGACGGTGGCGTAGCTGACAATGCGGTAGAGCTTACCTTCAACGGGCACAAAAGGGTTCATGCCTGCACGTGTGCCGCCACCGGGGCGCATGAACTCGTCATTTACCGACACCGTGGCCGAATAGAGTGACTCGACACCGTCGGTGCCGATGGTCTTCATGCGGAAATAGTAGATCTTGTCGGCCGTCAGCCCCGTCACCGTCGTCTCCGTGGCATTGCCCGGCAGGCGCTGTATCTCCGTGAACGTCTTGCCGTCCTCCGACTGCTCCACGACGATGGCCACGGCCGTCGCGGCCTCGCCGTTCAGCCACGTCAGCCTGGCCGTGGTGGCGTTGGTCAGCTTGGCCTCGGGGTTGGTGGGGTACATCAGGTAGCTGCTCTTCTGAGCCAGACTGTTGACGTAGTGCTCAATGTTGGTATAACCGCCGCCCAGGGTGTAGGCATTGGCATCGTTGGCGTTGACGCTCAGTCCGTTGGCCTGTTCCCAGTCGTCGGGCATACCGTCATTGTCGGTGTCCTTCGGCTTC
Organism: uncultured Prevotellaceae bacterium; assembly: GCA_900321965.1. GTDB lineage: Bacteria > Bacteroidota > Bacteroidia > Bacteroidales > Bacteroidaceae > Prevotella. The sequence continues at coordinate 5,137 of ONYA01000019.1, forward strand.
GGTCCGTTGGCCACGTTGCCGATGCCGCCGACGTTATCCTCGTTGGCAATGAAAGCGCCCTTCGTGCCGAGCGAGGTGAGCTGCTCCAGGATGCGCTTGTCGTGGACGTCACGCACACGGGAGGCGCCGACGTGGTCGACGATGGTATGGTAAGCCTGCTCGGCCGTCTCGACGTTCATGGGGTGCTGCGTGCTGAAGTTTGGGTTCGCCATCGCCGTCGCCGAGTGGTGGTCGGTGATGAGCGTTCCGTTGAGCTGGCCGTCGCAGTTGCCGTCAAAGTAGTTGCCGGTGCTGTACATGTGGTCGGTCTCCGTCCACTGGTCGAAGTACTTCGCCGAACCGTCGGGACCGGCGATGAAGTAGTTGTTCATCAGGTCCTGGTAGTTGTTGCCGGCAGAGTGGCCGCCCACCACACCGTTGGCGTAGTTGTAGACCACGTTGTTGTAATACTGCACCGAGCACTTCATCTTAGGGTTGCGGCTCTTGTTGTCGGCCCACAGACAGTGGTGGATGGTCCAGTTGCGCGTACCGTCGGTGATGGCACCAAAGCGCTGTGGTTCAATACCTTCGGCGTTGATGCAGTACTGCCACGTCACGTTGTTGGCATCCTTGATGTGGACGTTGTCCCATGGTCCCCACGACACCGAGCAGTGGTCCATGATGAAATTCTCGCAGTTGTCGAGCGTCAGCGTACACTTGCTGCTGTTGACACTCTTGCCGCCACGCATACGGACATAGCGCATGATGACGTTCTTCGCCCCCGTGGCGATGACACGGCCACCGTAGACGGTGATGCCCTCGCCCGGTGCCGTCTGTCCGGCGATGGTGACGTTGCTGGCAATGGTAATGCTCTTGCCCGTAATGTCGATGACGCCGCCCACGTCGAAGACGACGAAGCGGTTGGGCTGGCTCACGGCGTCGGCCAGCGACCCTGTGCCGGCAGCGTTCAGGTTCGTGACGTGTACCACCTGGCCGCCACGGCCACCGCTGGCGTAGGCGGCATAGCCCTCAGCGCCGGGGAAAGCCAGCTGCTGCGAGCGGCCTTCCGTTGCGATGCCCATAGCGAGCATCGCCATAAGTATCAGTCGGATTTTCATATCATTCTGGTATTTGAAAAAACGGCGTACCCGGGGATACCTCGGATACGCCGTTGTTAATATTGGCAGATTCAAGGTACTATACCTTGATCTCAACCTCGACACCACTGGGGAGTTCGAGCTTCATCAGGGCGTCGACGGTCTTGGCGGTCGAGCTGTAGATGTCGATCAGACGCTTGTAGTCTGACAGCTGGAACTGCTCACGAGCCTTCTTGTTGACGAAGGTAGAGCGGTTGACGGTGTAGATACGCTTGTGGGTGGGAAGGGGGATAGGACCGCTGATGATGGCACCGGTAGCCTTGACGGCCTTCACAATCTTCTCGGCTGACTTGTCGACCAATTTGTGGTCGTAGCTCTTCAGCTTGATACGAATTTTCTGACTCATTGTCTTTTAATGTTTAATATTAATTTAATGTAAGGAGGCCGCTAAAGAGTCATTTGCTCAGCGGCACTCCGTTATTTTACTTTTCACTCTTCACTATTCACTGTACACTAGCGAAGCGATAAGCGAGCGCTTACACGAGGTCGGCGCGGCCCTTAACCTCCTCCAGCACCGTCTTGGCGATAGCGCTTGAGAGCGGTGCGTGGTGGCTGTACTCCATAGAGCTGGTAGCACGACCAGAGGTGATGGTACGCAGAGCGGTGACATAGCCGAACATCTCTGACAGGGGCACCTTAGCCTTCACGACACGGGCACCGCTGCGAGCCTCGTCCATACCCTCTACCTGGCCACGACGCTTGTTCAAGTCGCCGATGACGTCACCCATGTTCTCCTCGGGTGTCACCACCTCGAGCTTCATGATGGGCTCCATCAGTACGGGCTTAGCCTGGGCGCAGACAGCCTTGTAAGCCATCTGGGCAGCAATCTCGAACGACAGCTGGTCAGAGTCAACGGGGTGGAACGAACCGTCGACGACGACAACCTTCAGCGAATCCATGGGATAGCCACCGAGGATACCGTTCTTCATGGCAGCCTCGAAGCCCTTCTGGATAGAGGGGATGAACTCCTTGGGGATGTTACCACCCTTCACCTCGTTGACGAACTGCAGTCCGCCGTCCTTGGCGATATCCCAGTCGTCGTCCACAGGACCGACGTTGACGATAATGTCAGCGAACTTACCGCGACCACCCGACTGCTTCTTGTAAACCTCACGGTAGCCCATGACGGTCTTCGTGATGGCCTCCTTATAGTTCACCTGGGGCTTACCCTGGTTACACTCTACCTTGAACTCACGCTTCAGACGGTCGATGATGATGTCGAGGTGAAGCTCACCCATACCCGAGATAATGGTCTGACCACTCTGCTCGTCGGTACGAACGGTGAACGTGGGATCCTCCTCGGCCAGCTTAGCCAGACCGTTGTCGAGCTTGGCAACGTCGGCCTGAGACTTCGGCTCAACGGCGATAGAGATCACCGTGTCGGGGAAGGTCATCGACTCCAGCACGATGGGAGCCTCCTCAGCACAGAGGGTATCACCAGTGCGGATATCCTTGAAGCCTACGCCAGCGCCGATATCACCGGCGTCGATAGACTCCATGGGGATTTCCTTGTTAGAGTTCATCTGGAACAGACGGCTGATACGCTCCTTCTTGCCCGAACGGGGGTTGTAGACGTAAGAGCCGGCCTTCACGCTACCAGAGTAGACGCGGAAGAACACCAGACGGCCCATATACGGGTCGGTGGCAATCTTGAAGGCGAGGGCCGATGTGGGCGCATCCTCAGAAGGCTCACGATCTTCCTCCTCGTCGGTATTGGGGTTGGTACCCTTGATCACATCGACGTCGACAGGAGCGGGCAGGAAGGCGCAGACGTAGTCGAGCAGGGGCTGTACGCCCTTGTTCTTGTACGAAGAGCCGAGCAGCATCGGTGTACACTGCATAGCGATGGTACCCTTGCGGATAGCAGCGATAATCTCCTCCTCGGTGATAGAGGTGGGATCGTCGAAGTATTTCTCCATCAGGGCCTCGTCGTACTCAGCGGCAGCCTCGAGCAGCTTGTTACGCCAGTCGTCGCACTCTGCCTGCAGGTCGGCGGGAATCTCCTCGATGTCGTACTCAGCACCCATCGTCTCGTCATGCCACAGGATAGCCTTCATCTTGATCAGGTCTACCAAGCCCTTGAAGTTCTCCTCAGCGCCGATGGGCACCTGGATAACGACAGGGTTGGCACCTAGGATGTCCTTCATCTGCTGTACAGTCTCGAAGAAGTCGGCACCCGAGCGGTCCATCTTGTTCACATAACCGATACGCGGCACATTGTACTTGTCGGCCTGACGCCATACGGTCTCAGACTGAGGCTGCACACCGTCGGCAGCCGAGTAAGTAGCCACGGCACCGTCGAGCACACGCAGTGAGCGCTCCACCTCAGCGGTGAAGTCAACGTGTCCCGGAGTATCAATGAGGTTAATCTTGAACGTCTTTCCGTTATAGTTCCAGTTACATGTGGTAGCAGCCGACGTGATAGTGATACCACGCTCCTGCTCCTGAGCCATCCAGTCCATGGTGGCGGCACCGTCGTGTACCTCACCAATCTTGTGGGTCTTACCCGTGTAGAACAGGATACGCTCCGATGTGGTCGTCTTACCGGCATCGATGTGAGCCATGATGCCGATGTTACGCGTCAAATGCAAATCTTGTTTTGCCATTGTCTCTTTACCTTAATTACCTTTGTTGATGATTAGAAACGGAAGTGGGCGAAAGCACGGTTAGCCTCAGCCATGCGGTGCATATCCTCCTTACGCTTGAAGGCACCACCCTGATTGTTGAAGGCGTCCATAATCTCAGCAGCCAGCTTGTCGCTCATCGACTTGCCGCTACGCTTGCGTGCAAACTGAATCATGTTCTTCATCGAGACACTCTCCTTACGGTCGGGACGAATCTCGGTGGGAACCTGGAACGTAGCACCACCGATACGGCGGCTCTTCACCTCCACCTGCGGGGTGATGTTGTCGAGAGCCTGCTTCCAGATTTCCAGAGCTGACTTCTCGTTGTCCTTCATCTTCTCCTTTACGGTGTTGAGGGCATTGTAGAAAATCTCGTATGACTTCGACTTCTTGCCGTCGAACATGAGGTGGTTTACGAACTTTGACACCTTCTTGTCATTGAACACGGGATCCGGCAGGATCACACGCTTCTTAGGTTTTGCTTTTCTCATTTTTTTGTTTGAATGATTTTTGTCTGCTTGGGGGCTGTTCTTGCACGTTCTTCAACGCTCGCTCTTGAGCATTTACTCAACCTTTATAACACTCCAGCAAAACGGATTTGTTTCTTTTTCTTTGATTGGCCGTCTGACCATCTCCGGTCAGTTCTTACTTCTTGGCCTTGGGACGCTTGGCACCGTACTTAGAGCGGCGCTGGGTACGGTTGGCAACACCGGCGGTATCGAGCGTACCGCGAACGATGTGGTAACGTACACCGGGCAGGTCCTTCACACGACCGCCACGCACCAGCACGATAGAGTGCTCCTGCAGGTTGTGTCCCTCACCGGGAATGTAACTGTTGACTTCCTTCTGGTTTGTCAGACGAACACGGGCTACCTTACGCATAGCCGAATTAGGCTTCTTCGGGGTCGTCGTGTAGACACGTACGCAGACACCGCGACGCTGAGGACAGTTGTCCAAAGCGGGTGACTTTGACTTGTCGACGATTACCCTTCTGCCTTTTCTTACCAATTGTGAAATTGTAGGCATAATACTTTAATTTTTAATTTTTGATATATATTATTTTGTTTATATTCAGCTATTTACGCAATACGCCCTTACATTGTAAGCGAATTCGGGCTGCAAAGGTACAATTATTTTCCGATTCCACCTAATACTATTAAAAGAAATTTCAGGTTACAATAGCCGATTTAACATAAAATAATATTTTTAACCCTCATTAACCTGACCGATTTCCCAAAGGAGTCGTCTTCTCACATTCACGAGCGGCTTATATTTTTTCACGAGAGGCTTATATTTTTTCACGAGAGGCCGTGACGTTTTCGCACCTCGTACCTCTTACCTCTTCCCTCTTACTTCTTACTTCTTACCTCTTACCTCTTACCTCTCACCTCTCACCTCTCACCTCTATATATGGTTGTCTTAACCCAAAAACACCCCGCCCATGTCGCCCATCCCGCCCGTAACCTTCAGAGAAGTTAGGAGCGACATGGGTGGGATGGGTGGGATGTTTTTAGCTTTCCTTATCCTAATACGCGCGCGTGCGCGAACTATTCAAAAAACACGTCAAGTTCACGCGCCATTTGGTCGCCCGAGCCTGAATCGGGTGTGGGGTCTACCACGACATCGTTCGTCTGGTCGCCGCCGCTAAAGGCGATCATCTGTTGCAGAGCCACGGCTATCACCGTCGTCTCTGGCGTCATATATTCTTTCTTTTTCATCGTTCCATTCTCCTTTTACTTGATTACAATCTTTTTACCATTGAAGATATAGAGGCCCTTGCGCGTCGGCTTCTTGTCGAGCTTCAAACCATCAATACTATACCATGCGCCATCAAACTTCCATTCTTCAATTCTTCCATTCTTCAATTCTACAACTCCTGTTGTTTCCTCGTCACCGAAGTTCAGGACGATGCTGCGGGCGCTATTAGGCTCGGCGGGCTCGGTGAACTGGAAGTAGGCGCGGCATGCCTTCAGCGTGCGGTCGATGCCCGTGTGCCGTAGCGTGTTGCCCGCCGTCATATAATAGATGTCAGTGTTGGTAGCGTTGATGTCGAAGGCGCCGTAGTAGCCGATGAACTGCACCTGGCCGCCGTCCGGCGAGATGCGGTTGTCGGTCTTGTCGATGGTGACACCTGTGAAGACGGGATTCACGATGTCCTCGCCCTCGGCCCACTTGATAATATAAGGTACGCCTGCGGAGAGCGTCGTCACAGCGTCGCCAAAGGTCAGGCTGACGGTGTTGCCGTTGACGGAGGCATCGGTCAGCGTCTTGGCGGTGGCGCCTGCTAACGGACTGTTAGCCAGCACGACGTCGAAGGGCAGGCAGAGGGTGTTCCACTCGCCGTTCTTCTTCAGCGTGCGGTCGTCGAGCGTCACATCGGCCAGCAGGTTGTCATTGGCAGCGACGACGGCACTGTTCTTTGCGTCGGTAGCAGCCTCGCTGTCGTTGTCGGCCAGGGTGATATGGCGGATGACTTCTGCCTTCAAGTCAAAACCTGCAGCTAAGCCGCTTTCATAATGATAAAAGTGAAGCAGCATATACTTGCCTGTACTTTCCACGTCAATAGTCTTATTACCAGTGTAACATGTTATCTGGTTACTGTCCGAATTGCTGTCATAGAAATAGAGGTAATCACTGTTTAGCATTTTCGTGGTTCCTGTCACACGGATAGTACAACCCTCGGGAGCTGTGAGCAACATATAGTTATGGTAGCTCGCACGGTTATTAGAGTAGTTGCCCTCGGCGCCACCGTTATCATAGATTTTAAACGAGGTGACTTTTTCTGGTATGTTGACTTTTAGTGCATAGGCGTAGGCAGGGGGTGTGTAGACAGGCATGTCGACAGACAATTCGCTCTTTGAAACGAATGTCGGCGTGATATTCACATAGTTTGCCGGCATCTTAAAGCGGACCTCATTCCCACTATACCACAGACCGCCAGTGAAAGACACGTCATGGTTTGCGCCATCCTTGATGACAAGCTTATTGAGGAAAAAGCCGTTAGCGGCATTTACTGTCATGTTGACATCAGAGTTAACACTGGCCGCTCCTAAATTTGGAGTCAGACCACCATACATGTGATCGGCAACCTTATAATTGTAATTGCCCGCAGAAGCATTGATGACCCTTACTGTCAAATCTAAATCAGCGTCACAATCTTGGGTCTGTCCGAAGAAATAGAGCAGCATCTTGTTACTCGTGCTGGTATATGCACCAATATCTGCTCCGGAAGGATTACCGAAGCCATAAGGAGTCAATTGACTCGTGTTGGAACTACTGTTATACACATGGAACCACTGATAGTTCGGATCGGAATAGACAGTACCGGTAACCTCCAGCACACAACCCTCTGGTGCCTTCAGCAGCAAATAGGAAGCTTTACTATAATGGACACTGCCGTTTTTACCGGCGTAGTCATAAACCTTGAACGAGGTGACACCGGCGGGAATGTTGACAACCTTGGCATCGGCGGGACTGGCAGATGCCAACGGCATGGTAACATAGAGACCGCCTTCGGCAGTAAATTTATTAGTAAAGGTGGGAGTCACCGTAACAGGTTTCTTGGGCATGGTGAATGTTGCCACATTGTCGGTGTACCAGCCGCCTTCCACATGTATGGCCTTACCTGCCTCATCCACAACGGTGAAATCAGCGGGCAGATAACTGCTATTCTCCGGGGTTGCCGTCAGCGTCACGGTGCTGCCGACACCTGCCGCACCGGGCGTTGCCTCTACGGAGCCACCAGAAGCATCGTTTACGATAATCGCCTTGAGGTCAGCAGTACTGAGCAGTGTCACCGTCAAATCGAGGCCTTCGCCGACACTGTTACTTGTACTACGGAAATAGATATGCATATATCTGCCAGTGGTTATCAGCTCGCCGATATCCACGCCACTTGTAGAGGTATATTGATACTCACCTAACTGTTTGACTGAAGTGGCCTCGATGTCGTCATATACCCGTAAATAATCATATGTAGCGTATGTCTTCACTGTGCCGCTAAGCTGAATGACATAACCTTCAGGTGCCGTTAGCTGGAGATGACTATTACCTGAGAGATACTTGCCATTCTTTCCGCCAGTGTCATAAACCTTGAATGGTGTGGTGAAATCAGCCACCGACAGGTCAATGGCGGTAGTGCCATTAACCGGCATGTTGACATAGTAGTAACCCAGTTCGTCGAGACTGAAATCACGGTCGATAGACAAATTCATCGGCGCGAAATCTACGAAGAAATTGTGTTTCAACGTGCCGCTGTAGCCGTTAGAGGTGTTTCCCGTCACGGTCATCGTGTAGTCGCCCTTATCCTTTACAGGGCTGGGTGAGTATGTCACGGAGTAGTTTTCGGCGTCAATAACGTTGCCGTCCATATCCTTCACCGTAGGTGTAACAGCAATCTCCGACCCAGTGTGATTGAAGAAGTCACTGCACACGATACTGCCTCCCGCGATATTCTTGATATCCAGAACAGGCACTACCCTGCCGTCTTTTATCTCCCAGCCACGGCCGAAGGCTGCCAGGAGCTCTTCATCGGTCCGCGTGCCGACAGCTGTTCCTTGCTCCGCGCCAAAGAGCATTGTATAGTAGCTGTTTTCCAGCGCCGTATAGCCGTTACAGGAGAATGTGCTGCTGTCCTCTTCTCCAAAAGTTATCTCTGTAGGTGCAAAGAGGCAGTTAGCGATATTCAGTTTTGATGTGACATAGTGATTGCCCACAAAGCCACCACACCCTTTTGTTGTCTTCTGAGCAAGCAGGCTGCCGTCGAAACGGCAGTTGGTAATGGTAGTGGTGCCGGCACCACCAATAAAACCGACAAAACCGCCGTGACGGCCATTGAGACTGTTACTGTTTAAATTGCTGTTGATGGTAACGCTACTCCAACAGTTGATGATGTTAACCGTACCATCGTACACTTGTCCGATAAGCCCTCCTGCGTTTTGATTAGTACTTGTTGTCGTGATAGAACCGCCTACATGCAGTCGCTTGATGGTACAGTATGAAACATAGCGGAACGGAGCACAGTTATCCGAACTTGATGTTAGGTTAAGGGTCATGGTGTGGCCGTCGCCGTCGAAGGTGCCACGGAAGAGGTAACTACTACCCGTTCCTACCATCGTGCTGACATTGATGTCGGCACCGAGCTTGTAGTACTTGCTGCGATAAGTGGAGTTCGTACTTTGGTTGTTAATCCAGTCGGCAAACGTCTCCCAGTCGGCATCGTCGTTAATCACATACGGATCGGCCGAGGTGCCGCTACCCGTAATGGTTGCCCTCGCATTCTGCCCCGTCATCGCTGCCACTATCGTCAACAACATGACGAGGACTTGGTTAAGGATTCTTGTTCTTTTCATATCGATTAATATAGTTTTTCGGCCACTAAATTACGGAAAAGCTGCGAAACGACGTGTTGCTATTCGCCTTTTGGTGTTGCAAAACAGGGGAACAGGTGTTGCAATTCGACGAATTACAACAATTTTCTTGGTTGTTACACGGATTTTTCGTACATTTGCACCGACGACCTAAAACAAGCTCGCATGAAAGAGATGCAAATGACAGCCATGGTGCTGACGCTCGTCATGGCAACCATCCTCTTAGTGATGATACCCTCTGAGGCCAGCAACGACCGCGTGCGCAACCGCTCGCGGTGGCTGATGACCAGCGGTCTGCTGCTGCTCAGCCTGCAGTTCTTCCTGCAATATACGCTGGGACTGCGACAGAAAGGTGTGGAGCAGGCCGTAGCACTCAACCTGCTTCTCTTTACCCCCAGCGCCATGATGATGTCGCTGAGTGTCGTCAACCTGCAGCGGCAGGGAAACCTGCTGAAAAGCGACTGGATAGTGGGCGTTGCCGCCTGTGTCTCCGTATGTGTGCTGCTGGCCTGGGCACTGCTGACCGACACGTCACACCTGCTTGGGATAGAGATGGCCGGCTGCATCGTCTTCATCGCCATGCAGACCTACTACGCCGTCTGCGTCGCCATCCAGCTGAAGCGCATGAGAGCCATACTGGCCGACTACTACGACGAGGAGCACCCCGGACTGCTACGCTGGATGCTGCTGGGCATGGGCGGTATGCAGGCCCTCGCCCTCACCGTACCTTTCGGCCTCTTCCTCCAAGGCAGCAACCTGGCGCTCTACGGCACCCTCTTCGTGGTTGCCATCACCTACCAGTGGTTCAGTTTCGTACGCTATATCATCACCGCCGAAGCCAGCCGCGTGAAAAAGGCCGAGATGAGCGAAGGTGGTGAAGAGTCAAAAGCGAAGAAGCTACCGGCCCTGGGCTCTTCGCTTCCCATCAACCAGTGGGTCGACGCGAAGAAATTCCTGCGCCACGGACTGACACGCCCCGAGGTGGCCCGCGAGATGGGCATCTCCGACCATCAGCTCGGCATCTGGATCAAGTCCTCGGGCTACGCCTCCTTCTCGCAGTGGATCACCACCCTCCGCATCGACGAGGCCAAGCGCCTGCTGCGCGAACAGCCCGACTACGACATCGGCACCATCGCCGGCCAACTCGGCTTCGAGCGCACCCACTTCCACCGCACTTTCAAGGCGCAGACAGGCCAGTCGCCCTCGGAGTATCAGCGCGACATCAAGAAAAATCCCGGAACCGATTAACGATTCCGGGATTTCTGCTTTCAGAGTCCTATTGGAAAAACACGTCGAGTTCACGCGACATCTGGTCGCCCGAGCCTGAATCGGGTGTGGGGTCTACCACGACACCGTTCGTCTGGTCGCCGCCGCTAAAGGCGATCATCTGTTGCAGAGCAACGGCTATCACCGTCGTCTCTGGCGTCATATATTCTTTCTTTTTCATCATTCTGTTCTCCTTTTACTTGATCACAATCTTTTTACCATTGAAGATATAGAGGCCCTTGCGTGTCGGCTTCTTGTCGAGCTTCACGCCATCAATGCTATACCATGCGCCATCAGACTTCAATTCTTCAATTCTTCCATTCTTCAATTCTACAACTCCTGTTGTTTCCTCGTCTCCCAAGTTCAGGACGATGTTGCGGGCGCTATTGGGCTCGCCAAACTTGAAGTAGGCGCGGCAGGCCTTCAGTGTGCGGGGCACGCCCGTGTGTCGGAGCGTGTTGCCCGCCGTCATATAATAGATGTCTGTGTTGTAATAAGAGATGTCGAAGGCGTCGTAGTAGCCGATGAACTGCACCTGGCCTTCAGCCTTCGTGATGCTGTGGTCGGTCTTGTCGATGGTGACACCCGTGAAGACGGGGTTCACGATGTCCGAGCCCGAGGCCCACTTAATAATATAAGGTACGCCTGCGGAGAGCGTCGTCACAGCATCGCTGAAGTTCAGCGTGACGGTGTTGCCGTTGACAGAGGCAGTGGTCAGCGTCTTGGCAGTGGCGCCTGCTAACGGACTGTTAGCCAGCACGACGTCGAAGGGCAGGCAGAGGGTGTTCCACTCGCCATTCTTCTTCAGCGTGCGGTCGTCGAGCTTCACAGTGACGATGTCCTCATTCTTCAGCTTCGTGCTGTTATCAGTAGCGTAGTCGACCAGCAGGATGCAACCAAAGATCTTCTTGCCGCCGATGTTCGCCTTGGTAGCGGTTACATTCGTGCCGTCGAGGACGAAATGCTTGCCGTCGGCGAAGGTCAGTGTGCTGATTCTATCGCTGTAGCTGCTGGCATAGATGAAGTCGGTAGTGTTAGTCCAGCCAAGTGTCACCGTTCCACTATTGTAGTCTGCGGAGCAGCCCGGACCAATACCGGGAGCACTGTTGCCGCCAGTTGCCGTTACCTGCCCACCGTTAATGGTGACGTTGCCGCACTGACCGTAGTTGCCGCTCCAGCTGTCCTTGCCGCCGCCGATGCCGGCACCGTAAGAACCACCTGTGGCATTAACCACGCCGCCGTTGATGATAATCCTGCCGCCGTTGCCGTTGTGTTCATCACCGCCGATACCGGCAGCGTAAGGGCCGCCTTCGGCATTGATTACGCCGCCATTGATGATGAGCGTACCCGCATCGTAGGCACCAATGCCCGATTTGCTTTGAGCGTTGCCGTTGCTGGTGAGTGTGCCTGTGCCGTCGATGGTCAGCTGGTTGCCGTTAGACAGCTCAATGCCCTTAGAGGCAGTGAGGGTTGTACCTTCGCCAAGGAGGAGCTTCACGGTGCCGCTGACGGTGATACGGCTGCTGACAGTCACGTTGCTCGTAACCTTGTAGGTCAGGCCATCTTTAAAGGTGGTGGTCTCCGATGTCACGGGGATGCCGTCGCCCACGGTGAAGTTGATGACTCTTGTACCCGTGTAGTTGCTGGTGCCAGTGAGAGTGAGGGTGTAGTCGCCAGAGGCCTGCACTGTGGCAGGTGAGAACGTAGCGGTGTAGTCAGTGCCGAGGGTCAGCAAGTTACCGTTGATATCGGTCACAGTATAAGTCACGGGAATCTCCGAACCCGTATATAAATAATAAGGTTCTACGCCGCTGATGATGGCATCGGCCAGGTTGTTGCTGACCATGACGGGAACGACGTTTTCTCCACTCACCTGCCAACCGCTGCCGAGGGCGCTGGCGAGTTCAGTAGCGTTCTTCGAGTCAACGGCCGTGCCCTGCGTGGTGCCGAGGGCGGTAGTGTAGTAGCTGTTGGTCAGTGTCGGATTATCATTGCGCGCGAAGGTGGAGGTACCGTAGGAGCCGATAGCATACTTGCCTTCGGGGATAGCTGCGGGGGCAAAGAGGCAGTTCTCGATGGTGAGCGCATTGTTGTGCCACCCCACGAAGCCGCCGCACGAATTGGTACGATTCTCACTGGTGCAGCAGATGACACCGTCGAAGAGGCTGTTCTTGATGACAACATTCGTGCCCGATACGCCAATAAAACCACCGTGAGTGCCGTCGCCAGAGACATCGCTGACGATGGTGACGCTGCTCCAGCAGTTGCGGATAGTTACGTTAGTGCGGGCTTCGCCAATGAGGCCGCTGCCGTACTTAAAGCTGTTCGTGGTCACTGTTCCTGCTGTGTGCAGGCCTATGATAGTGGCACCTTCGGCATAACAGAAAGGGGCGCAAAACTCGTCAGAGCTGGACAGATTGACTGTCAGCGTATGGCCATTGCCGAAGAAATAGCCCTGGAATTTGTAGGAACTTGTTCCCACCATCTTAGTGGTGCTCACATCAGCAGTAAGCCGCACATAGACACCGCTGGCCCAATAGGCAGGTTTTGTGGCAAACGCCTCATAGGCGGCATCGCTGTTGATGATGTACGGGTCAGCCGCTGTGCCGCTACCCGTAAGTGATTGTGCCCACGTCGTTGCCGAGCTGAGCACGGCGAGCAGCAGCGTCATGGCTGCGCGCGCCAGAAACAGTCTTCTTTGTTTCATCTTATGATTATGGTTAATGGTTGTTGTTTATTCAAAAAAACACGTCGAGTTCACGCGACATCTGGTCGGTGGAACTATTGTCGGGTGTGGGATCTATCACGACGTTGTTCGTCTGGTCGCCGCCGCTAAAGGCGATCATCTGTTGCAGAGCCACAGCTATCACCGTCGTCTCTGGCGTCATATATTCTTTCTTTTTCATCGTTCCATTCTCCTTTTACTTGATCACAATCTTTTTACCATTGAAGATATAGAGGCCCTTGCGCGTCGGCTTCTTGTCGAGTTCCAAACCATCAATGCTATACCATGCGCCATCAAACTTCAATTCTTCAATTCTTCCATTCTTCAATTCTACAACTCCTGTTGTTTCCTCGTCGCCGAAGTTCAGGACGATGCTGCGGGCGCTATTAGGCTCGGCGGGCTCGGTGAACTGGAAGTAGGCGCGGCAGGCCTTCAGCGTGCGGTCGACGCCCGTGTGTCGGAGCGTATTGCCCGCCGTCATATAATAGATATCTGTGTTGGCAGAAGTGATGGGGAAGGCATCGTAGTAGCCGATGAACTGCACCTGGCCGTTAGCTGCCGAGATGCTGTGGTCGGTCTTGTCGATGGTGACACCGGTGAAGACGGGGTTCACGATGTCCTCGCCCGCGGCCCACTTAATAATATAAGGTACGCCTGCGGAGAGCGTCGTCACAGCGTCGCCGAAGGTCAGGCTGACGGTGTTGCCGTTGACGGAGGCATCGGTCAGCGTCTTGGCGGTGGCACCTGCTAACGGGCTGTTAGCCAGCACGACGTCGAAGGGCAGGCAGAGGGTGTTCCACTCGCCGTTCTTCTTCAGCGTGCGGCCGTCGAGCACTACATTATCGCTCTTCCCATGGCGGTTGTCAATGGTCGTACTGTTGTCTGTGGCGTCGTCAGCCAACTGTATCATCGGCTCATAGATGAATGTGGTCTTAGGCCGGAAGTTGTAACGACTACCAGAGATTGATGAATAGGTGCTGTTGTAACCACCGATGCAGGCCCATTTAACGTTTTCCCCATAAAATGCCGCTCTCGAGGAAGTGCCCGTCTCTGTATGGTAGATGCCGACGAGCAGGTTGCCACCATGATAAGCGTAGGCGTTGGTGAAGTTGACGGTCATCACGTCGTGCGTAGCATCAAGGCTACCCTCATAGACGATGGTGGCACCATCAAGGCCGCTATACTGGGGGCTATCAAAGCTGCTAAAGTCTACCTCTTTCATAAACACCTGGAAGGTGCCGGTCCACACCGCGCTGGCCTTTGAGCTGAGATATAACCGCATCTGGGTGATGGCCTTGCCATTCATAGCAGCGAGTTCAGCAGCAGACATCACAAACTCGTTCTTCTGATAATAGTTACAATAATAACCATAAACAGGCACATCAGACCAAGTAAGCGTTCCGTTGTCCACGGTGATACCATAGTCACTGAGGATGGTAAAGGTGACGTTCTTGGTGCCGCTGTAGTTACCCTTACCAGTCAAGGTGACGGTGTAATTGCCAGGCTCAGTGCAGCCGTCGCTATACGACAGTTCGTAATCCGTGCCAGCCTCCAGCGTGGCGTTGTTGGTGGCAGCGCAGGTTACCTTAGCCGGTGTGGGGTGTACGGCGCTGCCCGTCTGGCCATATTCGGCATCGATGCCAACAATACTGAGGTTGCTACTGAAGTCGAAGGGACTGATGGTGTAGTTCTTTGTCAGCGAGCCAGAGTAGCGGCCTGTGCCCGTCACGGTGACGGTATAGGTGCCTGCGTTGGTGCAGCCGTCGCTGTGGCTGACGGTGTAGTTGACGTCCTTCACTAATGTCTCCGTGCCGTAGGTGACGACGGGCAGGGGCTGCTGCGTCTGGCCGTTGAAGGTCAGTGCGGCAATGTCGGCGATAGCGCCATCTTTAAGGTCGCGCTGGTCGTCAGCATAGCTGCCGGTGATGGTAACATCCTGTGTGAAGCCGGTCAGCGTGTGACCGCCAGTCATGGTGCCAGCATTGCTAATCTGGCCGTAGTCCACGCTATAGTGGTCGAAGACCTTACCATCGGGCAGGGCATAGTTGAGTGTCACCACCGTTCCGCTCTTGTAGAGGTTCTCATTGTTCCAGGTATAAGAGGGATTGGCAGGATAGGTGATGGTGACGCCCGTACCGGCAGTTATCTTCACCACCACTTCAGCACCAGCTTGGTCGGCACTCGTGGAAGTATTATTGCTACCTACGCCACCAATGGTTGAAGCTGTGTGGTAGTTGTTCGTCAGCGAACCAGAACCGCTCTTACCTCCTACGATAGAACCAACAAATGCAGTTCCACCTGTTACGGCACCAGCATTGAAGTTATCGGATATTGGTTCGGCGTTGTAGCCGGCAATACCGCCGTAGTAACGGCTGTTCGTGCCATTACCCGTAACGCTGGCGGTGTTGACACAATGGGTCAGCGAGCCACTTGAATAACCAGCGATACCGCCCATGTCAAAGCCTTCCACGCCGGCAGCCGTCTTGAGGGCTCCGCTGACAGTACAGTAGGTGATGGCGGTATTATATTCGGCACTACCAACGATACCACCGACATATTGGCGGGCGGTGATGTCGCAGTCGACGACAACGACATGCTGCACCGTAGCACCGCTTGTATATCCAAACAGACCCTGGCAATCTCCATCAGGCTGATTGATGACCAGACCGCTGATGGTCTTGTCGTCACCATTGTAGTTGCCCTTGAAGGCGGCATCAGAGTTGTTTTTACCGATGGGGGTATGCTCCTTCGTCAGGGTGATGTTGGCAGTCTGCTTGAAGGTCATGCCCGAAGCGTTGTGGCCGCTGTTCACGTAGGCTGCCAACTGCTCCAGCTCGACTTCGTCGCTGATGAGATAGACCTTGCTGTCGCCCGTGCCCTCGGTGCCGAAGGTATAGCCGCCATCGAGTGTTTCGGGATTCTTGGCCACCCTGAAGGTAACCGACTTCGAGCCGGTGTAGCCGGCGGTATTGTCATCCTTGGCACTGACGGTCAGGGTATAGATACCCTCATCCTTCACCTCGGCAGGCGAGTAGGACACGGTGTAGTCTGTACCTTCGGTCAGTGTGGTGCCGTCCACATTCTTCACTGTGAAGGTGGGGGTGATGACCGAGCCTGTCCATGCCTGATAGGGCGCCAGACCCTCGATGCTTCTAACGGCCAGGTCGCGGGCATTGTAAATAGCCACAGTAAGGTTGAAGCCGTCGGTGAAGCCGCCGTCGTTGCTGATGAAGTTGATGGTCATGTTGTTCGTCGTACTGTTGACGGTGCCTAAGTCTTGTGCGGTAGCGGTATAGCCCGTCACCTGTTTCAGCAGCACGTCTTCAGAGCCTTTGTTCTCGGTAAAGGTCAGTTTGTCGCCAGTGTCGCTGCTATCGTAGCCGAGTTTGTAGTTGCCTGTCACCTGGATGGCGAAGCCGTCGGGAGCCGTCAGTACGAGCGATCCGTTGGCCTTGTCGGCGTAGGTGTAGTTCTTGCCGCCATGGTCATAGACCTTGAACGGTGTGGTGAAATGCTCGTTGATGGTAATGGATTGCTCACCGCTCTGCGGCACGTTGACGTAGTAGTAGCCCGTCTGGTCGGAGGCGTAGTCCTTGTCGACGCTGATGCCCACAGGCTTGTAGGACACGGTGTAGGGAAGGACAAGAGGCGTGCCGGTATAACTATAACTGCCTTTGCCCGTCACGGTGACGGTGTAGCTGCCTACGGCGGCATCGTTCGTGTTGCTGTAGGTCAGCGTGTAGTCGGTGTTCTTCACCAATGTTGTGCCTGCAGCATTTTTGAGCACAGGCTCGGGATGGAAGTTGCTGCCGGTGTAGAGGTAGAACTCTTCCATCATGACATCGACGTTGGACAGGGCGTAAAGATCGCCCTCATAGCCTTTCAGCTCAATCTCAGAGAGCTGGAAGACGCCACCCGCATGAAGGGCGGAAACCTCGAAACGGAAATACTGGTAGGCCGTGGTGACACCGCTGATGGTGAACTCGTAAGGCGTGTTGTTGGTAGCGCCCAAGGTGTTGTCGTCGGTCACGCTGACAATCTCGGTCCAGCTGGCATCGTTCTTGTTCACCTTGCCCTTGAGTTTCCAGTTCTTCGGGTTACGCCCCGGATTATCCTTGGTGTCGTTACCCGTAGTGAGGATGTAGCCCGTAGGAACGAATGCCACACTGCTGTTGAACTCGATGTAGGTGGGATTTGTGGTTGACGGCGTTCTGGTGACGCACCACTTGGTATTGCGGTCGCCATCCACCATTTTGTCGATACCCTCGTTGGGATTACCGATAGTGCCGGCAGTTTGGGTGAATCCCGTGTAAATCTTTGCCTGCAGTCCTGCTGCGCAAAGCACGGCGACGAGTAGCGTCATAGCTGCACGCGCCAGGAAGATGTTCTTAAATCGTATCATTTTATTATTAATGGTTATGGTTTATGGTTGTTATATGCTGTTCTAAATATGCAACGGACTGAGTGGGACGTTACCGGACTACCGCGTCAGTCAGGATCAGTCTTTATCAGTCCGCTGCCATCAAGGAATGTACGTTAGTTTATTCGTTGGCTGCGTCCTCAGTGGCGCAGGTGGCGGAGTCGATGACGGCGCCGTACTCGACGAGGGCGTAGAAGATGTAGCTGAAGACGGCAATGCCGGCAGCAGTGAGCAGGGTGTAAGGCCAGATGTCGTGCGGGAAGGCGGCGGTGATGGCGATACTGCCCAGGCCGAATATTATAATAAGGTGGCAACCGATGACGAAGGCGTGGTGATGGCCCAGCACGGTGCGCTTCTTCTCAGGCGTCCACCAGGCCACATCGTCGGCCGGCCGCTGTTCCATGGTGCGGCCCACCAGATAGTAGGTGCGGTAGAAGTTGTAGGCGATATAGGTGGCGTGGGCAAAGAAGATGAGGAACGAGATGTGAAGGGTGAAGACCTGGGGATGCAGGGCGACGTTGGCGTAACACACCAGTCCGACGGCCAAGATGAGGAGGTCGCGGACGACGACGCGGCGGGTCATATAGTCGGGGCGCATGAGCGAGATGTGACTCCAGCCGAAGAGCACGCCACCGCTGTGGAAGTAGGCGATGGAGAGGGCCGAGGCAGCAATGGGCGCCGTGAGTCGCAGGCAGAAGTGAGCATGGAGGAAGAAGCCTACGGCGAAGATGGCGTAGTTGACGGCTACCAGCGTGCGTGAGCGGCGGTAGACGTCGTAGTCGGCATAGTAGACGTTGTTATGTATTAAAACCAGGGCTATCAAGATGTTGACAGCCCCGGCTAAATACAATACTGTGAAATAAAGTTGCAGCTCCATGAGCTTACTTTTGAAATTGGTTAAGGTTTTGAATTGATTAACTTGTCTTTTAACGAGTGCAAAGATAAGGCAAAATCACGAAACATGACGTGTAATTTGCGCCATTGGTGTGGAAAATACAATAAAAGGGTGTGTAAATTGTAGAAAAATACCCGTTTTTTATCGATTAATTCGAAAAAAACAGTAATTTTGCAGCTGAAATGACACAAGTACAGTTTACAGCCTTGGTGCTGATGATACTGCTGACGCTGAAGTTGCTGCTGCTGCCGGTGAAGACGGTAGACAAGGTTTCGTTAGGCAAGACACGCTGGCTGATGACAGCGTGCATGGCTCTGTTGGCCATGCAGTTTCTGATTCAGTACACACTACAGCTGCGCAACACGGGGCATGTGGCGCAGGCCATCTTGCTGAACTTGGCTGTGTTCATTCCCTGCACGAACCTCTTGGCGTTGGCCATTCTCTACCTGCTCAACGAGAGCCACGTGAACAACGTCGACAGATATATAGGTGCGCCCACGTGGATAGCGGCGATGACGCTGCTCTTCGTAGGACTGAAGACCGACGGCGAGCCGCTGATGGCACAAAGTCCGATACTGGTATGGGCCGAGATTGGTGCCAGCGCCCTCTATGCGGGCATGCAGGCTTACTACTTCACACGCCATATCAGGGAACTGCGCCGGCTGCGGCAGGCACTGCAGGACTACTACGACCGCGACACCGACGGTCTGCTGAGCTGGATGGAGGTGAGCATCGTGCTGCTGGCGCTCTTCGCGCTGATGGTGCCGCTCATCATCTTCACCAATGGCAGGTGGCTCGTCATCTTCTCGCTGGGCATCTTCGGCGGCATCTTCTACCTCGTAGACAGCTTCTGTCTCTACGTGGCCAGCTCGGCATCGAGCAAGGTGGCCGAGGTCAAGGAGAACGAGGAGCAGACGGAGCGGCAAGACCAGGAGGAGGCCGAGGCCGACGAGGACGCGACGGAGCAGATGCAGGAAAACCTACAGCGCGTGGAACAGGCCGTGAAGCGGTGGACGGCTGAGGGTGGCTACCGCCAGAACGGCATCACCATGCCGGCAGCAGCAACGGCCATCGGCGTGCCGCGCTATCACCTGACGCTATGGCTGAAGCAGCGCAACATGAAATACACGCACTGGATCAACGACCTGCGCATCGACGACGCCAAACGGCTGCTGACCGAGAAGTCGGGCTGGAGCAACGAGGCCATCGCCGAATATTGCGGCTTCAGCGACCGCAGCTACTTCCAGAAGAAGTTCAAGGAAGCGACAGGCATGACACCCACCGACTACCTCACTTCAATAAGTAAGAAGTAAGAAGGAATAAGTAAAAAGTATGATTACTTGATTCGCGAGTTTTTAGACCATGAGATTTCGCGAGTTTTTGTAATCATACTTCTTTCTTCTTACCTCTTACTTCTTACTTCAAAATTACGCTTCACCCTGACTGGGACCGAAAGGGGCGATGGTTCGCGGTTCCTGGTTGGGAATCTTAATCTGTCCGTACTCACGTTCGTAACGCATGATGTTCTCCTGCAGAGCGGCCAACAGGCGCTTGGCATGTTCGGGAGCTAAGATGACGCGACTCTTGACCTGAGCCTTGGGCACGCCGGGGAGCACACGGGCAAAGTCGAGTACGAAGTCGCTCGACGAGTGAGTGATGATGGCGAAGTTAGCATACTCGCCCTGAGCTACCTCGGGCGTTAATTCAATCTGCAGTCCCTGCTGCTTGTTCTCTTTTTCGTTCATTGTATTATTGTTTTTTATAAATCTTTTTCGATGTAAGTAAAGGTGGTGCGGCCTATCTCGAAGCTGTCGCCATGATAGAGCTGATAGTACTTGCCGACCTCCAAGGGCTTGCTATCCTTCAGATAGACACCATCCTCGAGCGCATAGAGACGGACGGAATCGCCATGACAGCGCAACTCAGCCTGAACGGGAGCGACAACGCCTGTCGTATCCCAGGAAAGCTGCAGCGTACAGTCGATGGAGCGACCAATGGTGACCACACCACCGGCATTACCACGGAACCACTTGTAGAGGGCGACGTCCATCTTCTTGACGGCTCCAGAGACCTGAAGGTAATAGTGGTTGGAGCGCGGGGCACGCGAGGCGATACAGAGAGCCAGGCCCACGGAGAAGGTGATGTAGCTGAGCAACAGCATCACACGGAAGTCGTAGAAGGTCCTGTTGAAAAGGGCCGACCACAGGAACATGGAGAGAATGGCCAGCACAACGGACAGGAAGATGAGCAGCTTGTGCGTACTGACAGGCGTGCCATAGGTGGCCATATAGGCAATTATGAAACCCGTGAACGTCCAAGGAATCCATTCGAAGAACGTGCTATAGTCGGCCATACCGATCATCGCAAGCACCTGTGCCGTTATTTGGAAGGCCAAGAAGGAGGCTATGGAAGCCAGCAGTGCCCTGACAAAGAGCCATAACCACTTGAAACGGACGCGACGATGCCACGTCGTCAAGATGGCCATAGCCAGGGTGAGGAAGAATCCGGTGGTGAGGCCGAAGGACGGCAGCAGGTACATATTGATGCCACTATCCTCGAAGGTTTTCATCACCTCACTTGACGTCGCATCGATTCCGAAGATATTGGCCGACACCCAACTCTGAAAAGCGCCGACGACGTGATGAACACTTATGGTAAAGCATACCCAAGCCAGAACAGCCGCAGCGATGCCGGCCAGAACCCAGCGCATATAGAAGGAGGCGTTACGCGGGTCGAAACGGTTGTAGTGGTTATAGTAATGTGAGCCACTCTTACAGTAGTCGCTGTACTCAGGACAGTGATATTCGTTCTCGTCCCAGCACGACAGGTGCATGGTATGCTCGCACTTAACGACCACCTCGTCGCCCTCGACATAAGGTGCCTTGCAGAGATAGCAGGACTGTCCCACCATGACGCCATCAACCGACTGATTGGAGTTGGAATAGCTGACTACGTATTTCTTCAGGAACCTGCGGTAGCGGATATAGGGAATAAGAAGCTGATAGACCAGATAAACAATCAGGAACAGGAATATGCCAATGGCCAAACCCTGCGATATGACATAAGTCAGGGAGTGGCCGTTGATGATGATGGGGTCGTAGATACTGCCTATCTTAATCTTCGTTGAACCCGTGGCTACGAGGCTGTCGTTGGCAGCGTTGTAGACCTCGAGTGTCAGTCTGTGGCTGCCACCACGGTAGACCTTATAGTCGGGGTTAGTGAGGTAGAACTTATTGTCGACGATGTCGACGCCCGTCAGCCGGTGGACGCACCTTCTGATGGTGACCCAGTTAAAGCCGTTAAGGAATTCGCCTTGATAGAGGTGGCAGAAGGTAGACAGGAAATCCTCGTCGTCGTCCCTATTGGATTCGGGAGCTACGTTGACGTAGTCGATGACCAGATCGCCACTGGGAGGCACATCAGGACGAATCATCTTCTCCTGAAGCTGGAAGTGCTCAGGATCCATCGGCTGGTTGTTGTCATAGAAAGCCTTACCATCGGACATGACGACCAGCAACATGGCCTTAGCATCGGCCCAGACACCCTGCCGCCGTTGCATCTCGTTCTGCTTGGCAACGATGGAGCGGTAGAGAAGCTTATGATCGTCGTCGTGATGAACGAAATAGTTGTCGAGAATATAATCGGTGACGGGCAACGTCTCCGTCAGCTGATCGCCATAGAAAAAGCTGACATAGAGGTTGTCGTGGATAAAAGTGGACGCTGCCATGATGACATTCGCACGCTCAACGTCGATAATCTCCTGAGGCAGCGTGAGGTCGACCAACAGCAGCAGCTTGAGTTTGGTCTTAACAATGATATCGCCCTCGACATTGACGACTGACGTCAGCTGGGAAGACGACTTTTTAGCAAGCTCGACACCACCCACGAACTCCCTGGCCTGAATCCTGACGCTGTTGGTGTCGGCAAGCGAGAAAGGACCGAGGTCGCGAACAATCTCAGCCGTGAGACAGATCGTCTTGTAGTCGGGCGAGAATTCGGTATCGGTAATGACAATGATATCATTATCAGCCTTCGTCTCTTCTTCAAAGAAACCACTACCGTCGTCCTCTGAGGGAAACAGTTCGTCACAGCTGCAGAGCGTCATCGCAAAGAGTGCCGCCAGCAGAAGCCGGTATTTTCTTCCTATATTCATATATCTCTGTACTTTTTCCATATTTATATCGTAGGATAGCTCTCGTTTTCGTTTGTCTTCATGAGTTTCTTATACTGTTGCATCGACTTGTAGGCCTTTTTGACAGCAACAAACCTGGTGACCGCTAAGTTAAAGAACAGCAAGAGGATGGCAACGGCAGCGAAGCCCAGCAGGTAGTCCTTGATACGCTGGATGAAGGGCTTGTAGGCCATCGCCTGGATTTTCTCGGACATAGCTTTCAGCGTGATGTACTGTTCGTCGATAGCAGCAGCACGCGACGACAACGCGGGGACCAGTTCGACGGCTGCCTTCACCTTGCCATAGTTCGCCTCGATCTTAGCGAATCGCAACTGCTCGGAGGCTTTCAGCTTCTCAAGCAGCGGAGCTGTCTTTCCGATGAGCGACAGTTTCGAGGCGCGGCTGTACATACGCCGGTAGGCACTGTCCTGACACATGATGAATGACTCTGACTCGAAGAAGTCACGCAGTGCAACACAGACCTGCTTACGTGCTGCAAGAGAGTCGGCAACCGCCTGTTTCAGCACGTCGAGTTCAGCAACACGGTCCATCAGGTCCTCACGGGCTGCTATCTCGTACTGCTGGGCAACAAAATAGGTATTCCAGCGACTGTTAAAGGCCTGGAATTTCGCTTCCACCTGGTTGATGCGCCACTCGTAGGCACTGACTAACGAGGGCTGCATCTGCGACATATTCTGGAACTGAAGATAGACCCTGCTGTCTTCCTCAATGTAATTCAAGTCGTCGAGGAAGAGCTGTATGCGAAGTTCCACGGCGAGCGAGGAAGAGTCGGGCAGCAACTCTTCATCTTGCGCAAATCCCACCTTGCAGATGGCAAGGAGGATGCCGGCAAACAGGAACTTCAACACTATCTCTCTCATACGTCAGCAGGAAGCGACATCATTGTTTACACGTCTTCCTAAAGTAACGTTCGGCAGCCCGGAACACCGCAATAGCACGCTGTAGCTCTTCAGTTGCACCGCTACCGCCGCCAATCATCGCGTTGGTGCCCTCGATGAGCGCCTTACAGCGGTCTATCAGATCGCGACGCTCTATAGGATCGTTGCTGGCAAGCCAGCGCGACACGGCACTGTTAATCTGACGGGCATTGGCCAGCACGGGCTTAGCATCGAGATTGGCATTTCCCGGGCGGCCAACGCGGACGCCACCAGCGTCATCACTGGAACGGGGAATGTAACAAGTCACGGCAGCAATGGAATCGACATAGGTATTATAACGGTCGCGGGCATCCTGTATCGTCTGGCAGGGCGACACATCGCTAATCTTCTGATACTGTTTCAGCAGGGCCGCCTTCAGCTCCTTGAAAGCGTCAAGCTTCTCGTTATTTGGCACCTGACCCGAAGCATATACCGACTTAAAGGTCTGGTAAGCTTTGGCGATGCCTTCGCAAGCGTTCGTGGCAGCAGCAATATCCTCGTCTTGTCCGAAGCACGGATTGCGCTGGATATGAATCTGATACCTGGTGTTCAGGTCTTTACGGAAGAATAGCGAGTAGACGGGCGGTTTGTTCTGATTCTTGCTGTAAGCCTCCATCACCATCAGGTCGCGCAGCGTGACGCTGACATCCTCACGCTTGCCCATGATATCAAAGGTCTGCTCGATAAAGTCGTTCACCATCTTGTACTCCATCGGCACAGGCTGCAGACCGTCGTACTCCACCCAGCGCTTGAAGATATACTTCTTCTTCGGCTTAGGCAAGGAGCGACGGAAATCCTTGGTAAGCTTGAACTTCACCCCAGGCTCGGCCTCGACGATATACGGGAACCGGTCGGGACGGAGCTTGCGGCACTTGACGGCCATCTTGTAGCGCGTGTCATCGCGGAAGACAAACAGGCTACGATAGGATATCAGGCTGACGGTGAGCTGATTGGTTTCCTCATTGAAAACGAACTTCACCATCAGGTCCATGTCACGTGAGTCCTCCAACAGCGCGATATTGTCGGTGAAGGAGTCTTCAGCGCTTACCGTAACAGACTTTACCGTCTGAGCCGTCGCAGCCGACAGAAGGCTGCAACCGACCAGCAAAAAGCAGAGTCTCTTTATCTTGTTCATAGTTATGTTCTCTATTTTATTGATTGAAATATATCCATTCGTTTGGTTCGCCCTGCCGCAACACCCATGCTGCCACTTTCAGGTCTTCAGGGAAAGGCGGCTCCTGGTAGGCGTGATACGTCTCGTAGGTCAGATAGGAGGCCACACGCTCGACACCCCACGCCAGGTCGGTGTACGTATCGGTCATATTGATGCACACCCGGCCGGCAAAATCGCCGAAATAGCGGATGTTGGGATGCCAGGGATGGGCGATGGGTGAGCCGGAAGGGTCGGCTGTCTGAAAGCAGAACTCCGGTGCGCCGTCTACACAGGGATAGTTAGCCGGCAGTTCTATCTGCATCAGGAAGCCCGTAGCGAAGATGGGCTCATTGGCGACTCCCGGCTCATTCAGCCGGTCAACGTTCTCCACACCGCAGATGCTGCGCAGATGGTAGTCAACGAGGTAGCCCGTCGGCAAGCCGTCGGCATTACGACGCATGACACGACAACTGATGTCGTGTCGCCGCGCCAACTGCTGTTCAAGTCGGCGCCACTCGTACAACAACCGCCGGTTGCGGCCACTGAGCTTTTGCGGGTCAAAACTGTCGCTACTCATCTTACAGGCTTCTGTCAGTAAAACATCCACGGCCTCAACCCGGGAACGGGTCGGGGACGAGGAAGAGCTTGTCGCCGTTCTGCACATTATAGTCGGCCAGCGTCTGGTCCTGCTTGCCGATTCGCGGACGCAACACCCGCACCTCATGCACTTCGGGATCTTCCTTGCCGAAGAAATAGTCTAACGGCGCACCAGTATTGTCAATCGACGGGAAGTCGAAGATGAGCTTGCCGTCATTACCTACAGCATGGCGCAGGTTGGTCATCAAGGTACTCAGCGGAGCATCAGGGTTGACGACCCTGAACTTCACGGTCTTGTTCTTGTAAATGATATCCAAAAGGAATTCTTCCATTGTATTTTGCTTTGTTGTTACTATTCTTCTATCTTAATATTGACAGTTATCGGATAGACATTCGTACTCCTCACCTCAAGCATGTTCTGAAACATCATCTCTGCCATTGGCAGCTGGTCGGCAAAGTTTCGCCGGATAAAAGGACTGTCGGTCAGCACCACATCGACAAGGATCTCATAGCCAGTGTCACGACGGTCCGTCGTCTGACGGTGATTGACACGTATCGACTTCACCATATTATTGCTGATACCATAGCGTATCATCAGTTCCTTATAGCAGAACACCTTGATGTCGGCCGGAGTCACAATGCGGTCGCTGGTAAGCATATAGTAGCGTAACATCGACTGAACACCACTGTCGCCAACTTCATCAGTGCCGGGAACAGGTGCCACGATAACCTGCGTAGCCGTACGGCTGAAGCCCGACGGCGGTACCAGTGTCGAAGACTGGCTGAGGGTGTTGTTCACGGCAGCACCAGCCGTCGTCAGGTATTTCACAGACAGGCTGAAGTCCTTGTCATGCATCTGGCCTCTATGATGCAGCAACAGATAGACACCCGACACACTACGCATCACATCCTCACGACTGGCATCCAACAGTTTCGTCAGCAGTTCCTGCAGGTTGTACAGCAACTTGTCGGTAGACAGATCCTTGATATTCTGGAAGGCATAGAAATCGGAATGGTATTTCGTGAGGATGGTATTCAGCAACTTCACTAAGCTGCCCTGACTGAAACGGTCGGCAGCAGCCCGGCGTACCTCCAACTCCGTCTGTCCGAAAATCTGGATATCGAGGGGCTGTAACAGGTGAAGGAACTGGCGCGAGGACGCCGAAACCTCGCCATTGTCTTCAGTATAGCCTGCCAGACGGGCTATGGGCATCCGGGCCGTCAGCGTAGCCTCATGCACCTGGGCATTAACAAGCATAACGGTGTTCAGTGCAATACGCGTCTTATCGAAAAGGAAACTATCTGAAATGCCGGAGAACTCGAAAACCAAGTCGAGCGTCTCGGTCTCCGCCGGGATAAGACGGCCTGGGGCATGCTTAGCCACACAGAACAGCCTGACATTCTGACGTGCGAACAGGTCCATCGGCAACATCGACGCATTGTAAACCTGCGCCCGGTTATAAGTCATGGCATTCAGCGAGAAGCACGACGAGAAGGGCAGCTCGGAATAGTTCCACGGTTTGATCAGCGGCAGTTGCTGCTTATTGACAGTCACCTCCAGGTCCTTGAAGTTCAAACCGGTGATGGCAAAGCTGAACGAAGACAGATCGGACACGGGACTGGCAAAGTCAAGCGTCACCTTCCACCGACGGCCATCCATTCGCACCACCGACCGCACCCTGACGTTTATAGCACGCGTCTCAAGCAGAGGGATGAAAGGATATTCGGGTGTCAACATAAACGGCGTATCGGCATTGACCGTCTGTTCCGAAACGCCAGCCACCAACTCCGTCTTGACGACAGCCGTTGCTGGGACAGCGTGGCCAATCTCATAAGGAGCCAGCAGGCGTGCAAACTCGTCAAGCACTTCTTCCTTCAAGCGCTCCACCTCACCCTCGGCCTCATTGGCACGATAGGCCTGCGCCATCATCAGCAGTGAGAAGATGGGGTCGTTCTCTATGCCTTCAAGATAGTCACTCTGATCACTCTGTCGCCAGATAGCGAGTGTCTCTTTCTGTATCTCATTAGCGCGTTGACGCGTTTCAAATAACGTTTGTTTCATATCTTAGTTCCATACGTTTATGGTGGTGGTGAACTGGTAGTCGGCCTCAGTCTCGGCGATAACGCCTTTCACCGTGATGTATATCTTACGCTCTTCGCGGATATAGGTCATCGACACGGCAACATCCTTCAGCCGACTCTCATACTTGTTGATAACAGTTTTCAGCTCGGAGGCAAAGGTATTGAGGTTCTTAGACGAGCCGGTAATCTTCTTGTCGTAGAGCCCCTCCTGTCCTTCAAAGATACTTGTTGAATCAGAAGAGTTATAGACGACGCCCTCGTTCTCGTTGAAAATCTCAAAACGCATATTGTTGAAGATGAAGCCGAACTCGGGGTCAGCAGCACAACTGTAGCAGGGCGTGCTCATCAGCAATGACAGCGTCTGGTCGATGGCAGCCTTCGGGTTTTCAGTTCGTTTTAGCCCTTTGTTGTTTATCAAGAATGGAATGACAATACTCTTCATAACCAAATCTTCATGTTAGATGAGAGGAACGTATTCTTTCTCCGACGGTTCAGGAATGAACAGCGCATTGAACAGGTGCTCGAAGAGCTGGGTATAGATACGCTCGTAAAGCGAATCGTAAAGCTCCTCGGTCAAGATGTCATGCAGCTGGGGACGTAGAGTATCTTCAACAAACCTGGTCATACTATTGTGTATCTTCTGCATCAGTTCCTCACGTAACTCGTCCTTGATATTGTTCAACAACCGCTCGTAGAGTTCAGGGTTCAGGCGCTCATAGAGTTCCTTTTTGGCCTGCTCCAACAGGGCAAAGTAGTCGATGGTATTATCTTCAAGCACCACGGTATCGAGGATGCTCAATGCACCGGCCATGTAGTCGTCGACCCACTGTAGCCAGATCTGTATGTCGCACTGCGAGGGCTGGCGTATAGGCTGCGGTTGGTCCAGATGGGGTGTGGCGATGTAGTAATCCAATGCCTGCACAATCTCCTTTACCAACAGCACAAAGTCGTGAACGCTGTTATCCAAGGAATAGGACTTCAACAAGAACATATACCTAAGCAGTGCACGCTTGCCCTCGCCATCTTCCAGACTGGCATGGGTGGTCAGCGCCTCTAAGCGTTCTACATATTTGTCTATAAACGCCTTGAACCGCTCATGAGCTGACAGCAGCAGACAGGGAGGAATGAAATTCGTGTCTAAGGAGAACACGCCACCCTCGACATTGAATCGGATGACGGGCAACAGGTCACGCTGTTCCAACTCGTCAAGATCCAGAATTGCGTACTCATACTGCGGACGTACAAAGGGAACGCCATCCTTCTCGTATTCCACCTGTCCCTGACCAATGCCGACAGCCAGATAATAGATGCTGCCATAAAGCATCGGTATGGGAAGGTTGACACTTTCATCAACATCGATGATTCTGCCCGATGGCAACACTGCCAGACACTTGAAATGTCCCATCTCAAACTTGTTCTTGACGAACATGCCATCGTTGCAGAATGCTGCACCCGGCAACAGCCCCATACGGTTGCCGCCCAGGGCTGCACGCAGAGCCATCTGCTGACGAAAGTCGAGATTCTCGTCCATGTTCAGGAAGGTCTGGGTGGTTATCTCCATCCCCGGCATCCAGTTGATTCTCGCGTTTACATCCATAATATATATGTATTAGTCTTGTTCTTTATTGAAGTTCACTGTTATAGTCGAGCACCAGCCGCGTGTTGACCTGCTGGGGCTGATTGTACTCCTTTATCTTGATCTGGCAAACCACCTCTATCGGCATAAACCATTCTGTAATAAAATCGTTCAGCGGCTCGAGCAGGCTGTATTGTTCACGGAATTTCTCAGCTTCCAGGCCGTCGATCAGCAGATCATACCTGACCAGTGGCAGACGGCACCGCGTGGTGTCAGAAAAGCTATAGCGTCCCTGACGCATATCCACCTCGCAACCAAACAGACCGGCAAGAAGCTTGCGAATCATGGCAAAGTCGCCCCGCCACTGCTTAGCGAAAGGCAGCAACACGGCCACACGTCTGACGTAGGGATTCTTCTCGGCCTCCAGATCGAAGCCGAAGTAATGCTTCAGGATAAATTCAAGCTTGGTGTTCAACAGGTCAGAAACCTGATGCTCCACCTGCATGAAATAACGGAAATAGAACGTATCGAAGGGCAAGAACGCCTCATTCAGCAGATGTTCGCGCCGCTTTATTATCTTATATTTCTCTGCGACATCGACTTTCTTAAACTCGTCGTCGTTGGCCAATACGCCTTCGGGCAACAATTTCAGGAAACCGTCACGCGAGAGTTCCACCTGCCGCTCTTTTAGATAGAGCGACATGATGTCGTCGCTGTAGTTCCGATAGAAACTGCCCTTATTGCAGGCTATCCATTCGTTAGCCAGCTCCGGGTAGAGATAGTTCAACAACATCTCAGCCCCTATTTCCGGTATTCTTTTTTCAAGTATCATTCTATCTCAACATAATATGTGCCCTGCTCTGTGGTCACGTTCAGCACCGCCTGGCGGGGAACACCCAGACTGGCCAGCGTCAGCCACCGATAAGGGAAGGCTGCATTAATGTCACGCCACTCATGCTGATACATCCCGCTAAACGGGATGCCTCTCAACTCCCCGTCTTGCTCAATGCATGCTGCAACGCGCCGGCCAGGCTGCATCACCTCGTACCGACGGTCGTTGTCGCGGCGCACGACATAGTCAACAAAACAGTCGTCAGTCAGACTGACATTCACCTGACGGGCTTGCAGACTGGTCTGCAGCACCCGCAAGGTTTCTTCTACCGTCATCGCCACGGTCAGCGGCAGCTTCCTGACTGGTTCCCAGCGGTCGTGTACAGCACAATCGTCATCGTAAGCCTTGAAGCCAACGAGACGCGTGGTCAGGTGCTGTCCTTCGTAATAGAACATCTTTCCGCAAAGCGAGGTCTGCTCCCCCTCCTGCAGTTCCTGCGGATGGAGCAACTTCATGGCTTCCTGCACCTCCACGGCTCCTATGACGGAAGCTGCTATGGAAGTGGTAGGAGCCTTTCCTGCCTCTATATTCCTGCGAATCATTCCCGCACACGACATACGGCGAGCCATATCCCTCAGTCCCTCTGGGCCTAAGTTGCAGGCGTAGCAGTTCTCGCCAGGTCTGAAGACCCTTGCCGTACCCTCCAGCGTGTCAATGGCGCCGTCCACCCATGGGATGCCGGCACGCATCGCATGGCGATTGATGCAGTAGCGTGCCCAACGGTTGTCTACACAGCCAATGAGCACATTCATCTGACGTATCAGCCCCAGCCCCACGTCATAGGCAATGTCACCGCAGATAGGAATCACCTCCGTCTCCGGTGCCATCTGCCGCAGGCGTTGTACCACGGCATCCACTTTATAGCGTCCGGCATCGGCATCGTCCTTCGTAAACAACACCGACCGGCTCAGGTTATCTTTCTCCACGCGGTCAAAATCGACCACGACCAAATGTCTGACGCCAAGCAGTATTAAGTTCTTAAGCACCTCGTTTCCCAAGGCACCACACCCCACCACCATGATGCGAGCGTTAGAGACTTCTTCCTGCCTGAACGGACTATTCATCTTCGCCTGTCAACAACTGCATACTCAGGCCCTTGTCCATGCCATGAGCAGCCTCTTCCTCCTTTCTGCTCTGTTCCTCGGCAGTCTTTTCTGTCAGGTATCTCTGATAGGCTTCTTCTATTTCCTTTTCCTTCTCTGCACGGAAGCCCTTGATAAATTCAGCGTAGGTGTCGTTCACTTTCTGTAGGGCCTCCTTAGCTTCATCGAGTTCTTCTGCAGGCCGCCCCGCCAGTTGAGTGGCAATCTTGGTGGAATAGGCCTGGAAGTTTATATCGAGTTTCGCATTACACTCATCGAACAGACTCTTAACACCGTTCATCAGCAAGTCGTGGCGGTCGTCGTCCACGTCAGGCATGGTCAGCAGGATGAACTTCTCTTCATCCTCATCGGCACTGTCGTCAGAACTGTCACCCTCGTCTTCAACGCTCTTCACATCCAGTTTGAATTCCGGATGAGCCGTCTTTATGGCCTTCGATACGGGGACCAGCATTTGCTGGTCTTTCAGGAAAACCTCGAAATGATATTCATCCTTGCCAGGCCCAACATTGGCAACCTGCTCAATATCATACTTCTGGTTGTCATACTCCACCGTAACGCAGAGCAGAGATGCCGGTTCAGCCTTGACACACAAGTTCATATACTTGTAGTTCAACAAAACGGCATAACCGTTCATTCTGCTATCACATTCTCCGATCAGGTTTGCAACACTCTTTTTCATCGTCTGTTATTTCTTTTTCTTTAGTTTCACACTTACGTTCACCAAGTCGTTTGCCTTGGGCGTCACGGTCTTCGTCACCATGCCATATCCCTTATGGAAGATACGAAGCCTATAGTCATGCTTTGCAGGCAGTTCCTCGGTAATCAGAGGTGTCTGTCCGATGCATACATCGTCAATAAAGACCTGTGCCCCTACGACGTTGCTCACTATGTTCAGACGACCATAACCGGCCTGGGGCACAGCCAGATTCACCTCCTGCGGAAATTCATCCTCTATCCACAGATACGACAGCGGCGACTCCTGACCATTCTGACGGGTGCTGATGATATGGAATCCCTGTGACAGCATCCCACTCCAAGTGCCGTTGCCCACTAGTTCGCGGTCTACCCAGATTTCCATATCCTCGTCAGTCGCTTTCAGCGTAACAGGTGCCTTCACGATGCCGGCATCTGCTGTTGTCGTGGCGGCCACGGCCTGCTGCTTCTGACGGTTTTCAGCCGGCTGTTCCTTAGGTAGCGGTTTGACCGCCATACGCGACGTCTTCGTGAGCGGCGACGGTTTGAGATCTCTCACCGTCAGCTCCAGCACTTTCTTCTCCGCCCTACCCAGACTGATGTGCGCGTCATGGTAGCAGTACTCGTCGTAGAACAACGTCAGGCGGTGATTGCCTTCCGACAGTCTCATACTCGTTGCCTCCTGACGACCCATCAGAGCACCATCGACCCAGATTTCCATATTCGGCCACGGCGTCTTGACGGTCAAGTAGGAATAGACAGGCTGCAGTCGCACCGTCAGCACCATCTTTGCGCTGTCCGTCAGCAGGAACGAGTCGGTGACAGCCTCGTAGAACGGTGCCTCTACCTGATAGGTGTGTGAGCCGACAGGCAGGTAGTATGTGGTAGTTGGCTGTCTGAGCAGTCTGACCGTCGAGTCCATCCTCACGATAGCGTTCTCCGGCTGGATGTTCATCACCACCCACTGCTTCTGCACCTTGTATGCCTTCGTCGGGTCATAGGCGTCAAGCGTCGCCCGGTAATGTTTTTTCTTCTTCAGATACTTTTTGGGCACACGCCACACCAACTGTCCGTAGTCAGGATGTTTGACGGTGACAAACCGCGTCTTGTGGGGCACCTTCAGCGTGATGACGCCTTCACCCTCCTCAGCCTCAACAGCTGTCTTCCCGTCAGCAGTGAACTGGAATCCTTTCTCTGAAGTATACAGATCCAGCATCGCCAGCTTTTTGTCTACCGTCACCTTGGAACGCTTCCACAAGGGACGTTTCAGGCGGGCAAAACCGTCAATGTTCATCTGCTGGCCATCCACGGCAAGCATACAGGAGAACAGGAATATGACAGTCAGGCACCACCCTTTCATAAGCATCAGGCTACTTCCCTTCTGCCAGACAGATATTGCCAGGCATGGTCACCGAGATGTTTCCTCCCCAGTTACAGATGCACTTGCAGTTGTCAAGCAGTGCTGGCATATTTGAGATACGCTCCTGTCCGCCAGGTGCCCAAGGGGCGGCAATCACAGGGATACACGGCATCGGGGTCAGCACACCCATAGCGGCCGCAGTGGCAGAGGCCACCGTAGGATTAGCCATCGACTGACACATACCGAACGGCATGATATTGACCATCGGCTTATTGTCCATGATATTGGCCATCGGCTTGTTCTGAACCATAGGGCGCATAGGGTCGATCACCATGAATGATGAGGGAGCCATCCCGAAACTGCACTGTAGCATAGCGCCTGCACATACGAATTTTCCCATATTCTTATTCTTTTCTTTTGTTTACTATTCCTTGGGTGCGTCCTCAGTCTTGAGCTTCGCACTGAGCTTGGCACTGCTGGGAGCACCGGGCACGGCGATACCGTCGCTGATGTTAGGCGACTTGAACGAACTCTTCGCCTCGACGTTGTCGATGGTGGCCTTCGGCGCCTTCAGCTCGGCCTTCACCTCGGTAGCGGCATTGATGGTGGTCTTGCCGTAGACCTGCGTCTCGCTGCCGCCAAGGGCTGCCTTGCCATCGGCCAGCTGCAACGTGGCCTTGCCGTCGCCCTGCTGCGTCTCCAGCGTCTTGTCGGCAAAGAGACCTACCTCCTCGCTGACGGCCTGCAGTTTCTTCGACTTCACATCCTTCGACTTGGCGCCGACGTACATCTTCTCCGATACGAGAACCATTGTGGAGCCGGCAGCCAGCTTGTCGTCAGTACGTTTCTCCTTCTCGACATCCATCGAGCGCAGGCTGACGGCCTTGGCGTTCATGGTCAGACTACCCGTGGCCTTGCCTTCGGTATCGGTTGCCGAGAGGTCCATCTTCTCGGCACGCATCTTGATAGAGCCCTCCTTGGTCAGAGCCGTCTCCTTATCCTTCGAGTCAGCCAGTTCGTTGTCCACGGCTTCAAGACTGATATTCTTTGACTTGATGAACACATCGCCCTCTACCGGGAACTTACCTGTCGTAAGCTTACCCTTGTCGTCATATTTCAGGTCGGCAGGGTTCGCCGTGCTCACATTGATGGTCTTTGCCTGCAGACTAATACTGCCTTTCTCTTTCAACTTACGATCCCACTCACGCGACTCCACCGCCACCTCATTGGCGATGACACGGACGCCGGAACCATCATTGTCACGCAGGTTACCGTCGCCGTCCTCCGAAGTAAGAGCAATCATCTCACCCTTGACAGCCACGAAGGCACCTGTCGTACTCTTCTTGAAGGCATCGCCCGTCTTGATCTTACCTTTCTCTTCCTTCAGACATTTCAGCTGACGGTTGGTCTCGGCCAGAGCCGACAAGGCGTTCGAGCAGTTCTCAAAGGCCTGATACAAGGCCGGCGCATAGCTGCCTAACTGCATCTCCATATCGTCGAGTTCATAGACATTGGTACGCACGCCCTCATCCTCTTCCATCAGGCTATCACTATGATCTATCAGCTTCTGTAACTTCTTGACAATCTCGTCAAAGGCCTTCTTACAATCATCAGCCTCTTTCTTCTGATCGTTCTTAAGTTCTTCCAGTCCGCTTATACTCTTTTCGATGCTGGACTTGCGGACTTCAGCCGATACGCTGGCGTCCAAGACCAGACCGCCGTCAGCATGGATACGCACACCGCCGTCACCAGCACCAGAGGGCGTCCGCGAGAATGCGCCAGCCGCCTTGTCGGCTTCTACGACAATGGAACGGGCCTGGCTTACCACTTCCGACAAGGCGCCGACTACAGCCTCCTGACCGTCAACACCGGGATCGACTGCAATCTGGCGGATGCTGGCGGCACGTGTCTGCACCTGTCCAGCCTCACCGACGCCGTCTAAGTTTACCGTCCCGCCACGGAGCACTACCCGTGAGACCTCACCCGGACGCAAGCCGCCACTCTTATCGACATTACCGATAATGATTTCCGGTGCAGAGATGACGACCTTAAAGTCATCACGCAGGTATAAGCCCGTATTCCGGTCATTATGGATACCAGCACGCATCTGCAGTACCTCGTTCTTACACTTGCGCATCTCCTCCAGATTCTTTTCTACACTGCTCTGGAAGTCAGCAAGCGCTTTCTGCCAATCTTCAAATAAATAGTCCATACACTCCTCTTATCCGAAACTCATTAACAACTCCCTGATTCGTCCGACCACTTTCTTCTTGTCGGCCTGCGTCACATACATATTCTTCTCCGAAACAAAACCCTGGTTGACAATTTTCATTGTCTCCAAAGTATTGTTCGCAAACAAAATCTCGCCTTTTGTTCCAGGCGCCCATACATCATGCTCGAGCGACAAATTGTCCTTGGTCGACGACAATAATGCGGTGGTCAAACCAGCCAAGATGGAACTGCCTGCGGTGTCATCAACAGGAATATCAATATTATTAATATATGCTGTCCAATCTTCGCCACCATTATCAACGGCATTATTCGCACTAACACCATCGCCACGCTTGCTAAGCTTGAAATGCCAGTAAGTTGACAAACTACCCATTGTGGCCTCTAAGACATCTGACACCAACTTACGTTTAATGAAATTGCCTCGTCTCTGGAAGACTCGCTTAGCTCCTTCTGCATTTACATCCATTTCAATAAAGGCCTTTGTGTTATTTGTATACTGTTTCGTCTTGTCAACCGTCTTCTTCATGGGACAATCTACGGTCATCACACTTTGACCCTTTTCTGCAAACAGCTGATGCATCTTGTCTATGTGGAGTAGTTTCTTGACTTTGGAAACCTTTGTCTCATAAATCTTCGGATACCCGTTGGCAACGGCCTTCAGTTTCACTGCTGCATTGCAAGCAGTAATAATCGCATTTGTAATATTAGGCTTTGCCACATCCAGAACTTCATTAGAGAACGCCAGATTATTAATCTGTAACTCATCGGATTCTTCCTGGGTGTTATAGATAGCCTGGAAGAGATTATCCTCAGAATTCGGTGTTGTCAGCTGGACATTCCCTTCTTGATACAAATTCAACTCATTAATAGCTGCCCATGCATTATGCATAGCCATATATGCCACAGTAAACTTGTCAACGAAGTCCTCTATTCTCGCATTGGCCATAACCACCATGTTACCAAGTACAGCATAGCCATCGTTACCATCCTTGTGTCTGAGATTCGTACCAGCCTTCTTATACAGGCCGTCATCCACCTCGGCATAGCCGCCACCAGCTATCAGATTAAGGAAGCGGTACGATTTCACCTCCAACGTACCATCGATAGGACGGAGGAACACTTCCATCAGTGAACGTAGCAAGCTAAAGTCAAAGAAATTGCCTATTGAGGCATCCAGTACAGAGGAAGCCAGGCTCTTCGTTGCATTCTTCATCGTCCATCCGGCCTTAAACCAGTTGCCTTCTCCGTTGATGGGCTTGATGTTTGTACCAGAAGTGATGGTGACATTGTTTGAAGCCGATATGCTCACGTTCTTTCCCTTGATCTTAATATCACCATTAGGTGCTGAGAGCGTAATGCCAGTGAAAGCGTCAATCTTCACGTCGCCGAAAGGTGACGAGATAGATACCTTGCGGTCGTGCGATGACATTTTTATCTTATAAAGACCATAGGTATCGGTCATCGTAATGCCACCCAGCACCTCGTTCATACCACTAATCTTGGCATCCGACGGCCAGAGCTGGTAGCTCTGCAGGAACTTTAAGCCGGGATACATACCAGCCAGGAACTTCATTCCGTCCGTAGGATCTTCAATCTTTATCGTATGACCGTTGGGCGACTTGATAATTCGGTCGGCACCAGGATAAACCACATTCTTCGAGTAGAGGGTGCCAACGACGTAAGGTCTCTCCACATTGCCATTCTCAAAGTCTACAAGCACCTCATCACCTATCTCTGGCTTGAAGTACATACCACCACCCGTGGTTGCCATCGGCGTGGTCATGCGTATCCACGGTGAACTGGCATCTAACAGAACCGCCTCCAGTTTCTTATCAAAGATCTGTGCCTTCAGCTTTTTGGCATTTTCAGAATTCTCGTCTTTTTCATTTTCCAGATTAGTTTCCAGAGTCGTTACTTGATCTGTCAAGACCTTCTTCTGAGCGGAGACATCAAGCTGCCAAGGGTATCTGATTCTGACACGTCCCTGCCCCTTGGGATCACTATTGTCCATGACATAGGCCGTCTGTGTCCCAGACTGTCGATAGGCAGGTTTTGAGCATAATGGCGGATAGAATTTTGCCGACGCCTTGGGGATGAGGTAGAATTTCAGCAGTCGTCCACCTTGCTGGCTGACGCTGCTTCCGCTATAGTTGTCTTCATAGTCGCTCTGCCAGTCCTGGTCGGCCTGCATATCAATCTGCACCACCAGATACTCTGTTGTATCGTCAATAGGCAGTTTCACCTTATCGCCAAGCTTGACATTCACGAAGTCGGAGCCAGCATCCACACAAACCATCTTCCGGCCCTGTTCCTCCATCACCTTCTTAATCGACGAGTAGGACGACACGGTCAGCCAGCTCTCTGTATCGATTGAGGCAAAGGGCGCAGCCACAGTAGCATCGGGGCCGCCAAAGTCCTTTACGACTTCGTTACCAGTGCTCTGTTTCTTATCCTGCCCCAGTTTTCCCTGAATACCATTTTCAACTATCCACACCCCCAGTTTTCCGATACATTCCAACAGCGATGTCGAATTCAGGATGGTACTGAGCAGTGTCATCAGATCCTGATCCCAGGACCCCAGACAGTCAAAGAAGCCAAAATCTGCAAAATGGTCCTTGTAGAGCAGCATATACTGGTCGTCATGTCCCACCTCAGAGTTATAGCTGTATTTCTTGGAGAAGAGATCCTTCGGAAGGCCATCATCACCCTTCTCTATTTCCTCGACGTTTTCCTCACCAGTAGAACCCTCCGGCTTGTTCGTATTGTCTTTCATACTGTCGAAACCGTAGTCGTCAATTGACAGCGGCGCAGCGGAAATCTGCTGGTAATAGATTTTCGAGTAAGTGGAAATCGTTTTGGCATCAGCCTCCAGTTTTGTACTGTCCAAACCAAGCTGCAGTTTACCGTCCTCAAAGAAGAGGAACTCGCCGCAGCGGTTTGCCACACGAACCAAGAAATCGTAGAAACTTTCGTTGTACTGCACCAGATAAGGCTGTATAAATTCTACAGCATCCTTTGCTCCTGAAGGCGTATACGACAAATTCTGCAGACTGCCAACCTCGGTTGAGATGACACCGCTATAGGTACTTTTCTCATTCTTCAGGGAGAAATCAGTAGCTGACGGTATCATGATGCCCGTGCCGAACTTCCGTCCCAGGAAAGCCTGACTATATTTATTGAG
>ONYA01000004.1 GCA_900321965.1 uncultured Prevotellaceae bacterium
CCTTCATGCGATTGAGGCACAGACGTGAGGCTATTGTGTAGAGCCATGAGGTAAAGGGCTGCTGGGGATTGTAGCTTCTGATAGCCAGCCAAGCTCGGAAAAACGTATCCTGCACCACGTCTTTCGCCTCTTCTTCGTCGGCCAGCATCTTCAGCGCAAGCGAGAACAACATGCGCTGATAGGTCTGTACCACCCATCGGAAAGCGGCCTTGTCGCCGCCCTGGCATCGTGTGAGTATTTCGTCCTCTATCTGTATCATCTTTTGTAGGGCCTTGGATTTTCATCCCACCATTTTCACGCTCGGCATAGCAAGCGAGCTTGGCTATGCTCTCGCTTAATCAAATGGTTCTATTATAGTATACAACTAAAATGGGCAAAAGTCGAAAAGAAGAGCCGTTTTTTTCTATTCCACCTTCAGTTTCTCTTCAAGCAGTCTAAGGCCGAATTTCAAGCAATCGAGCGTCACGATCCAAGCAATCGAACGGCAAACGTCACGATTCAATCAGGAGAAC
The DNA here is from genome assembly GCA_900321965.1 of uncultured Prevotellaceae bacterium. Classification (GTDB taxonomy): domain Bacteria; phylum Bacteroidota; class Bacteroidia; order Bacteroidales; family Bacteroidaceae; genus Prevotella. The sequence goes on from ONYA01000004.1 coordinate 513, forward strand.
GATTCTCTTCTAGTAAGTGAACGCCACTCTGCTGGTAAGAGAGAAACATCCAAGCAAGAGAAACGTCAGAACTCCCGAAACTCTAATTCTTCATCTGATAAAAGGCACAGGGCACATCACTGCGACCTGTGCTGATTCCTATGGGTTTAGAAAAAAACTTACTTTAATTATATTTGATAAATAACTTCCTATTCATATCCTTCAGTCTATCGGCTCGTAGCCCCGTGTTATGGTGGAGCGTGAGGCGGAGGTGTTGTCCCGGGCCTGCTTGGGCGTCAGGTTTTTGGCGGCTTTCTTGTCGTATTCTATTTTTCCGTTCTTCCAGCTCTTCAGAATTTGCCATTCCATGGGCACCATTATGTCGCCCTTGCTTTCGAGAATGACAATATGGTGTTCGGAGGCTGTCGTGCTGCCGGGTATTGGGCTACGGTGAACATAGATGTAGAAAGAAGAAGGTACTCTCTTGGAGTCGAAGGTATGGAACATGTCTTCCAATGCCCTTGAATGGTATTCAGAACTGGGATTGAAGGAGAAGTCCATGCCGGGATGTTCGTTCAGGAAAGCCCATGTGGCCTGCTTGATCTGGCTCAGCACCGTGTCGGCCTGTGCGCTGGAGCCCAGCGTGTAGACGGTTCCCCACGTCTCGCTCTTCAGCTGGCGGGGCGAAATCGTGTTCGAGCGAATGACAAACTCCTCGTTGTTCCAATCCTTCTTCTCAATGGTAAAGGTGCTGTCGTGATAGACATAGAACTGGCGGGTGGTGATGCCTTTTTGTTTTAGGATGGGCTGAAGCAGCCGTGTGTATGCATCCTTGTCGAATGGTGCAATCATCTTGCTCACGCTGTCGGGCGTGTACTCATATCTGAAAGTGGCGTAGCCCTTTTGTCGCCAAGGACTCACGTCGCTTCCCGGTACAGGGTCGTAGCCGAAGGTGATGATTTCGGGGGCGTTATAATAAAACATATCCCTGTTTCGCCGATAGGTCTGCATGGTGTCGCCGCTGGCGTATTCTCCCAAGGCGATGGTATAGCGGACGCTGTCCACCCCGCCACGGTGGTACTCCCAGCTGTAGCTCTCCTTGGCCTCGTCGGTGAGTTGCTGGCAGGTGCGGCGCATGGCATCGTACGCCCGTTTCAGCCGCAGAGTCTCCATCTGTCGCACGCTGTCCAGCTTCTGAGCCTGTGAGTCCTGTTTAGGGTCACCTGTCGGAGGCGTAGGCTGGTAGTCTTTCATCAAGCCGCAGCCTATCATGATGGTCTTATGGAGCCTGCCGTCGTAATAGTAGGAAACGCGAACGCTTCTTCCCAACGCCGTCACTTCGCTCACGAGACTGTCAATCTTCGGATGGCCTTGCAGGCGCTGCTGTATCGTGCCCTGAGCGCGCCCGGCGCTGAGGGCGATGATGATGGCACAAAGTGCTAATACTGTTCTTTTCATAACTTGCTGTCTTTTGGTTGCTGATGGTTAATATGAGTCGTCATTAATGGCCATTTCCGCTTGTCGGGTCATGCTGTTGCCTCGTTCTCTGATTTCCCTTGTCATCTTCACGTAGTCGTCTTGCAGGCTGGCGCTCATCTGCTGCATCATCTGCATGGCTATCCGCTGCTCTTCCTCGGCGATGGCCTGTTCTGCAAGCTCTGCCGCGTCGATGACTTCAGGCTCTGCGATGGTTTCCGCCTGCTTTTCTCGTTTTGCCATATAGTGCTTGGGCGGGCGAGACATCTGCAGGATCTCCTTCACCACTTTCACTGAGTCGGCCGTTTCCGTACTTGTCTGCGGTACAGTCTTCACGGTGTCTGCCTGCACCACGAGACTTGGCGTGTCGTGCTGTTGGTCGATGGGTTTGACACCTATATATAATAGCAGAGCAATGGCGACAGCGGCACCGATGGCTGGGTAGAGCCACAGGCGGCGGCGCTTGGGCTTCTGGTCGTGCTGACCGATGCGCTGCATCACGCTGTCGCAGAAGTCAGCCGACGGCTGAGGCTTCTGCCGTCGGGCTTCCCGTCGGCGCAGGGCTTCACGTAAATCCTTGTCGTTCTGTTCGTTCATTGTTCGTTCTCCTTCATCATTAGTAACAGTTTCTTGCGTATGCGGTGGAGCCTTGTGGCCAGCAGGCCAGGCTCCGCGTCTATGATATAGGCGATGTCGCGCAGCTGGCGGTCGTCGTAATAGTAGAGGTGGAGCAGTAGTTGCTCGTCAGCCGGTAGCCGGTCGATGGCGGCATCCAACTGTTGTATGCGCTCCTCGCGGTCGGTACTGAGGTCGTCGTCGGGGGCATCGGCCAGGGGCAGGTCGTCGATGCTCAGCCATTGCAGCCGCTGCCGCTTCAGGTGGTTCAGCGCCGTGTTGTAGGCGATGCGCAGCACCCACGTGAGCCACGACGAGCGCCCGTCGAACTGCCCCAAGGAACGGAATGCACGGACAAAGGCGTCCTGCGCCAGCTCTTCGGCATCGCCCGCATCACTGACCATGCGGCTGACGAAGTCGAGCACCTGCGCCGAGTAGGTCCTGACGAAATAGCCGTACTCGTCGCTCTTGCCGTCGAGTATCCGTCTGATGCGCTGCCGTTCTTGCTCCATTTCATTACGCAAGTGTTGCTTTGCGCCGAGTGCTTCCGTGTCGTGGTTCTTGCTCATTCTATTTATATAGACAGCCCGCCTGTGGAAATATTACACGAGTAGGCGTTAAAGATTGTTATTCTGTCCTTTCCACCTTCAGCTATCCATAGGGAGAGGGGAGAAGTGAGAGGTGAGAGGTGAGAAGTGAGAGGGGAGAAGTGAGAGGTGAGAGGTGTAAGGCCGTGAAATTTTCACGTAAGGCCGTGACGTTTTCACGTAAGGCCGTGACGTTTTACCTCTCACTTCTCACTTCTCCCCTCTCAATTCTCCCTATGGATAGCTTAACCGGAAAACACCTCACCCATGTCGCCCATGTCGCTCCTAACTGCGGCTGGGGGAGAAATCCCATGAGGAGCGGGCTGCCGCTCTCACCTCCCTCAAGGGGAGGGGAGAGGCTTTGCTGGTTTGGGGAACAAGAAGCTTAGGGGTGGTATGGGCGACATGGGTGGGCTGTTTTCCGTTTTCACTAACCTACGCGCGCGTACGCGAGAAAATCTTACGGCTCACCCATGAGATATCAATGCCATTGAGCCATCCACGGACTTTTCCCCCTGCGCCAGTTTTTTATATATGACTCAAGTACCAGTACCCTCTTCCACTACATCAATAATTTGTAACTTTATACTCTTTGAGCGTGAACTTATTCTGTCTCAACATAAAAAAGATTAAAATCTTTTGTTCTGCTCTCAACTTTTTGTAACTTTGCCACCAAGAACCAATCAACGGATTATGAAGAAGCCTTCAACAATTTTTGTCGGCGCCTGCTGTATGGCACTGGCACTTTCATGTACAAATAAAACCACGGAAATGACGACACAAGAACTGACGACCGTCGGCAACCCTTTCATGCCGCTCTGGGAACATATCCCCGACGGTGAACCATACGTCTTTGAAGACCCCGACCAGCCGGGGAAGCTGCGCGTATACATCTACGGTTCGCACGATGACCTCGTGACCGAATACTGCGGCCGCAACCAGGTGGTGTGGTCGGCCTCGGTCGACAGTCTGAACCGCTGGCGCTACGACGGCACAATTCTCGTCGTCGACAAGAACCGCGACGGCGAGCCCTTCGACTCGGCAGGCACCGCCGACGTGCTCTATGCGCCGGACGTGACGGTAGTGACCGACTCGACGGGCAAGAAGACCTATTACCTCTTCCCCAACGACCAGGCAGGCAGCCGCAACGGACTGATAGCCAAGAGCGACCGCCCCGACGGTCCCTTCGAGGTGTGCAACTGGAGTAAGGACGATGCCAACAAGGCCGACGGCATCTTGCAGTTCGACCCCGCCGTGTTCGTCGATGACGACGGACGCGTCTACGGCTACTGGGGCTTTGAACGCTCTATGGCCGCTGAGTTAGACCCCACGACGATGGCCACGGTGAAGCCCGGTACGAAGGTGGTGGAGGACATGATTTCAGGCCGCAACCAGCCGGGACGCTTCAAATTCTTCGAGGCCTCCAGCATCCGCAAGATAAAGGACAAATACGTCTTCATCTACAGCCGCTTCACCGAGGAGGGCGAGTTCGGCCTGCCTACATCCAACTACACCCTCGCCTACTGCTACAGCGACGCGCCACTCGGTCCCTGGACGTACGGCGGCACCATCATCGACGGGCGCGCCCGCGAGAAGGACGAGCAGGGCAACACGATAGCTTCGGCCACACCCGACGGTAATACCCACGGCAGTATCTGCGAGATCCGCTCGACCTTTGGTCGCTCGCAAGGCGAGAACGGCCAGTGGTACGTGTTCTATCACCGCCAGACGGGTACCAACGAGTATGCCCGCCAGGCTATGGTAGCCCCTATCACTGTGAAGGTCGAGACGGGCAAGGGCGGCAAGGTAGAAATCAGCGAGGGCGAATACACGTCGGAAGGCTTTGCCACCAACGGCCTCGACCCCTTCGAGCGCCACTCTGCCGGCATCGCCTGCTGGTACACCGGTCCGAAGCCTGCCACCCACGAGTGGCCAAACAACACGTTCTACGGTTCCTACGTGGCCTCGGGCTACGGCACCGACAGCAAGTTCGATGCGCCCTACGACCTGCGCAACAACACCAACGACGTGGTGAACAATACCGACGGCAGCGTCGTAGGCTACAAGTACTTCAACTTCGACGGGGTGGAGGACGAGGACCTCATACTGCTGCTGAACCTCACGCCGGAGGGCATCGACGGCACCATCGACATCATGGCCGACCGCCCCTGGGTGTCGCAGGGCGGACAGCTGCTAGGCAGTATCAGCCTGCGTGCCGACATGCCGCAGACACCGACAGAACTCAGTGCCGACCTGAAGGGCACAGACAAGTTGCAGGGCAAGCACGCCATCTTCTTCGTTTTCAAATCCGACACGAAGGAGAAGTCGCTCTGCAAACTCCACAATTTCGTATTTGCAAACTAATTCCTAACAAACTATGAGAAAAAACTATCTACTGACTATGGCCTGCCTGCTGGCCGTGACGATGCAGGCTAGCGACTACGCCAAGTACTACGAGAACCTGCCGACACCGGTGAAGCAGGTCGTTCCCGTCGTGATTGCGAAGAATGAGATCTCGCTGACGGACTGCGGCGGCGTGGGCGACGGCACGACACTGTGTACCGAGGCCTTCCAAAAAGGTATCGCTGAACTGACGAAGCGGGGCGGCGGACGGCTGACGGTGCCCGAGGGTGTGTGGCTGACAGGACCTATCGAACTGAAGTCGGGCGTTGAGCTGCATCTCGACAAGAACGCCGTCGTCTGTTTCGCACCCGACAAGCGCCTGTACTTCGAAGCCGGCACACAGCCCAAGCGGGTGAACCCCTGTATCAGTGCGACGAAAGCCCAGAACATCGCCATCACCGGCAGCGGCATCTTCGACGGCGGCGGACAGCTGTGGCGTCCCGTCAAGCGGTCGAAGATGAGCGACGTGGAATGGAAACAGTACACCGAGATGGGCGGACAGGTGACAGGGAAGGACGACCTGTGGTATCCGTGGAAACTGAAGAGCGGCTATCCCGACATTGCCGACACGCCCCAGGGTCAGGAGGGTATGCGTAACGACCTGCTGCGCTTCGAACAGTGCGAAAACATCCTCCTGGAAGGCGTGACGTTTCAGAACTCACCCCGTTTCCACGTCCACCCCTGCTACTCACGCAACATCATCATCGACGGCATCACCGTGCGCTGTCCGTGGAACGTACAGAACGGCGACGGCATCGACCTCTCCGACTGTCACCAGACCCTCATCGTCAACGCGACGGTCGACGTGGGCGACGACGGACTGTGCATGAAGAGCGGTTCACAGAAGAGCGGCTGGGATGTCTGGGGCTGTCAGGACGTGCTCATCCAGGACAACACCGTCTACCACGCCCACGGCGGTTTCGTACTCGGCAGTGAGACCATCGGCGGCATCCGCGACATGGTGGTGCGCCACAACCGCTTCCTCGGCACCGACGTCGGTCTGCGCTTCAAGAGCGGACTGGGACGCGGCGGCAAGACCGAACGGCTCTATGTGAGTGACATCATGATGGCCGACATCAGCAGCGAGGCTATCATCTTCCAATGCGACTACGTGAACCGCCATGCCGGCAGCAACGCAAAGGCGCTGACCTTCACCGACGAAGAGCGCCGTCTGGCTCCCGAATTCCAGGACATCCACATCAGCCGCGTCGTCTGCCGCGGTGCCAAGACAGCCATCAAGGCTGCGGGCATCGAAGGGCTGAACTGCATCCACGACATCGACATCCGTGACTGCGCCATTATATATAATAAGGTAGGAAAACAGATTGACGAGCCGACAGCACGGCTGTCGCTCGTCAATGTAAAGCTCACTGAGAACAAGCTGCGCTAAGCACCTCGCCCAGCGTGGGATGAATATGTATCATGTCGCGAAGCTGCCCTATGGTGGTTTCGCGACATATCAGTACTGACACCTCCTGAACGATGTCGGCGGCATGGGCGCCATAAGCGTGACAGCCTAAAAGGCGGCCGTCGGGCTCGCTGACAAAGAGTTTCAGCATACCTTCCGTCTCGTTCATTGCCAGCGCCTTGCCGTTGGCACGCCAGAAAGCCTTGCGGCAGGTGTATCCAACGGGGGAACCGTTGGACGCTGTGGCGGTCTTCAGCTGGTCTTCCGTGGGGCCGACGCAGGCGGCCTCGGGTGTGGTGAAGATGGCGGCGGGCATCACGTCGAAGCGGATGTTGTCGGTAAGACCGAGGATATGGTTGACGGCGCGGACGGCCTGCATCTCGGCGGCGTGGGCCAGCATCTGGCGGCCGTTGACGTCGCCGATGGCGTAGATGGACCCGACGGGAGAACCGTCGGGAGCACTGACTGCAAAGGTATCGGGGACGACGGGGATGGCGCCTGACGGAGAAGCGGCGGGGACGGCGGCAGAGAGGTTCAGGCCCTCGGTGCGGGGCTTGCGGCCCGTAGCCATCAGGATGACGTCGGCGTCGATGTCGGCGAGGTTCTGTACGGCGGTCTTCATCTTGAAGTTGACGCCGCTCTTCTCCATACCCTTGCGCAGGCGCTTGGCAATGTCGCTGTCGAGGGCGGGCAGGCACTCCTTCAGGTACTCGACGACCGTGACCTCAGAGCCGAAGCGATGGAAGACCGAGGCGAACTCCATGCCGATGACGCCGGCACCGATGATGGCGAGGCGCTTGGGCAGGGTGTCCAACTGGAGCAGACCGGTGCTGTCGACGAGGCGCGGGTCATCGATGTCAGGAAGCGGCAGGAACTTGGTGCTGCTGCCGGTGGCAATGATGATGCTTTTGGCGGTGACAGCATCGCCAGACTGCGAACAGACGGTGTTGGCATCGACAAAATGGGCATGGCTGCGGACGAGGGTGATATTAGAATGCGAGAGGATGGCCTCAACACCGGCACGGAGCTGCGGAATGACTGTTGTCATCCGTTGCCGGGCTTCCTCAAAGGTTGCACTATGGACGTAGGTCTTCGTAGGGATACAGCCGACATTCAGGCACGTGCCGCCGACGTTCTCACCTTCGAAGATGGTGACCTTCAGACCCTGTTTGGCAGCATATTCAGCGGCGCGGTAGCCACCTGGCCCCGCACCGATGACGATGATATCAGTTGTTGTCATTGACCATCTGCTTATAAGTGGTTATCGGATGCTTGGCAGCCAGCACATCGTCGACACGACCGATGGGCGTGTTGTGTGGTGCCGACTTCACCAGTTCGGGATTGGTCTTTGCCTCCTCGGCTATCTGGCGCATCACGGCAATAAAACCGTCGAGGGTCTCACGCGACTCGTTCTCCGTAGGCTCTATCATGAGGCTCTCGTGGAAGAGCAGCGGGAAATAGATGGTCGGGGCGTGGTAGCCGTAGTCGAGCAGGCGCTTTGCCACATCCATCGTCGTCACGCCCGTCGACTTGTCCTTCAGACCGTCGAAGACGAACTCGTGACAGCAGGTGGTGTCGATAGGCAGTTCGTAGACGTCCTTCAGGCGCTCCTTGATATAGTTCGCGTTGAGCGTGGCCAGCGGACCTACCTCCTTGACATGCTCACGTCCTAAAGAGAGGATGTAGGCGTATGCCCGCATCATCACGCCGAAATTGCCGTGATAGGGCGAAACCACGGGGAAGAACTGCTGCAAGCCCTCACGAACACCGACAGGCCCAGCACCAGGACCTCCGCCACCGTGAGGCGTTGAGAACGTCTTATGAAGGTTGATATGCATCACGTCGAAGCCCATATCGCCCGGGCGGCAGGCACCTAACATCGGGTTCAGGTTAGCGCCGTCGTAATACATCAGGCCACCGCAGTCGTGGATGAGCTTAGCAATCTCAGGGATGTGGGTCTCGAAGAGGCCGAGGGTGTTGGGATTAGTCATCATCATGGCAGCGACGGCGTCGCCACACTGCGAACAGATACACTGCAGGTCGTCGAGGTCGACGGTGCCGTCAGACTGGGACTTCACCTCAACGATTTCCAGGCCACAGACGGCGGCAGAGGCGGGATTGGTGCCGTGGGCACTGTCGGGCACGATGACCTTCTTGCGCTGCATGTCGCCACGCGAACGATGATAATTATCGATGGTCATCAGTCCCGTCAGTTCGCCGTGCGCACCAGCGTAGGGCTTAAAGGTGAAATGCGCCAGCCCCGTGAGTTCACAGAGCGACTGTTCAAGGAGCGACACCAGTGCCAAAGCCCCTTTCACGGTGCTGGCCGGCTGTTGCGGATGCAGATTCTGGAACTGCGGCAGAGCAGCCATCTCCTCGTTAATCTTCGGGTTGTACTTCATCGTACAGGAACCGAGGGGATAGAAGCCGGTATCCACGCCGAAGTTGTTGTTTGACAGGTTCGTATAGTGGCGCACCACCGTCAGCTCGTCGCATTCGGGCAGTGCCGCATCCTCCTGGCGACACAGTTCCTGAGGTATCTCGTAGGTGCCGAAATGGTTCTTTGGAAGACTGTAGCCTTTACGTCCCGGCACTGACAGTTCAAATATCAGATGGCCGTATAAACGATTATTCATAAGCTCACGTTTTGATAGTTATTGTACACCATTTACAAATGGAAGTCCCCCGACGAAACGGTCAACCTCTTCCTTCGTGCGTTTCTCCGTGACTGCTATCAGCAGACAGTCGTCGCCTATCCTGACACCCGGCAGGATACCGTTCATCAGATAGAACGAGAACAGCTCATCCATATCTCCGTCATAACGGACAAGGAATTCATTGAAGAACGGCTTGTCGTAAACAAGAGAGAAACGGCCCGTGGCCAGGAGCTTGTCGCACAGGTAATGTGCGCCCGCATAGCTCAGACTGGCAGCCTCCTTCAATCCTTGCTTGCCCATCAGCGACATATAGATAGTGACGAAGAGCGCCATCAGACTCTGATTGCTACATATATTCGATGTGGCCTTCTGTCGGCGGATATGCTGTTCGCGGGCCTGGAGCGTCAACACGAAAGCACGCTGTCCGCGGTTATCGACCGTTTTGCCGACGATGCGTCCCGGCATCTTGCGGATAAGCTTTTCCGTGCAGCACATATAGCCTACATACGGGCCGCCGAACTGCATCGGGATGCCTAAACTCTGGCCGTCGCCGACGGCAATGTCTGCCCCCCACTCGCCCGGTGTCTTCAGCACGGCGAGGTCGGCGGCAACGCTGTTCATCATCAGCAGGGCCTTGGCAGCATGACAGGCATCGGCAAAGCCGCTGTAGTCCTCAACGATACCATAGCGGTTGGGCTGCTGCACCAGTACACCGGCCACGCCGCCCTCTGCCAGCAGCGCGTCGAGGTTCTCCTTCGACGTCACGCCGTCTTCTTCCGCAATGGTCACCAACTCTATTCCCTGGTGCAGGGCGTAGGTGTCGAGCACCTTTCTGGTAGCGTCATTCAAGGTGGCAGACACCAGCACCTTGTTCACCTTCTTACCGGCAGCCACAGCCATCATCATTGCCTCAGCCGTAGCCGTCGTACCGTCATACATCGACGCATTGCTGATGTCCATACCCGTCAGTTCGACCATCATGCTCTGATACTCAAAGATATAGTGCAACGTGCCCTGCGAAATCTCAGCCTGATACGGCGTATAGGAAGTGAGGAACTCCGAACGCTGCAACAGCTGGGGTATGACCGCCGGTGTGTAGTGGTCGTACACGCCATTGCCGGCAAAGCACGTAAGCTGACGATTCTGCGAACCGAGCTTCTCAAACAGTTGGCGCACCTCCAGTTCGCTCATCGCCATGGGCAGCTTATAGTCGCCACGGAAGCGGATGCTCTCGGGAATCTGGGCGTAGAGGGCATCGACGGAAAGGCTACGGGTAGGCGAGCTTTGCTCGGGAATATCGGCACCCACGGCATTGAGCATCGCCTGCAGGTCGGCCTCTGTATGTGGAAAATACTTATAGTCCATATCACTTACAGAAAGCCTCGTAGGCAGCAGCGTCCATCAGGTTGTCGAGTTCCGACTTGTCGCTCATCTCCACCTTGATAATCCAGTTCTCGTAGGCGTCCTGGTTGACGAGTTCGGGCTGGTCGTCCAAAGCCTCGTTCACCTCGACGACGGTGCCGCTGACCGGCGCCATCAGGTCTGAGGCCGCCTTCACGCTCTCTACGGCACCGAACTCCTCGCCGGCCGTCACCTCGTCGTCTACCTCAGGCATGTCGACATACACCACATTGCCTAATGCGTTCTGGGCATAGTCGGTAATACCGATGTAGCCATACTCACCTTCTACTCTTACATATTCGTGCGACTCCGAGTAGTAGAGTCCTTCCATTACCTTTGTCTCCATATTATTTACGGTTATTCGGTTATTCGGTTAAACGATTTTTCGGTTTATTTCTTGTAGTGCTTGTTGTAGAATTGCTTTTTTACGACCGTTCCGGGGAACACTTTCTTGCGGATTTGTATCTGTACATCGGTGCCGAGGGAGGCGTAGGCCGTATCGACGAGAGCCATGCAGACGCTCTTGTCCGTCGACAACGTATGATAACCCGTGGTCACCTCGCCAATAGGTTCACCGGCCATATTCAGCACGGTATAGCCGTGACGGGGTATCGCCTTGTCGTGCAGTTCGATACCTACCAACTTACGGCTGACGCCCTCTGTCTTCTGCTTCAACAAGGCCTCCTTGCCGATAAACTCCGGTTTGTCGAACTTGACAAACATCGTCAGCCCCGCCATCACGGGCGAAATAGTCTCACTCAGCTCGTCGCCATACAGCGGCAGGCCCACCTCAAAGCGCAAGGTGTCGCGACAGCCCAGTCCGCAAGGCTGCACCTTCGCCGCGATGAGCTTGTCCCAGCACTCGCGGATATAGTCGTGGGAGGCGTAAATCTCAAAGCCGTCCTCGCCGGTGTAGCCGGTGCGTGAAACGATGACGTCACCAATGGTCTTCGCCTCATAAAACTTCAGCTCCGAACAGTCCAGTCCTAACACCGTCGTGACGATATGCTCCGACTCCGGCCCCTGAACGGCTATCTGACCATAGATGTCCGACTCGTTCTTCAGTTCGATGTCGAAACCTGCGGAATGTTTCTGCATCCACGCCCAGTCCTTGTCGATGTTGGCAGCGTTGATGACGAGGAAGAAGTCGTTCTCGCCCAGCTTGTACACCAAGAGGTCGTCGACCGTCCCGCCATCCTCGTAGCACATCATACCGTAGAGAATCTTTCCGACGGGCATATCCGTCACGTCGTTCGTGAAGATATGGTTCACGTAGCGTTCCGCATCCTTGCCACGAACCGTCACCTCGCCCATGTGCGAGACGTCGAACAGTCCAACGTGCTCACGGACAGCCGTATGCTCAGGGGCAATACCCGCATACTGATAGAGCAGGGGCATGTCGAAGCCGCCAAAGCTGACCATCATAGCCCCCAACGACAGGTGCTTGTCGTGCAGACAGGTGCGTTTTTCTTTTACTTTCAATTCTTGTTTGATTGCCATAGGTTATTGTGTAATAAGTTTGATAAAATCGTCTTTAAGATAGGTTTGTTCCAACGTCTCTATCGCCGCGACGTCGTCAGCCGTCAGCCGGCACTCGCCGTCGCAGAGGGTCTCACGTATCAGCGCCTTCACCTCGTCGAGGGTCAGCGTCGTATAGTCTTTCAGCAGCGTGATGCGCTGGCGCACACTCTCCACGCCCTTCCGCTGCAGTTTTTCGCGACTGGGCGTAATGGCGTTGAGCATGTGCTCCATGTTAGCGTCGTAGAGCATGGTGCTGTGGACGATGCACCGGCCGTCGAGGTGGTAGCAGGCCGTACCGCAGACCTTACGCCCTTCAACGAGGATGTCGTTATGACTGGTGCCGACGGCCTCGATGCCCATCTTGCGGAGCACTAACAGCACCATATTGACAAAGCGGTTGAAGGCGAGGCCCACATGCTCTGTCCGCATGACGAACGACCACATCAGGTTGTCGCGGTCGGCATAGACACAGCCCCCGCCACTCTTACGGCGGTAGACGCTGATGCCGTGTTCGCGGCAGTAGTCAAGGTTTACCTCGTTGGCTGCCACCTGGTTACGGCCGAAGATGACGCTGGGGGCTACCTGCCACAGGAAGAAGGCGTCTGGCTCGTTGAAGTGACGAGCCACATACTCTTCCATCGCCAGATAGAATGACAGGCGACGTTCCGTTTGGTCAGGTAAAGTAATAAACTTCATATATTTCAGGTTAGCGACTGCAAATATATGAAGTTTTCATGTAACTTACAAGTTTTTCTCCAAGAATTTTAGTTCAGCCTCCAGCATTTCCAGTTTCGACATGCGGAAGCCGGCCTTGCGGGCTGTCTCTATCGGACGGGTATAGAGATAGTAAATCTCCATCCTGCGATGGAAATCATAGTCCAAACGCATCGACGGCGAATAAGGGGTCATCTCGTCGGTCATCTGAATCATCTTGTCGACAAAAGCCTCATCGACGCCATTGACGCCCAATGCCCTTGCCGCCCCGACGACCTCCATCATCTGTTCGCGGATGAGCTGACGGGTGGCCGGATGCTTCAACAGCTCGTCGGTCTGGGCATGCAGGGCCACGGTCATGCCGTTGAAAGGCATGTTCCACACGGCCTTCTTCCAGCGTGCCTCATGGTATTCGACGAAGCCTGTCTCGATGCCTGCCTCACGGAACTCAGCCACTACGGCCTCCATCAGCGCCTCATCGCGGCACGAGTAGTTGGCCAGGTTGATACTGCCGTAGCATTGGTGGTTCACCCGACCGTGCTCCGTCTTGGCCGAGCAGATGAAGGCCAGACCGGCTGCCAACTGTACGCCGGGGAAGTCGCGCTGCACGTCTTCCTCGACGCCGATGCCATTCTGGATGAGTACCACCAACGTGCGGGGGTGCAGCAACGGAGGCAGCAGCTTTTTCAGTTTATCGTTGTTCACCGACTTCAGGCAGACCAGCACCACGTCGCACTGTGGCATGTCAGCAGTATTGTTATAGGCATTTGCCTGAATATGGAACGACCCGTCACAGGAATCGACCTGCAGCCCGTTCTTCTTCACATACTCATAATCCGAGCGGAAGAGGAAATGCACCTCCTGACCAGCCTTCGCCAGCCTTCCGCCATAGTATCCGCCTATGGCTCCAGAACCAATAACACCGTATTTCATATTGTCAATTTTCTGTTTTTGGGCGCAAAATTATAAATTTATTATGAATTATGAATTATGAATTATGATTTTTTTGTATCTTTGCACCCAAATGGAAAAACAGCAATTAGGTCTGCTTAAAAGTATTGACTATCCGGCTGACCTCAGACAGTTGTCGATAGACCAGTTGCCTGAGGTCTGCGAGGAGTTGCGCCAGGACATTGTCAAGGAGCTGTCGGTGAACCCCGGGCACCTGGCATCGAGCCTCGGCGTGGTGGAGCTGACGGTGGCTTTGCACTATGTCTACGACACGCCTGACGACCGTATCGTCTGGGACGTAGGCCATCAGGCTTACGGCCACAAGATACTGACAGGGCGCCGCGAGCAGTTCTCTACGAACCGCAAGCTGGGCGGCATCCGTCCGTTCCCCTCACCCGAAGAGAGCGAATACGACACGTTTGCCTGCGGCCACGCTTCCAACAGCATCTCGGCCGCCCTCGGCATGGCCATTGCTGCGAAGGCTACAGGCAACGACCGCAAGGTCGTGGCCGTCATTGGCGACGGAGCCATGTCGGGCGGTCTGGCCTTTGAGGGACTGAACAATGCATCGTCGTCGCCCAACGACCTGCTGATTATCCTGAACGACAACAACATGTCGATAGACCGCTCCGTGGGCGGCATGAAGCAATACCTGTTAGGACTGAGCACCAACGAGACCTATAACGCCATGCGCTTCAAGGCTGCTCGCTGGCTCCACGGACGCGGGATGCTGGAAGACGACCGCCGCAAGGGACTCATCCGCCTGTCGAACGCGCTGAAGAGTGCCATCTCGCACCAGCAGAATGTCTTCGAAGGCATGAACATCCGCTACTTCGGACCCTTCGACGGCCACAACGTGAAGGAGCTGGTACGCATCCTGCGCCAGATGAAGAACATGAAGGGGCCGAAGCTGCTGCACCTGCACACGCAGAAGGGTCACGGCTATGCACCGGCCGAGCGCGATGTCACGACATGGCACGCTCCCGGCAAGTTCAATCCCGACACCGGTGAGCGACTCGTCGACAACGACCCCTCGCAGCCGCAGAAGTTCCAGGACGTCTTCGGCTACACCCTGCTGGAACTGGCCGAGCTGAACCCGCTCATCGTAGGGGTCACGCCGGCCATGCCTACGGGCTGCTCCATGAATATCATGATGAAGGCCATGCCCGACAGGACATTTGACGTGGGTATCGCCGAGGGGCACGCCGTCACCTTCTCGGGCGGCATGGCCAAGGACGGCCTCATCCCCTTCTGCAACATCTACTCGGCCTTCGCCCAGCGAGCCTACGACCATATCATCCACGACGTGGCACTCCTCGGACTGCACGTCGTCTTCTGCTTCGACCGTGCCGGCATCGTCGGTGAGGACGGCCCGACGCACCACGGCGCCTTCGACCTGGCAGCCCTGCGCCCCATTCCCAACCTCACCATCTCGGCACCTATGGACGAGCACGAGCTGCGCCGGCTGATGTACACGGCTCAGTTGCCCGACAAAGGTCCCTTCGTCATACGCTATCCCCGTGGCGGTGGCGTACTGAAAGACTGGCGCTGCCCGTTGGAAGAAATCAAGGTGGGTACGGGGCGCTGTCTGCGCGACGGCAAGAACGTAGCCGTACTGAGCATCGGTGCCATCGGCAACGAGGCGCTGCAGGCGGCTGAGGCTACCGGGGCGGCCATGTACGACATGCGCTTCCTGAAACCGCTCGACGAGGACATCCTGCATGAGGTAGGCCAGCACTTCCAGCGTATCGTCACCGTCGAGAACGGCGTGAAGAACGGTGGACTGGGGTCTGCCGTCTTAGAGTGGATGAACGACCACGGCTATCAGGTACATATTACCCGTTTAGGACTGCCTGACGACCACTTCGTTGAGCATGGCACTGTCAGCGAACTGCAAAGGATTGTCGGCATCGATGTAGAAAGTATCAAAAAAGCCATTCTGATATGAAGATTGTCATTGCCGGAGCGGGGGCCGTAGGCACCCACCTGTCGAAACTGCTGTCGCGCGAACGTCAGAACTGCGTACTGATAGACGACGACGAGAACCGCCTCGAAGGATTGCGGGAGTATGACGTCATGACCCTCAACGCCTCGCCGACCAGCATCAGCGCCCTGAAGGAGGCTGGTGTCGGCAGCGCCGACCTCTTCGTGGGTGTCACCACCGAGGAGAGCACCAACATCACGGCCTGCATCATCGCCCACGCCTTAGGTGCCAAGAAGACCGTCGCACGTATCGATAACTACGAATACCTGTCGGCACAGAACCAGCAGTTCTTCAAGCAGTTAGGCATCAGTTCGATGGTCTACCCCGAGGTGTTGGCCGCCCACGACATCATCAACGGCCTGAAACTCTCGTGGGTGCGCCAGCGGTGGGATGTCCACGACGGAGCCTTAGTGCTCCTCGGCATCAAGCTGCGCGAGGGTTGCGAGATTCTGAACCAGCCACTGAAAGACCTCTGCGGCCCCAACGACCCCTACCACGTCGTGGCCATCAAGCGGCAGGACGAGACCATCATCCCCGGCGGTCTCGACACGCTGAAGCTGAACGACCTGACATACTTCATGACCACCAAGGAGTACATTCCCTATATCCGCAAAATTGTAGGCAAGGAGCATTATACTGACGTTCATAACGTCATCATCATGGGCGGCGGCAAGACGGCCGTCCGTGCCGCCCTGACCACGCCTGACTACATGAACGTGAAGATCATCGAGAAGGACGCCATGCGCTGCGACAAGCTGAACCAGCTGCTCACCAATGACGACACGATGGTCATCCACGGCGACGGACGCGACTTAGGATTGCTCGACGAGGAGGGCATCAAGACCACACAGGCTTTCGTCGCCCTGACGGGCAACGCCGAGACCAACATCCTGGCCTGTCTGACGGCCAAGAAGTTGGGCGTACGCAAGACGGTGGCTATGGTCGAGAACCTTGACTACGTCTCGATGGCTGAGAGTCTCGACATCGGCACCATCATCAACAAGAAGACTGTCGCCGCCAGCCATATCTACCAGATGATGCTCGACGCCGACGTCAGCAACCTGCGCTCGCTAATGCTTGTCGAGAGCGAGGTGGCCGAGTTCGTGGCTGCCGAGGGTTCGCGGGTGACACGTCATGCCGTCAAAGACTTAGGACTGCCCTTCGGCGTCACCATAGGCGGTTTGGTGCGCAACGGCGTGGGTATGCTCGTCAACGGTAACTCACAGATACTCCCCGGCGACTCCGTCATGGTATTCTGTCACGAACAAAAGCTGAACAACATCGAGAAGTTCTTCAAGAAAGGCCTGCTATGGTAAACTTCCGCATCATCTACAAGATTATCGGCTCGCTGCTCTTCCTGGAAGCGTTCTTCATGGGGTGGTGCCTGGTCATCGGACTCGTCCACCATGAGGACGACGTGCTGGCCTTCCTCGTGTCGATGCTGCTGACCTTTGGTTGCGGATTCCTGTCACTCTACTTCGGCCGCGATGCCGAGAACGCCCTCAGCCGCCGCGATGCCTACGTGGTCGTCACAGCCGCCTGGGTCATCTTCTCGTTCTTCGGCATGTTTCCCTTCCTCATCCACGGCAGCATCCTGAACTTCACCGACGCCTACTTCGAGACGATGTCGGGGTTCACGACTACCGGCGCCAGCATCATCGACGACGTAGAACGGCTGCCACACGCCATCCTCTTCTGGCGCTCGCTGATGCAGTGGATAGGCGGACTGGGTATCGTCTTCTTCACCATCGCCATCCTGCCGTCGCTCGTCGGCGGTAGCGTCAAGGTGTTTGCTGCCGAGGCCACCGGGCCTATCAAGGCGAAGATGCACCCGCGACTCACCACCACCGCCAAGTGGATCTGGACCATCTACCTGCTGCTCACCATTGCCTGTGGGGTCTCCTACTGGGCGTCAGGCATGAACTGGTTTGAAGCCACCAACTACTCGATGACGACGACCGCCACCGGGGGATTCGCCATCCACAACGACAGTACCGCCCATTTCCAGTCGCCCACCATCGACTACGTCAGCATCCTCTTCCAGTTTCTCTCCGGCATCAACTTCACCTTATTATATATGAGTCTGTTCAAACTGCGCATCGGTTCGCTGTTCAAGAGTTCGGAGTTCAGACTCTATGTCGCCGTCGTCGTCGGAGCGACCTGCAGCATCATGTACCTGCTGCTCGTTCACCTCGACTACTCGTTGGAGCACGCTTTCCGCTCGGCATTGTTCCATGTCGTGTCGTTCATCACGACGACGGGTATGTTCCTCGGCGACGACCTCGGCCAGTGGCCACACCTGACGTGGGTCATCCTCGGTCTCGTCATGTATCTCGGGGCCTGTGCGGGCAGCACCAGCGGCGGTTTCAAATGTATCCGTGGCGTGATGCTGCTGCAGGTGGTGCGCAACAACTTCCGGCAGATTCTGCATCCAAACGCCGTGCTGCCGGTGCGCATCAGCGGACAGAACGTCGCCCCGTCGAAGCTCATACCGGTCTTTGCGTTCTTCGTGCTCACCATCCTGATGGTACTTTTCACCACCACCGCCATGATCTTCGCCGGTGTCGACAACACCAATGCCGGTGTCATCGCCTTGAGTTGCGTCAGCAATGTCGGACCGTCGCTCACCAACGGTGTGGGGCCGGCGCTGTCGTGGTCGTTGCTGCCCGATGCTGCCAAATGGCTGCTGTGCCTGCTGATGCTGATGGGACGTCTGGAAATCATGACCGTCCTCGTACTCTTCACCCGCACTTTCTGGAAGGAGAACTAAACGATGATTTACAAACTTAACGACCTCAGCCGACAGCAGTTGGCACAACTCGTACACAGCCAGAAGGCTGCCTTTCTCGGCCACGACAGCTACCGCCGCTTCGGCGCCCGCTTCCCCCTGCATATCAAGTTGACCCACAGCCTCAACCCGCAGGCTTTCTTGCCCGGACAGGGAGCCTTTTGTTATGTCCACCGCCCCGTCATCGGCAACGGTCTCGTCATTGCCGAAGTCAGCGTCCCGACAGCCGAAGACCAGTCGGCAACAGCCCTCACCACGGCCGTCTACGACCTGAACGACCCGATGACCATCGACTACAGCGGTCTCGACGCCTTTGTGACGCTCATCGCCTTAGAGGGTTCGGGCGAGCTGACCGAGGGCAACGGCGACACCATCAGCTTCTGTGAAGGCGAGACGGTCATCATCCCTGCTAACACTAAGACTGTCAGAATAGAGGGAACGATAAAATTCTTAGAGATTTACGTCTAAGAAACGGCGGATATCATCCTGCAGACGGCGGAAAGGCTCCGACTGCAGATAGCCGGTATTCTTCTTGAGCATCACCTTCACATCCTGCAACGAGTTCTCGTAGCACGACATCTCATTGCGCTTCTGCGTCTTATGGGCCTGGGCATGGTAAATCTCGTTCTGACGCTCCTGACGCAGGAGGTTACAGACCTTGTTAAGAATAGGCGCAACGACGGTGTCGAAGAGATGATGGCCCTGAACATAAAGGTAGGTGGTCTGAGGGGTGACGCCGAGTCGCTTGACATCTTCTTTGGTGGCGAGGTACTCGTCCTTGGCATCGGGAAACTGACGCTGCAGGTCGCGCACCTTGCTATTGACCTTGCGCCGCACGTTCTGTAACGACGCCTCGGGGTGCTGCACACTGAAACCGCCGGGGTCGGCAATGCGGTTAAAGTCGGTAATGGAGAAACGGCCGTAATTGCCGTTACGGTAAAGCATGATATTCCAGACGAAGAGGGGGAAGACGGCCTCGCTGAACTCACGGAAATAGTCGCTGAAGTCGAAGATGCGGTGGTCGTTGAGGGTGACACTGACGCAGACGTCGTGCAGCGAGGGGGCATAGCACTGGTAGTTCTCGATGGCGTAGACGTAGGTGTGGAAGACGTAGGGACTCTCAATAACCTTCTTCGACTGCTCGGTGACGCCCTGCTTCAGGTAGTCGTAGTCGGCATCGACGCAGGCTATCATATCGCGTCCCAGCGGATCTTCGGTGTCGCCTTTCTCCTCCAGGAAATTCATCAGTACCGACTTCTTGCCTCGTGTGAGATTGACCTTCGACGGCAGCATCACCTCGAAGTAGCGCGTGTCGTCTTCAAAAGGACTGAGAACGGTACGCCAGAAGTAGATATCATCGTATGCCTCGACGTAGGCAACGATGCGACGCCGGGCACGCTTCGACTTCAGGGCGTTGGCAGCCTCGAAGTAGCGGCTGTTGATATTGTCCTTCAGACGGCTACTCATACCGTGATATCCGAAACTTCAGTGACAGCATCCGTCCAGCCGTTCATGATGACAGCGGGTGAATGGGTGGTAAGGATAATCTGGACGTTGGGGTTCAGTTCTAAACAAAGGTCAATGAGGCGTTTCTGCCATTCTATATGTAGGCTCACCTCGGGTTCGTCCATAAAGAGGACGTGAGGCTGGTCGTCCTCGACGAGGACGGTGAGCAGGATGGCCAGCATCTGCTTTTCGCCGCTACTGAGCTGGTAGGGCACGAGCATCTCGCCAATCTGCGTGAAACGGATTTCGTTCTCGGTGCGCACAATCTTCTTGCCGGTCTCCGAGAAGAGGTCGTCGACAATGTCCTGAAAGCGCTTCTTGCGCAGCGACAGCTGCTGGGCGGCCTCGGCGTTACCCTGCTGCAGTTCGGCAATGATGCGGTTGCCGATGTTCACCTGGTAGTCGAGATACTTACGCTGCAGATGGTAGAGCTGGAAGTCGAGAGCCGACAGGATGCGGGTGTCGACATGAGCCATCGTATCCATATCAAGCACCGGCGAGTCGAGGGTGCGTATGACGTCGAAGCGTATCCACTTGGCATCCTCGGGGACGACGTCGAGATGGACGCCTTTCAGCAGATGCGACGGAAACTCGCCGCCTACCGACAGGCTCTTCACCACCTTGTTCAGGATGGTGCTCTTTCCCTGTCCGTTGCTACCGCTGAGGATGTTCACCTGCCGGTTCAGTTCCCAGACGATATGCTTCTT
Source organism: uncultured Prevotellaceae bacterium (assembly GCA_900321965.1). GTDB lineage: Bacteria > Bacteroidota > Bacteroidia > Bacteroidales > Bacteroidaceae > Prevotella. The sequence continues at coordinate 21,210 of ONYA01000004.1, forward strand.
GCCGCTCCACAGGGAGTCGATCTCGATACGCTTGATATAGTCTGCATACTTCTGCATAGGCTTGTGTTTTTAAAGGATTTTATAGTTGGCGTGCCGACCAGGAAACCAGTTTGTCGGTGCCTGAAGCAAAGTCGATAAGCACAATATCGAAGACAAGCACGGAGCAACCGGGAATCTTGCCACTGCTGGAGTCCGAGGTGCCGTAGCCTAAGGCGTAGGGCACATAGACGAGGTAGCGGTCGCCACGGTGCATGTGCTGCAGGGCGGTGGCAAAACCGTCGGTAAAGGCGCTGATGGCGGCATCGTAGACATCGGCGGTACGGATGTCGTAGTTACCGACGAAGGTCTGGTCGAAGACATAACCCTGTGGATAGCTGGCCGAGGGTAAAAGCCGGCCGCGATAGGCTATACGGACGGTATCCGTATATAGCGGACTGTCGCCGCCGTCGCCTTTCTGCACCAGCTTCGCATAGACGTAGTCGGTAGTAGCTCCTACAGTCTGAGCGTTCTTGGTATAGCTCTTCCACTTCGTCCAAAGTGCCGAGTTGCTGCGCAGCGAGTCCTCAAGGGTGAAGAAGAAGGCGTCGTTGCGCTCCTGCCAGTTGGCGAACTCGCCGGTAAGGTCCTCGTCGTCGCTTTCGGAACAGGAACAAACAAAACAACTAAGACAACTAAGACAACCCACGAAAAGAAGTTGTCCCAGTTGTTCCAGTTGTCGTATACAATAACGAATTGTTGTCATTGAACTTAACTTACAGTTTCTTCAGCAGTGAAGCGATGCTCACCTTATCCTCAATGATAGCGTTCAGCTCGCTGATGGGCACACGCTCCTGCTCCATGGTGTCGCGGAAGCGGAGGGTGACGCAACCATCGTTCAGCGTGTCGTGGTCGACGGTGACGCAATACGGTGTGCCGATAGCGTCCTGACGACGGTAGCGCTTGCCGATAGAGTCCTTCTCGTCGTACTGGCAGGCAAAGTGATACTTCAGCTGGTCGATGATCTCGCGGGCCTTCTCAGGCAGTCCGTCTTTCTTGACGAGCGGCATGACGGCGCACTTGACGGGAGCGAGGGCTGCGGGCAACTTCAGGACGGTACGCGTCTCGCCGTTAGCCAACTTCTCCTCCTCGAAGGCGTGACACATGATAGAGAGGAACATACGGTCGACACCGATAGAGGTCTCGATGACGTACGGGGTGTAGCTCTCGTTGGTCTGCGGATCGAAGTACTTGATGCTCTTACCCGAGAACTTCTCGTGCTGTGACAGGTCGAAATTGGTACGCGAGTGGATGCCCTCCACCTCCTTGAAGCCGAACGGCATCTTGAACTCGATGTCGGTGGCGGCGTTGGCATAGTGGGCCAGTTTCTCGTGGTCGTGGAAACGGTAGTTCTCAGCACCGAAGCCTAAGGCCTGGTGCCAGGCCATGCGCTGCTCCTTCCACTTCGGGAACCACTCCAGCTCCGTGCCGGGCTGTACGAAGAACTGCATCTCCATCTGCTCGAACTCGCGCATACGGAAGATGAACTGGCGAGCAACAATCTCGTTGCGGAAAGCCTTGCCAATCTGGGCGATGCCAAAGGGTATCTTCATGCGGCCGGTCTTCTGGACGTTCAGGTAGTTGACGAAGATGCCCTGAGCGGTCTCCGGGCGCAGGTAGACCTTCATCGAACCGTCGGCAGAGGCGCCCATCTCGGTAGCAAACATCAGGTTGAACTGACGGACGTCGGTCCAGTTGCGGGTACCGCTGATGGGGCAGACAATCTCCTCGTCGAGGATAATCTGCTTCAGCTCGTCCAAGTCGGGACCCTGCATGGCAGCAGTATAACGGGCATGCAGTGCGTCGCGCTTCTCCTTGGCCTCTTTCACGCGCTCGCTGGTTGCCAGGAACTGCTCCTCGTTGAAAGCATCCTTGAAACGCTTGCGGGCCTTCTCCACCTCTTTATTAATCTTTTCGTCGTACTTGGCTATCTGGTCCTCTATCAGCACGTCGGCGCGGTAGCGCTTCTTCGAGTCGCGGTTGTCGATGAGGGGGTCGTTGAAAGCGTCAACGTGGCCGCTGGCCTTCCATATCGTCGGGTGCATGAAGATGGCCGAGTCAATGCCAACGATGTTCTCGTGCAGCATCGTCATGGCCTTCCACCAGTACTGCTTAATGTTATTCTTCAACTCTACGCCGTTCTGACCGTAGTCGTAGACGGCGCCTAAACCATCGTAAATCTCACTGGAGGGGAACACGAAACCGTACTCCTTGCAGTGACTCACGATCTTCTTAAATACATCTTCTTGTGCCATAAAATTGTTAAATTTGCAAATTCTGGGTGCAAAGTTACATATTTAAATTAAGAATTAAGAATTAAGAATTAATAATTAACAAAAAATTACGGAAAACATTTGGCTATTCGGAAAATATTAACTACTTTTGCACCCGCTAACAAAAGACAGGGGCATAGCCCAGTTGGTTTAGAGCGCTGCAGTCACATTGCAGAGGTCCCCGGTTCGAGCCCGGGTGTCCCTACTTAGCACGGCAGGATACGGCAAGTATCCTGCTTTTTTCGTTAAATAATGTATGTTTCGCCGTTTTATTCAGATTTTTTTGTATTTTTGCACGAAGAAATCTAAAACACGATATGGACGACGAAATAAAAGACGATATCAACGAAAGCCCGGAAAGCCCGGAGAATCCGGAAGTCTCAGAGTCACACTCCGACTACAAACCCGTGAACCGGTTCGACGCTGCTGCGGTACACCACCTCAGCGGTATGTACCAGAACTGGTTCCTCGACTATGCCTCATACGTTATACTGGAGCGTGCCGTGCCTAACATCGAGGACGGCTTCAAACCGGTGCAGCGCCGCATCATGCACTCGATGAAGCGCATGGACGACGGCAGATATAATAAGGTGGCGAACATCGTGGGGCACACCATGCAGTTTCACCCTCACGGCGACGCCTCCATCGGCGACGCCTTAGTGCAGTTAGGCCAGAAGGATCTGCTGATAGACACCCAGGGAAACTGGGGCAACATCCTAACGGGCGACCGCGCCGCCGCCCCCCGATACATCGAGGCCCGCCTGTCCAAGTTCGCCTTGGACACCGTCTTCAACCCGAAGACCACCGACTGGCAGCTCAGCTACGACGGCCGCAACAAGGAGCCCATCACCCTGCCCGTCAAGTATCCGCTGCTGCTGGCGCAGGGCGCCGAAGGCATCGCCGTGGGCCTCAGCTCAAAGATTTTGCCCCATAACTTCTGCGAGATCTGCGACGCGGCCGTCAGCTACCTCCACGGCGAGGCATTCCAGCTATACCCCGACTTCCAGACGGGCGGTTCCATCGACGTCTCAAAATACAACGACGGCCAGCGCGGCGGCGTGCTGAAGGTGCGCGCCAAGATCGAGAAGATCGACCAGAAGACGCTCGTCATCCGCGAACTGCCGTACTCGAAGACCGTACCCACGCTCTGCGAAAGCATCACCAAGGCCATTGAGAAGGGAAAGATCAAGGCAAAACGTGTTGACGACCTGACCTCAGCCAACGTCGAGATTGTGATACACTTAGCCCCCGGCGTCTCGTCGGACAAGACGCTTGACGCGCTCTACGCCTTTACCGACTGCGAAATCAACATATCGCCCAACTGCTGCGTCATCAGCGACCAGAAGCCACAGTTCCTCACCATCAGCGACGTACTGCGCCACTCGGTAGACCGCACGAAAGACCTCATCCGCCAGGAGTTAGAGATTCGCAAGGGCGAACTGCAGGAGCAGCTGCATTTCTGCTCGTTGGAGAAGATATTCATCGAGGAGCGTATCTATAAGGACAAGAAGTTCGAACAGGCACCGAACGTCGACGCCGTCTGCGAGCATATCGACGAGCGGCTGACGCCCTACTACCCCACCCTCATCCGCGAGGTGACGAAGGACGACATCCTGCGACTCTTGGAAATCAAGATGCAGCGCATCCTGAAGTTCAATAAGGACAAGGCCGACGAGCTGATGGCACGTATCAAGGCCGAGATCGACGAGATAGACCGCGACCTGCAGAACCTGGTAGAGGTGACGGCGGCGTGGTTCCAGTTCCTCAAGGACAAATACGGCAAGGAACACCCGCGTCTGACGGAGATACGCAACTTCGACACCATCGAGGCCACGAAGGTGGCCGAGGCCAACCAGAAGCTCTACATCAACCGTAACGACGGTTTCATCGGCACGGGTCTGAAGAAGGACGAGTACGTCTGCAACTGCTCCGACATCGACGATATCATCATCTTCTACCGCGACGGCAAGTTCAAGGTGGTCCGCGTGGCCGACAAGCTTTTTGTGGGCAAGAACATACTCCACCTGCAAGTATTTAAGAAGAATGATTCGCGTACCATATATAATGTAGTCTACCGCGACGGCAAGAAGGGCGCCTACTTCATCAAGCGCTTCAACGTCACCAGCATGACCCGCGACAAGGAGTACGACCTGACGCAGGGAACACCTGGTTCTAAGATCATGTATTTCACGGCCAACCCCAACGGCGAGGCAGAGATTATCAAGGTGACACTCGACCCGAATCCGAAGCTCAAGAAGATATTCATCGAAAAGGACTTCTCAGAGGTGATGATCAAGGGACGCGCATCGAAGGGTAACCTCCTGACACGCAACCCAGTACACCGTATCGGTCTGAAGAGTCACGGCCACTCGACATTAGGCGGGCGCAAAGTGTGGTACGACCCCGATGTCAACCGTCTGAACTACGACGAGCACGGGCGACTGCTGGGCGAGTTCTTCGACGACGACCAGATTCTCGTCATCCTGCAGAACGGAGACTTCTACCTGACAAACTTCGACGTGAACAACCACTTCGAACAGGACATCCTGCGTATCGAGAAATACGAACAGGACAAAGTGTGGAGCGCTGCCCTCTGGGACGCCGATAACCAAGGCTACCCGTATCTGAAACGCTTCTTGATGGAGGCCACAAAGCGCAAGCAGAACTTCGTAGGCGAGAATACGCTGTCGAAACTTATCCTGCTCACCGACGTGGTCTACCCGCGTCTGCAGATTGTCTACGGTGGTATCGACGAGTTCCGGGGCTCAGAGGAGATCGATGTTGAGCAGTTCATCAGCGTCAAGGGCTTCAAAGCTAAAGGCAAGCGTCTGACAACCTACCAGATAGAGAGCATCACCGAACTGGAGCCCACCCGCTTCCCAGAACCTCCGGAAGACTCTGAAGACTCAGAAGACCCAGAAGACTCAGAGAACTCCGACGACCTCGACCCCGATGCCGGCAAGAGCGAGCAGCAGGTCATTGACGAAATAATCGGACAAACAAACCTCTTCACCGATGAAGACTTCTAAACGTTTTTGGGCTATTGCCTTATGGCTATTGGCCGTTGGCATCACAGCCAAAGGTCAGACCGACGTATCGACAACCTACATGATAGGCGGCGGCTCGACAAACATCCTCGACACCTACCTGTCGCAAGAGAAATTCAGCGGAACAGGACTGTCCTTGCTGGCTGCCAGCGAACGGCAGAAGCCGGGCAGCCAATGGGCAACCATGCTACAGCATCAGCTGAACTTCACATCGGCAGAAGACCGCGTGGGGACGGTCAACGAGTTGCAGGGCGACTACAGTTTCTTCTTCGGACGCTACTACGGTCTGCGGATTAACCGTCTGACGGTACAAGCTGGTGCAATGGCGGCCCTAAACCTGGGATTCATCTACAACACCAGCAACTCCAACAATCCGGCACAGGGACGGCTGTCGCTTAACATCATGCCATCGGCCATTGCCGCCTACCGCTTCCCGCTCTTCCACCTGCCATGGGCGGTACGCTACGAGCTGCAACTGCCGCTCATCGGCGTGATGTTCAGCCCCAACTACGGACAGTCGTACTACGAGATATTCTCGCAGGGCAACTACGACCATAACATCGTGCCCACCACCTTTGTCTCGGCACCGAACTTCCGCCAACAGCTATCAGTAGACTGTCAGGTAAGCCGCGGGCTCACCCTACGTCTCGGCTACCTCGGCGACTACCAGCAGGCACACGTCAACAACCTCAAGTCGCACATCTACCACCACCGCGTGATGATTGGTTTCGTGCGCCACTTTACCATCAGCCCACGATTATGAGAAAGAACATACTCTTATATCTTTGCCTTTTACTGTGCTCATGTCTCACCTCCAGTTGTGTCGACGAAGAGGAGTTCGCCAATACCCCGCAAGGCAACTTCGAGGCTCTGTGGAAAATCATTGACGAACACTACTGCTTCTTCGACTACAAACAACACGAATACGGACTGGACTGGCAGCAGGTACACGCTAAATATCAGGCACAGATCAACAGCCACATGACCAACGACCAGCTCTTTGAGGTCTTGGGCAATATGCTCGGCGAGCTCCGCGACGGACATGTCAACCTGACCGCCTCACACGACATGGCCCGCTACTGGCAATGGTACGAACTCCACCCCGCCAACTACAGCGACACACTGCAGCGACGGTATTTAGGCACCGACTATAAGATTGCTTCCGGTCTCTACTACAAAATTCTTGACGACAACATCGGCTACATCCGTTACGAGTCGTTCCAGCATGGCATCGGCAGCGGCAATCTCAGCGAGGTGCTCAACGACTTCATCCTCTGCCGTGGACTCATCATCGACATACGTAGCAATGGTGGCGGCGACCTGACCAACGCGGAAAAGCTGGCTTCGCGATTCACCAACGAAAGAACGCTCGTGGGCTATATCCAGCACAAGACGGGAACAGGACACAACGATTTCTCGGAGATGGAGCCACGCTATCTCGACCCCGCAGCCTCGCTGCGCTGGCAGAAGCCCGTCTGCGTGCTCACCAACCGCCATGTCTACTCGGCGGCCAACGAGTTCACAATGTATATGAAGGCCCTGCCTAACGTCAAGATTGTCGGCGACCACACGGGAGGCGGTGCCGGTATGCCTTTCAGTTCGTCGCTACCTAACGGCTGGGTAGTACGTTTCTCGGCAGTGCCGATGTACGACGCTCAGCGACAGACGACGGAGTTTGGCATAGCTCCTGACTACGAGGTAAGCCTGCGACAGGAGGACTTCCTGCGTGGCGAGGACACCATCATAGAGTATGCGAGAAAGCTACTGGCGAAATAACCGTTAATTAAAGTTAACCAATAGAAATTTCTCATTTCTCATTTCTCATTTCTCATTTATTAGTAGTACCTTTGCACCCGCAAATCCCAATAGAGCGCCTGTGGCGGAATTGGTAGACGCGCTAGACTTAGGATCTAGTATCTCACGATGTGCAGGTTCGAGTCCTGTCAGGCGCACAAAAAGTCGGCATAGCTCAGCTGGTTAGAGTATCACCTTGACATGGTGGGGGTCCTTGGTTCGAATCCAAGTGTCGACACAAAAAAGCAAGCCTTCGGGCTTGCTTTTTTCTTTCTTTATTCTTTTTTCTTTAGGCCGCAGGCCGCTTTCCGCTTTCAGTCTTGCGTCGTCGACGTCGAGTAGCGGATAGAGACCGTCGGCGAATACGTATTCAACAGTATCAGCAGCACCGTTCCCTTCTCATTCTCGAAGGTTGCCTCCTTGTGCAGGTCGCCGTGCTTGCCCATATTCGGCCATCCGAACTCTTTTTGAAGCTCGTCGTGACGGGCTTGCCAGAGGTTCGAGGTAGAGTCGTTATAAGTGGCAACATAATTCTCAAGGATGTCCGTAATAGTATCATTCTGATGATAGACAGTCACCATGAAGTTGCGTGCCAACGTGTCAACTAACACAATGTTAGTCTCACCGGTCTTGTGGGTATCCACGGCCAGATTCTGTATCTTGGCTAACAGCGAGTCGGCCATCTGCTTGGCCGACATACCCATCGACAAGCCACGATAGTTAAGATACTCACGCTCACCAGAGCAAGCGCACATCAAAAGAACAGCCATTGCGGCCAAAAGGATTTTTTTCATTTTTCGATATTTCGTTATTTCGATAATCCGTTATTCTGAATAAGCCACTCGCCAATCTGCACAGCGTTCAGGGCAGCACCCTTACGAATCTGGTCGCCAGAGAGCCAGAAGGTCAGACCGTTCTCGTCAGAGAGGTCTTTACGCACACGTCCCACATAGACGTCATCCTTGCCGGCAGTATCCATCGGCATGGGGTATACCAGGTTGGCTGGGTCGTCAACAAGCGTACAGCCGGGTGCCTGGGCGATAGCCTGCTGGGCTTCCTCGACGCTGAGGGGACGCTCGGTCTCAATCCACACACTCTCGGAGTGGCTGCGCAACGAACTGACACGGACACACATGGCCGAGCACTTCGCATCGGTATGCATGATCTTCTGCGTCTCGTTGAACATCTTCATCTCCTCCTTCGTATAGCCGTTGGGCTGGAAGACGTCAATCTGCGGAATAACGTTATAGGCCAGCTGGTGCGGGAATTTCTTGATGGTCTTCACCTCGCCGGTCTCTACAATCTCCTTGTACTGCTGCTGCAGTTCGGCCATAGCGGCGGCACCGGCACCAGAGGCACTCTGGTAAGAAGCGACATGGATGCGTTTGATATGGCTCAGCTGCTCTAACGGCTGGAGCACCACAACCATCATAATGGTCGTGCAGTTGGGGTTGGCGATGATACCACGGGGACGGTTCAGGGCGTCCTCGGCATTGCACTCGGGCACCACCAAGGGTACATCGGCGTCCATACGGAAAGCACTGGAGTTGTCGATCATCACTGCACCGTACTTCGTAATCGTCTCAGCAAACTCCTTTGACGTGCCGGCACCGGCCGACGTGAAAGCGATATCAATGTCCTTGAAATCGTCGTTGTGCTGCAACAGCTTCACGGTCAGCTCCTTGCCACGGAACGTGTACTTCGTACCGGCCGAGCGCTCAGAGCCAAACAACACCAGTTCGTCCATCGGGAAATTTCTCTCGTCAAGCAGGCGCAGGAACTCCTGGCCTACGGCGCCGCTTGCGCCAACAATTGCTACTTTCATTACTTTTTTCTTTAACATTGCACTTTTCGGCTGCAAAATTACAAAAATTCCGTGTAATCCGTGTCATCCGTGCCAAAAAATTCGTATCTTTGCACGCAGAATGTCAACTTTGGCCGCATATTTCCCCATCACCGACCCCACGCTCATCTTCTTCGTGGTGTTGTTGATTATTTTGTTTGCCCCTATCATCATGGGTAAACTCAGGATTCCGCATATCATCGGGATGGTGCTGGCAGGTGTGCTCATAGGACATTACGGACTGGACATTCTGGAACGCGACGACTCCTTCGAGCTGTTCGGACGCGTGGGACTGTATTACATCATGTTCCTCGCCGGACTGGAGATGGATGTCGAGGGCGTGAAGAAGAACGCCAGAGACTACATCGTCTTCGGACTGCTCACCTGTCTCGTCCCCTTAGGGCTCACCTACCTCATGGCCTCCTTCCTGCTGCACTACACACCGGCGGCCTCGTTCCTGTTAGGCTGTATCATGGCGTCGAATACGCTCATCGCCTACCCTATCATCGGGCGATACGGCTTGCAACGGCACCACTCTGTCATGCTCTCCGTAGGCTCTTCCATGATCAGTCTCTTCATGGCACTGGTGATGATAGCAGCCCTGGCAGCCGTCTACGGAAAGGACGGTCTCAGCGGCACGTGGTTCTGGCCGCTCTTCGTGGGGAAGTTAGCTCTTTACATCGTCGCCATGCTCTGGATGATTCCCCGCCTGACGCGCTACTTCCTGCGACGCTACAGCGACTCGGTCATGCAGTTCATCTTCGTCCTTGCCGTCATGTTCCTCAACGCCGCCCTCACCGACTTCATCGGACTTGAGGGCATCTTCGGTGCCTTCTTCTCAGGTCTGATATTAAATAGGTATATTCCCCATGTGTCACCACTGATGAACCGCATAGAGTTTATCGGTAACGCCCTCTTCATACCCTATTTTCTCATCGGCGTAGGAATGCTTATCAATGTGCGCACGCTGGCACAGGGGCCCTACGTTCTCTGGGTGATGCTGATGATTGCGTTCTTCGGCACCTTCGGCAAGGCTGTGGCCGCCTACCTGTCGAGCTTGCTCTTCCGTCTGCCGAAGGCCGACGGCCACATGATGTTCGGACTGACATCGGCACATGCTGCCGGAGCCATCGCAATGGTGATGGTGGGTATGAGGCTCGAAACGGCTCCCGGCGTCTTCCTTGTCAACGACGATATGCTCAACGGCGTGGTACTGATGATCCTCGTGACATGCGTCGTCTCCACATTAATGACGGAGCATGCCTCGCAACAGATTGTCATCTCACAGAGAACCCATCAGTCCCACCCAGTCCCACCCAGTCCCACCCAGTCCCACCACAACACCCATCAGCCCCCCTACGACTCCACCGACCGTATCCTCATCTGCGTCAAATACCCTGAGATAGCCCCCCAGCTGCTCAGTCTGGCTCTTTTCGTACGTAATCGCCAGACGGACCAGCTGCCGATAGCTCTCAACGTGGTCTACGACGATGAACAGGCCAATGCCAACCGTGAACAGGGACTGCGGCTTCTTGAACAGCTGCAACGTCAGGCCAGTGCCTCCGAGGTACGTCTGATGACACAGGTACGATTAGCCTCCAACATCGCCAACGGCATCAAGCACGCTTTCCGCGAGTCAGCCTGCACGGAGGTCATCATGGGTATGCACGTCCACACCAACCAGAATGCCAAGTTCTGGGGCGACTTCATACAGAGTCTCTATAACGGTCTGAACCGCCAGATTATGCTCGTGCGCTTCGTACAACCGCTGAACACCCTGCGCCGCATACGTGTCGCCGTGCCCAGCCGCGCAGAGTTCGAACCGGGTTTCCACCGTTGGCTTGAACGTCTATGCCGCCTGGCCGGCGAGCTCGACTGTCGTATAGAGTTCCATGGACGCGAGGAGTCGCTGACACTCATCGATGAATATATCAACAGCCGTCACCACTCGGTACGCGCAGAATTCACCCGCATGGAGCACTGGAACGAGCTGCCACAGCTCGCTGCACATATCGCCGACGACCAGCTCTTCGTCGTTGTCACCGCCCGTAAGGGCACCATCTCCTACAAGAATGCCCTCGACCGTCTGCCCGACGAGCTACAGAAGTATTTCTCGGGCAAGAACCTCATGATCATCTTCCCCGACCAGTACGGTCACCAGAAGGAAGACCGGATGTCGTTCACCGAGGCCCAGCACCATGAGGAGAACAGTATCTACGACACCATCCAGCGCTGGATACATTCACGCAAAAGCGCTAACGAATAACGAATAATGAATAGAGAATAATGATAGACGTCAAAAACATCACCAAGAGCTTCGGCTCACTACAGGTCCTCAAAGGCATCGACCTCCACATCGACCGTGGCGAGGTCGTCAGCATCGTCGGTCCTTCCGGCGCCGGCAAGACCACCCTCCTGCAGATTATCGGCACCCTCGACCGCCCCGACAGCGGTTCGCTGTGCGTCGACGGTGTCGACACCACCGCCCTTTCGCAAAAAGCCCTCGCCGACTTCCGCAACCGCCATCTCGGCTTCGTCTTCCAGTTCCACCAGCTGCTGCCGGAGTTCACCGCTATCGAGAACATCATGATACCGGCCTATATTGCTGGCACCTCACAGAAGAAAGCCAAGGAGCGCGCCAAGGAACTGTTGCAGTTCATGCAGCTCAGCGACCGCGCCACCCACAAGCCCGCCGAACTCTCCGGCGGCGAGAAACAGCGCATTGCCGTGGCTCGTGCCCTGGTCAACAATCCTGCCGTCATCCTCGCCGACGAACCCTCCGGCTCACTCGACACGCAGAACAAGCAGGAGCTTCATAAACTCTTCTTCGATTTGCGTGACCAGTTCGGCCAGACTTTCGTCATTGTCACCCACGACGAGCAGTTAGCCACCATCACCGACCGCACCATCCACCTCAAAGACGGAGCCATAGACCCCATTACCCCCATCCGCCCCATCCGCCCCACCCAATCCCACAAGTCCCACCCAGTCCCACCACAACACCCATCAGCCCTATGATTAAACTCGGCGACTACAACACCCTGCGCATCACCAAGCGCGTAGACTTCGGTCTCTATCTTGACGCAGGCCAGGAAGAGGAGGTCCTCCTCCCCCAACGCTACGTCACCCCCGACATGCATATCGGCAACGAGATAGAAGTGTTCCTCTACCTCGACCACGACGAGCGCCTCGTGGCCACCACCGAGCACCCCATCGCCAAGGTCGGCGAGTTCGCCTGGCTCGAGTGTGCCTGGACCAACGAGTACGGTGCTTTCCTGAAATGGGGACTCATGAAAGACCTCTTCTGTCCCTTCCGCGAACAGAAGCAGCGCATGGAGCGCGGACACACCTACTACGTCTACATTATGGAGGATTCCAAGACCCACCGCTTGATGGCCACCGCCAAGGTGGAGCGCTATCAGAAGACCACGGGCCGCCAGCGCGCCCTCGACTTTGCCGAGCAGCTGCTACGCTACCTCCACGAGAACGACGGCTACTGCGCCCTGACCGACCATTCATCGGCAGAAGACATCGCCGCCCGCTTTGGTGTCTCTAAAAAGGCTTATAAACAAGCTGTCGGGGATCTCTACCGAAGACGGCTTATCACCATTGCCGACGACGGCATCCGATTAGCATAAAAAAAGCGGGCTGCTCAACGTGAGCAGCCCGCTTTTTATGATTCATGTCTTATTACTCTGCGATACAGATAGAAACACGGTTCAGGTCGTTCTCAGCGAACGGCTGTACGCGAGCACCCTTAGAGTCGTAGCTGATACGGCTCTCAGCGATACCGTACTGCTCTTTCAGGGCCTTCACAACGGCGTCAGCACGCTGAGCAGCCAGACGGTCGTTGATCTTGTCGTTACCAGTGCCAGCATCAGCATAACCTGTGACAATCACCTTTGACTCAGGATACTTAGCCATATAATCGGCGATATCCTTCACCTTCTGAGCCTCAGTGTCGCGGATGTCAAACTTGTTGATCAGGAAGAACACGTCACGACGGATAGGCTCAATCTTCTCAACAACAACGGGTGCGGGCTCGGGCTCCGGCTCGGGCTCAACAACGGGCTCCGGCTCGGGAACAGGTGCGGGAGGCACAATCTTGTTGTAGGTCTTGCCGAGGTTGATGCGGAAACCTGCCAGTGCGTTGAAGTACCAGTCAGGGTTCTCAGCCTTCTTTGAGTTGTAGTGGTCGTCCAGCAGGTTGGCGTTGCCCTCAAGCGTGAAGCTGACGGCGTCGCTCAGACGGAAAGCCAACTCAAGACCAGCGCGGCCGAAGGGGCGGATCTTGGAACCATCCCACAGATACTCCAGCTCGTAGTTGGTCAGATTCTGCTGGTTAGCAACGATCTGCTTGGCGATATCGTTCACCTCCTCGTTACCCCATGCAATGTTGGCACCACCACCAAGGAATGCTGTGATGTTCAGCAAACGCATGGGATTGTAGCCACCAATAAGGTTCGACAGATTGAACATCAAGTCGATGCCAGGAGCCACATACTTCCACTTATAGGTCTGGGTATGGGGAGCCTCAGCACCTACATAGAAGCCATTCCAACCACCCTTTGACTGCCAGCCGTTAGCCTGCAGACGAGCTGCAAAGACTGGGCTGAACTGATAGCCGAGACCGAGCTGTACGTTCGGAGAGATGAGATCCTTGAACTTGGCCTCACCCAGCGTGTACTGTGCACCACCCTCCAGGTTCAGGAAGAAGTGCTTCTGGAATTCATACTTGTTACCCTCGTTGTCCGTATAGACAGCCTGGGCAGAAACTGCGCCTGCTCCTAAGAAAAACAGGGCAGCAGCAAACAAATTTCTCAATGCTTTCATAATTTGTATTTAATAAATTGATATATATATCTACACATTTCGGTCGCAAAGTTACAAACTTTTTTCGATTAACCTACAAAAATCGCCAAAAATCTTTAATTTTCACCGTTTTTTTTAACTTTTCAGCGTTTACGGCTGCACCGGACGGATGGTCAAGCCCTTATAACGCGGGTCAAATGATGACGAATAAGTCGAATTGGAGAACTCAAAGGTGACGACATCTTTGTTAAAGTACTGCTCTACTGCAGTCCTCAGATCCTGGGTCCAATAGTAGCCCTTTCTACCTGCATTAGTAGTTGCAGCTGGTGAGCCATTCATATAGCCTGCTGCCGGCAAGAAGATACTCTTTCCGTTACGGCTGACCTGATAACCGCTGACACCATTCATGGTTGTCCAAGTCCAAGTACAGTAGTCCATCAGTTCAATGAACTGCATCTCAGTAGGCATAACCCAAGAACCGCCCCAACGATAATGAGCAGCATCGTATTCTGTTCCCACGATATTATAAACGTCGTTATGATCAGAAGAAGTTCCTAAATACTTAAAGCCATTCTTGTCTGCAGGCGCATAGTGAATGTAGTCCGTGATAGTGTACACACTGCGTTCAATGCTATCGCCCCATTGGATATAATCACCATAATCTGTTACACTGGTAGCACCGATGTTACGGTCGGCCCACTTGGTACCCGAAGGAAGTCCAAAATCCACCGCCGTACCAACTTCTGCCGTCTCAGGTATCACAGGATCCGGATCAGGTTCGGGGTCGGGAGTAATAGTTTCACCACCTGACGAGAACTCACCAGGTCTGCCATAGACAGCACGAATCGGCATCTGTGTACCATAGTCGGCAGGCACCATATAGGCATCACGAATGAGTTCTGCAAATTTTGCCACACCATAACCATTGTCAACCGAGGTCCAGTAATAGGCATAGTCCCTGACTTTATCAGAAACGCCATTGGTCTTGATAAGACCAGCAGCAGGGAAGTAGATATACCTTTCGGGATATTTTTTACTTGTCACCTTCCAGGCAGGATAGCCATTACCCTGACCGTCGGCCCAGTTACCATACTCCCAAGTCGTATAGCCACTACTCTCCGAGATTTCCGTGAAATCAGTAGGTGTGGGGATACGCCACTTGTCACCCCACTGTACAGAGGCTATGTCGTACTTGGTGCCACTGATATCCTTCTGTGACTGCCAATTCCATTCGTAGGCGGCATAGGCCGACGGGCTGGCAGAACGCACTTCACCCGTAGGATCACCCCATCCGTAGCGAGCGTATGCGGTATTGGGAATATCAAGTTCCGACGATGAACCCATATTCCACTTCGCCCAACGGACACCACTGGGCAGACCAAGGTCTACATAGTCAGGAACAGGGAATTTGGCTATTGTCTTAAACGTCACCACATCACCATCCGTATAGCTGTTGCCAACCTTGACATAGACACGGGCATAGTAGGTGGTATTCATATCAAGACCGCTGAAGTTGAAGATGACCTGATCGGCAATATCAGTAGTCACCTTGTGGGTATCATCATTGCTGTCACTATGGGTTAAAGCATCCTCAGATTTTGCATAGCAGATGCCGATAAGCGTCACGTCATCCTTGTCACCACTAATAGTGGCAACAACCACGGCCGTCGTCTTATCTGGCGTCACAGCAGTTTGAGACACCGAGACCGGCACACGGATACGACCGGCAACGGGACGAATGGCACAGCCCCTGTATCTGGGGACCTCAACCACCTGCGGAGCAGCTTCCTCACTTAATTTAAGAGCGAAGGCATTCTCCGTACTTGTGGTACCAAGACTTCCCGACCAGATCCATACCTCCTGGCCGGCAGCAGTGACGGTCTCACCTTCACGGTAGCCCCATGCCGGCAAGAAAATGGAGTCATTGCCAATAGTCAACATACAGCCGATACTGTCGTTGCGGTTAATCCATTTCTGGGTACATCCAGCCAATAAGGCTTCCAGCTCATCTTTCGTCGGCAGACGCCAGGCAGAGCCCCACTTGTAACGGGCCATGTCGTAGTTAGAATCGGCGATGCCTGTCGTCGGACTTGCAATGGGGAAATACTGTAACTTCTTCGAGAAGTTCGTCAACGTGGTATCGCCCCAGCCGACGAGCTGAATGAGTTTCTCACCCTGCGTAGCCTCGAGGTTACGGTCGGCCCACTTCAAATCGCCCATCATAATCTGTTCGCCAGCAGCATTAGCGACTGCCGTCACGTCTGAGATAAACGAGACCTGGTCGACTCGCCATACTTCGATGTTAACGCTATCTTTACCATCGATGCGGAGCACCATGCGCTGCTGGGCAGTAACCGTTGTCAAAGCTATAACTGCTAAGACCAATGTCAGTATCTTGCTCTTCATTTCTTTTGTATCTTGATTGTTTGGTTATTGATGCGTAGGATATAAAGGCCGGCAGGCAGCTTAGCCATGCAGGCAGCAATGTCGGCGGAGTTACCGACGGTAGCCGTCGTTACTAACAGGCCACGGGCGTCGAAGACACGCAGTTCACCTGAAGCAACCAACAAGCTGTTGATGCCAGAGGTCGACGGGTCAGTAAAGACAATGGTCAGCGTGACCTCCCCGTCGACAGGACGGTAGAACATCAATGTCGGCATCTTACCACCGTCAACCACCTCGTAGTCGACGTTCATGCTAATACTGTCAAGGCTGACAACGTAGTCCGCACTGGGTGTTATATAGGCCATAACAGCATTATCTGCAATGCTGATAGCCTGCTGTACAAGCACGGTTCCGTAGGACGAACTGTAAAGCTGGGTACCGCCGCCACTATCTCTGGCCGATATAGAATCGCCATTGATAATGACAGTCAGCAGTTGTTCCTGATAGATGACGAAGGTGGTATCTATCTGACCTGTATAGTTTTTGATACCAGCAATCGTCAGTTTAGCTATACCGGTCTGAACATTGTTATGGCAGGTGATGGTGTAGTCTGTGCCGTCTATCAGTGGCGTTTGACCATTGACAACAGTACAGTTTGGAGTGACAGGACTGCCAGTATAGGGATAACGCTCCTTGTCAAAAGACACGGTGGCACCACTCAAGTCACGGGGAGTGACGGTCAACGTGCCGGGTACATAGCGGAAATTATAGTCATTAGCAGCCGCTCCTGAAACTGTAATGTCGTACTCTCCGGCATCGCTGAAAGCTGTCGCCTCAGTACCGACTGAGGGGGCTGTTGTCAGCACGCTTTCAGTATCGTTACCAAGGAAACCCTCGACATGGTAGGTAAACGCCGGATTGGCTTCACCATAGACGCGGGTAGCATTGTCGGCGGTCACTGTCAGAGTGGCTTTACTGATATAGAACACAGCCGTCGTAGAGGTGCCGGCATAGTCGCCAGCTCCCGTCAACGTCAATGTTCCTGTTCCTGCATGAAGATTATTGCTGAAAATTGCATTATAATGCGTCCCGGCGGAGAGTAGCGTTGAGCCGTCAGTCACCGTAAAGGATGGTGTCAGAGCCGAGCCTGTATAAGTGTATGACGGCCATGAGAAAGTCACCACAACATTTGCCAAACTCTTCACATCTGGATTAGTTCCCGGCCCAAGATCCGTGGGATTAGGATAAGTACGTGCGATGGCAGACGCATCGACAGCGATGATCGTCTGGGCCGCAGGCTCATCTCCACCACCGTCAATAGAACCACTGATAGCACTGCGCTGCACATCAAAGGTAAAAGAATCATAATTGATAGTAGCACCAGAGAGCACAATGCCTGTAGGGGTAAAGGTCATGACACCAGCGTCAGCCGTCTGTCCACTATTAAACTTGATGACCGTATCGGAACCGGCATATAGCCGTGGAACAATGCTCCATAGCAAAACCAAAACAGCCGTCGAAAGTCTACCACTGATTTTCATTAGTATTATTTTGCTTTAGCTACGCCGTGAAAATAAAGCGTAATGGGTTCATTACTTATATTGGTGTAGACGTTTGCATCACGCTCGAAAGGACCAGAATCCAACTTGCTTGGATTGAGGATAAGCTTAATCGTTGTCTGTTCACCATCTTTAACCTCATGCGTGTCAAACTCCGTCTTCGTACATTCGCAACTGGCAACGACGTCAATAATCCAGAAGTACTTGTCGCCCTCGTTACGGACGGTGTACTCTATCACTTTGGCACTATCAGTTAAATAGACCGTGCCAAGATCGACGTCGGTGACATCAAACACCGGTTTGGCAGGAGCCAACGGCCCCTGCTTCTTCTTGGTCTCTGAACAACCCGCGAGTGCCATCAGCACAAGCAGGAAAAGAGGCAGTATGCGACTATTGAACCTCGCCACCATAATGCTCCTTTTCATAAATATTCTCTACGCCCTCGGCTTTCAGGTCACGGAGCGTCAGATACCACTGACCGTCAATAACGACGGGATTTAAATAAACATGGGTAACAGCCTGGTCGTCATCCAATGTGCCAATAGGCAACAGTTTGACCTTCAGGCGTACCTCGTTGTTCTTGTCGCTGCGCAAGATGAGCGTTTCCATACGGCAGCCATAGTTGGCCAGCATCTGCATCTTCTGCTGATAGTCCTTGCGCTGCTCTTCAGTATAAGGGAAGATACTGTCATTACGAACGGTATGCAGCATCAGCGAAGCCGACTCAAAATCATTATGGCCGAAAAACTCCACAAACTGACCCACAAGATTATAAACCTCAGCAGAGTCCTGCGACGAATAATTCATAGATGCCGGACGCAGTATCGGCTCCTTCGACTCCTTCTTAGAGGAACAAGCAACGGTAAACAGAATCACCGCAACAACAAAAGAAAAATGTTTTAACTTCATGCTTTTCTGATATTAAAAACAGGGGAGGAGCAATGTCACCCCTCCCCTGTGGTTTAGTTATCTCTTTTCAGAATTACTTCTGACGAGCGTTATCGTGGGTCTTCTCAACATTGATGTCAACAGTTGTGAAGATTGCACCGTAAGCATTTGCGGTATGGACACCACCCCACTCATAAACGACCTTGATAGGAACGCGTACCTTGAACTTCTGGACAGTAGAACCGAGGTTCGTGTACTCGATGCGACCGTAGTCGGCCTGACCAGGCAGCGTGTTCGGAGCAAGTGCAGGAACAGTACCAACACCAGGTGCAGCCTTGAAGTACTTGAACTCAACCAAGGTGCTAACAGCCTTCAGTGAAGTAGCAGGATCAGAATCAACAGCCTGGTTCATGTTGGTCAGCACGTTCTCATTGTCGCTGAGGAAGCCACCATCATTAACACCCACAACCTCGATAGACTTGATGTTGTAGTAGTACCAGTAGTTGGTCTTGAACGGCTCATTACGCCAGTCAGTCAAGTTGACAAGGTCGCGGAGGTAGATAATCTGCTTCTGGCTGACAGCAGCATCCTCAACAGTAGCGTTCTTGTTCTCAACATTGATCGGACGCAGGAAGCGAACGTTGATAGGATCACCATTCACCTCGAACGGGCAGTCCTTATAACGAGCCTTAACAGCCACGTAAGCAGTCAGCACGTCGTCAGCAAGAGCATCGTGAGCCTTGTAGTTCAACAGAGCCTCAGCATAGTCAGTGTGAATATACTCAACGTTAACCTTGTTGATAGAGTCACGCGTGTTGGTGGTAGTATACTTCAACTGAGCAACATCCTGCAGAGCCTTGGTTGTATCGTCCTTGCGGTAAACCTGCAACTTGCGATCAGAATCAGCGAGTACGCATACGAAGACGAGCGTGTCACCATTATAGATACCCTTGAACTCCTTATTAGTACCGAGGATAAACTTGAGAGCCATACTCAGATTTGCATAGCCATCGTAAGGCTTGTTCTCAATCGTGATGAACTTGCTCAGAGAAGCAGAGTCGAACTTCACAATCTCGTTACCAACATAAGTTGCCTGAACGGTCTGCTTGAAGCTAATAGCCTGAGGCTCCTGAGCATCCTCAACGCCATAGACGTTGGTGTGGATTTCGGTGAAGCCAGAGCGCTCAACGTGTGAATCCTTAGCATACCAGTAGTTAGCGTTCTTGCGGCCATCCCAGTTCAGCGTGCCAACAGGAGTCTGAGGAGCAGCAATGGTCAGCGGGCTAGCGACGATAGACACATAGACATCGGGCAGACCCTTATAGCCGTCACTCGTGAACTTAACCAAACGTGTAACGCTTGCAGGTTTGGTAGTACCGCAGTGATCAAGATAATCCTTCAGCTGAGCAGCGGTAACATCCCACTCGATAACAGTCGTCGTCTCGTCAGCAGCCTCACGCTTGTAAGCGATTGTACCAAGCTTCTCGTTAGTGCTCGGAGAAGCAACAACCTGAGCATAACCTGCAGCAGAGATATAGTACTGCTGGAACTCACCACCAGCGGCATCAGCCGTATAGTGTGCTTCGAACTCAGCCTGAGACAGATCTAAGTCGTGGTGGATGTCATACTCCATCTGGATCCACTTCTGCTTGAAGCTGAAGGGAGAAGCAGTTGTCGTACCGCACCATGCCTCAGAAGCAGTCATAGCACCAGCATTGTAAGTATAGGTCTTCGGCAGAATGACAGGAGCATCGGTAGGACGCTCAGTGATGCGGATACGGATGTAACCGTAGTCAATCACCTTGTCATCCTTGTCGAGCAGGCTGACGCGAACCAGCGGAGTACGACCGATGGTCTGACGATCCTGCTTACCAACAACACCCTTCACAACACCGTCGTTATCCCAAGGAGCAGCCTTACCGGTCCATACGCCATTCACCTTGACAGAGTCAGGCATCTGAGGACGGAGGATGGTACCCTTGATAGCAGCGTGTGCAGACTCAGAGGTAACGTTCTGGCCATAGTACAGACCAGTGAGTTCGAACTTGAAGTGCAGGCCATTGTAAGCAGCGTCGGTCTCAGTGAGCAGAGTGTGGTCGCCACCAACAGTGGTGTAGTGAACCTCAACCAGCTTGGCCAGGTCGATAGAGTCGTTCCAGTTGACAGAGTCCTGACAGTTGAACTGGTTAGCGGTCTTAGGATCAGCCATACCAGCAGCCTCAGCAACCGTCTGCATCAGGTGCAGACCAGAAGCATACTCAGCCTTAGTAGCAGCATTAGAGTGGTTGTATGCGCACTTACCGCAGTGAGTGTTCACAGAATCCTTATGGTGAGTACCATAGGCAGCACCATTGTGGATACCAGCAGTAGCGGTGCTGGGAGTGTGAGAAATCACGATATCCTTCACTTCCTTCTTGTACAGCGTAGCGAAGTCAGAGGTGATCAGAGTATCGGTACCCTCCTTGTTAACAGCAACCTGCGTAGCGAACATCGTCACAGCGCCGTTGTCACGGATAGTGCGGATAGCATTCGGGTTCTTGGCATCATACTCGACAGTCAGAATACCATTCTCGCAAGACCAAGTCTTCGGAACGATATTAGCAGCATACTGAGTGGTCAGACCATTGAACTCGTTGGTATAGATAGCGGTATCACCTACAGTAGCACCAGTAGTGTTCAGACCACTGTGATAAGGACGATCGAAAGCAACAGCATTCACGTTATTATCGTTCTCAACAACAGCGTTCGAA
Organism: uncultured Prevotellaceae bacterium; assembly: GCA_900321965.1. Taxonomy (GTDB): domain Bacteria; phylum Bacteroidota; class Bacteroidia; order Bacteroidales; family Bacteroidaceae; genus Prevotella. Next base: position 42,597 of record ONYA01000004.1, read on the forward strand.
GGATTCATGTAATACTTTGCAAAGAAAGTCAGCACACGAGTGGTATCCTTATGAGCATAGCGAGTAGTAGCATCAGCAGCCACATAGTCATGAGAAGCACGGTTAGCGTCAGAAGCTGCGAAGTCAGCAGCAACGTTAGCCTTGAAGTCAGCACCAGTATAGCCACGAGTCTCCTTTGCATCAGCAGAAGTTGCGGGGAGAGTGTACATGCGATAGTTCAGCACGGTAATATCGGTAGCCTCAATACCTTCATAGAAAGACTCCATCTTGAATACCAGACCGCGGAGAACAGACTTAACGTAGATGTTCAACTGGTTCAGCGCAGCCTCAACTTCGTCAACATGGCTAGAAACACCGTTAATCAGAGCGGTCAGCTGAGTCTTAGCAGTAGTAACCTCCTGATCGGTGTAAGACTTAGCAGTGCTGATAGCCTCAGACTTTGCAGTAGCAATAGCCTGCTCCAGCTGAGACTTCACAGAAGCGATAGTGCCCTCCAGAGTGGTCTGCAGTGTGTTGATTTTGTTGATCAGCTCAGTCTTGTCAGCAGAAGTCAGGTAGTCAGCCTCGATAGCGTCAACCTTTGCCTTATAGGTAGCAATGGTCTGCTTCTGGATCTGAAGGTCAGCATAAACAGCAGCCAGACCAGTAGTGGGATCATTCAGAGTCACCTCCAGCGTGGTGATACGGGTCAGGGCACCTGCCAGACCAGTCTCAACAGCCTCAACGCGACCATAAATCTCCTCAACAGCCTGCTTGTAGGTCTTGCCGTTAGCCAGCTGACCACCAATCAGAGCGTTGATGTCGTTAATGGCATTCTCAGCGGCCAAGATACGAGTCTCGAGCTCAGCAGCCTTAGCCAACAGAGGCTTCAGAGTTGTCCAGACATCCTGCAGGTTGTAGGTCTTGCCATCCTCGGTGAACTTGTCGGCCTTGTTGTTGGTGAGCATTGTAATGTTGCCCTCCACAGTCTCAAGGCGAGACTTCAGACCGTTAATCTCTGTCTGCAGAGCAGCCTTGGTCTCTTCGAGTGCAGTCTTGTCGGCCTTCGTAGCGACGATGTTGTTGATATCGTCATCGTAGTCCTTACAAGACACGAACACGCTCGTGGAAGACACAAAGAGTGCTCCCATAAGCAATGTACCAATTAATCTTTTCTTCATACGATTAAAAAATTTAAATTAAATAAAAATATAGAATGTTTTATCTGTTCTTTTCTCTCAATTTTCCGCTGTAACTCCTGCATAGAGCAACATTTTTGGTGCAAATATAGATATAAATCTGAAAACTTGCAAACAATTTCCGAATTTTTTTCGAAAAAAGCCCAAAAAGTTGAGCAGAAACCAGCGTTCTGCCGTCATTTTAACGTTTTTAACCCGTTTTTTTGATTATTTACGAGGTCTCTCTTCATAGGCAATACGTTTTTTGTTAATGACTATTGGCGTTGTCCCTATATATATAATAAGGTGGCGCGGCCTTTTTATTGTTTTCAAGTTGCAAAGGTAATGATTTTTTTGTAAAAACCTACAACTTTGTGACTTTTTTTTTAAAATTCGGCAGATTTTGGTGTGCGCGGGAACGGAATGACGTCACGAATGTTCTGCATACCGGTGACAAACAGGATGAGACGCTCGAAGCCCAGACCGAAACCGGCGTGGGGACAAGAACCCCAGCGACGGGTGTCGATATACCACCAGAGATGGGTCTTGTCCATCTGTCGGCGATCGATCTCGCCCATCAGTTTGTCGTAGCTCTCCTCACGGACAGAACCGCCGATAATCTCACCAATCTGCGGGAACAGCACGTCGGTGCCCTGCATTGTAGGACCAGGAGCGACAGCACCCTTATAACCAACGCTCGCACCAGACGGTTCACCCGTCTGGGCCGGCTCGTTCTGCTTCATATAGAACGACTTGAAGGCACGGGGATAGTCGGTCATGATAACCGGCTTCTTGAAGTGTTCCTCCACGAGGTAGCGCTCGTGCTCACTGGCCAGGTCGTCGCCCCAGTTACAGGGGAACTCGAACTTCTTGCCGTTCTTGATAGCCTCCTGCAGGATATTGATACCCTCAGTATAAGGCAGACGGACGAAAGTCTCCTTCAACACACCTTCGAGGCGTTCGATGAGCGTCTTGTCGATCATCTGGTTCAGGAAAGCGAGGTCGTCCTTGCAGTAGTCAAGAGCCCAGCGGACGCAGTACTTGATAAAGTCCTCCTCGAGATCCATCAGTTCCTCCTGGTCGATGAAAGCCACCTCAGGCTCCACCATCCAGAACTCAGCCAAGTGACGCGGGGTGTTGCTGTTCTCGGCACGGAACGTCGGGCCAAAGGTGTAGATGGCACCAAGGGCCGTAGCACCAAGCTCGCCTTCGAGCTGGCCACTCACAGTCAGTGACGTCTGCTCACCGAAGAAGTCATCGTCGTAGATGATCTTTCCCTGCTCGTCCTTCTTCAGGTCGTAGAGGTTCTTCGTGGTCACCTGGAACATATTGCCGGCACCCTCACAGTCGCTGGCGGTGATGAGCGGCGTGTGGAAATAGTAGAAGCCGTGCTCGTGGAAATAGGTGTGGATGGCCATCGCCATATTGTGGCGGATGCGCATGACGGCACCGAAGGTATTGGTACGCAGACGCATATGGGCATTCTTACGCATAGCCTCAAACGACTGTCCCTTTTTCTGCATGGGATAGTCGTTGCCACAGAGACCGTAAACCTCCAAGGCGGTAGCCTGAATCTCACTGCTCTGTCCGGCACCCTGACTCTCAACGAGCGTACCGACGGCACAGATGCAGGCACCGGTGGTGATCTGCTTCAGCAGCTCTTCATCGAACTTGGCAGGATCGACGACTATCTGCACATTCTTGATGGTCGAGCCATCATTCAACGCGATGAAGTCGACGGCCTTGGAAGAGCGGTGGGTACGTACCCAGCCCTTCACACAGACCTCCTTGCCATATTCCGTGCTCTTCAGCACGTCTATAATCTTTGTTCGTTTCATTATTCTTCTTCTTTTGTTTGTCGCTATGGCATAGCGACACACTGAACTTTACTCGTATGCTCCCATTCTTAAACGGTCGACTTCTTCCTCTGTAAGATAACGCCAGTCGCCACGACGGAGGTTCTTCTTCGTCAGACCGGCAAACTGCACGCGGTCGAGCTTGAGGACCCTGTAGCCGAGGCTCTCGAAGATACGGCGGACGATACGGTTCTTGCCAGAGTGGATCTCAATGCCCACCTGCTTCTTGTCGATGGGGTCGGCATACTGCACGTCGTCAGCCTTGATCTCGCCGTCCTCCAACTGAATACCCTCGGCAATCTGCGTCAGGTCGTGGGCAGTGACGTTCTTATCGAGATAGACGTGGTAGATCTTCTTCTTCAGATACTTGGGATGGGTCAGCTTCGAAGCCAGATCACCATCGTTGGTGAGCAGGAGTACACCCGTGGTATTGCGGTCGAGACGACCAACAGGGTAGATGCGCTCGGGACAAGCGTTCTTCACCAGGTCCATCACCGTCTTACGCTGCTGCGGATCGTCGCTGGTGGTGACATAGTCCTTGGGTTTGTTGAGCAGCACGTAGACCTTCTTCTCAAGGTTGACGGGCTGGTCGTGGAAACGCACCTCATCCGTACGCAGAATTTTCGTTCCCAGCTCGGTGACCACCTGTCCGTTGACGGTGACGACACCTGCCTGGATGAACTCGTCGGCCTCGCGACGGCTGCAGACGCCGGCATTGGCGAGGAACTTGTTCAGACGCAACGGCTCATTGGGGTCGTAGTTGACCTCCTTATACTCGATGCGCTTCTTCATGGAGTACTTGGCATTGGGATCGTAATCGGCAGTGCGGGGGCGCTTGCCATAAGGCTTCTGACCATACTGTCCTTTCTGGCCATAAGGCTTCTGACCATGCTGCTGGTAAGGCTTATTGCCATAAGGACGCGGCTGGTAGCCACCCTGACGGGGCTGATACCCCTGGCGCGGCTGGTAACCACCCTCTTCGTTCTCCTGATTGTAACGGGGGCGATAGCCACCCTGCTGGCGGGGCTGGTAGCCACCCTGTCCACCACGGTTGTTATAGCCGTAGCCGCCCTGGCGCTGCTGACCGTAGCCGCCCTGACTATTATAGTTGTTACGGGGACGGTAGCCGCCTTGCTGACGGTTCACGCTGCTCTGCAGCCCGGCCCCGAAACCTTCAGGCCGGAAGCCGCCCTCGTCGTTGTTCTGTCGGTTGAAACTGGGGCGGTCGCCGTTATTGTAGGCGGGACGCTGCCCGGTGTGGATGCGGGGGCGCGGTGAGCGTCCGCGGTAGTCACGCTGAAAACCATTACCTGCCTGGGGATAGCCTTCGCGGCTGCCTGTGTTCTGCTCGGTGGCAGGCTTTGCTTCAAAATTCTTCTCGTTCTCGAAATCCATTTTATCTGATTTTAATTATTCCTTACTTGTAATGACGTGATAACGTTAAATGCCAGTATACGTGGCAGGGGTGATGGCGTGCAACTCAGCCTTCACGGCATCGCTGACGTCAAGCGTATCAATAAACTGCGCAATAGTCTCTGCGGTCATCTTCTCGTTGGTACGGGTCAAGGCCTTGAGGGTCTCATAGGGGTTGGGATAGGCCTCACGGCGCAGGATGGTCTGGATGCCCTCGGCGACAACAGCCCACGTATTGTCAAGGTCTTCCTGCAACTTAGCCTCGTTGAGGATCAACTTGCGCAGACCCTTGAGTGTACTCTGGAAGGCGATGACGGCGTGGCCCATGGGTACACCGACATTGCGCAGGACGGTGGAGTCCGTCAGGTCGCGCTGCAGACGGCTGACAGGCAGCTTGGCAGCGAGGAACTGCAGGATGGCATTGGCGATGCCCAAGTTACCCTCGGCATTCTCGTAGTCGATGGGGTTCACCTTGTGGGGCATAGCACTGGAGCCTACCTCGCCAGCCTTGATCTTCTGCTTGAAGTAGTCCATGGAGATATACATCCAGAAGTCGCGGCAGAGGTCGATGACGATGGTGTTGATGCGGCGCATGGCGTCGAAGATGGCACCAAGCCAGTCGTAGTTGCTGATCTGCGTGGTGTACTGCTCACGCTCCAGACCGAGCTTCTCAGCCACGAAGGTGTTGCCGAAGTCGCGCCAGTCGTACTGCGGATAAGCCACATGATGGGCGTTGAAATTACCGGTGGCACCACCGAACTTCGCCGTAATGGGAATCTCCTTCAGGCCACGCAACTGCTCTTCAAGACGGTAGACATAGACCATCACCTCCTTGCCGAGACGGGTGGGCGAAGCGGGCTGACCGTGGGTCTTTGCCAGCATGGGTACGGTCTTCCACTCCTCAGCATAGTCATGAAGCTGCTCAATGAGCTCCTCGACGAGGGGGTAGTAGACCTGCTCCAGAGCCTCCTTGACAGAGAGGGGGACACTGGTGTTGTTGATATCCTGTGAGGTCAGGCCGAAGTGGATGAACTCCTTGCAATTGGCGGCGACGGAGTCGCTACCCACAGCGAAGCGCTCCTTAATGAAGTACTCAACGGCCTTCACATCATGGTTCGTCACCTTCTCAATATCCTTGACACGCTGAGCATCGGCCGTCGTAAACGTCCGGTAGATATCGCGAAGAGGCTCGAAAAGGCTATGGTCAAAATCCTGAAGTTGGGGTAAGGGAAGCTCACAGAGTGCGATAAAATACTCTATCTCTACGCGCACACGATAACGTATGAGGGCGTATTCTGAGAAATACTCGGCTAAGGCTTCTGTCTTACCACGGTAGCGGCCATCAATAGGCGAGATGGCTGTCAATACATTCAAATCCATTGTCGATAATTAACTATCCTTACTATTTGCGCAAACTTAAAACCGCAGCTCCTGGGCTGCGGCACTTTCTCTATAACTTCGTGGGCGCTGACGGATTCGAACCGCCGACCCTCTGCTTGTAAGGCAGATGCTCTAAACCAGCTGAGCTAAGCGCCCTATTTCGTGTTAGCGGGTGCAAAGGTAATGCTTTTTCCCGTAACCACCAAATTTTTTCGCAGTTTTTTTACAATCATCCCAGTAATTGTTCGATGTCTGTCTGCGGAAAGATACACAGGATGGCACGACCATCAGGGGTATAGTTGACGTTACCGCAGGCGAAAAGCTGGTTGATAAGTCCTTCCATTTCCTCATTCGACAGCAGCTGGCCGTAGGGAACAGCAGTAGCACGGGCCAGACTCAGCGCCAACCGGTCGGAAGCCGTCGTCACGTCGGGACTACCTTGGAGGTCGCTCTCGCTGACGATAGTCTGCACCAAGGCGACAGGGTCTCCATCGACACCGGCGGGGATAGCATTGACAGCATAGCTGCCGCCACCAAGGGATGTCAGTTCAAAGCCCATAGCCGACAGCTGGGGCAGGACAGTCTCCAAACGGGCGACTTCAGACGACGAGAAGAAGACGGCCTCGGGAAAGAGGACGCGCTGCGGCACCATCGTGCGGTCGGCCGTCTGCGTGCGGTACTTCTCGTAGAGGATGCGGAGGGAGGCCCGGTACTGGTCGACAATCATCAGGCCCGACTTGACGGCAGTCATGATGTAACGGCCTTTGTATTGGTAGTGGACGGGCGACTTCTCGGAAATAAGCGACGGGGCTTCGACGGGCGTATCAAACAACGTCGGTGGTGCCGACGGCTGTTCCGTCCGAGCAGGGGTTGCCTCCATCTGGTCCGGGTATGCAGCGACTCTGTCGCTGCTTGCCTTAAAGGGGTTATAGGCGGGGTTATAGGTGACGCGAGGGGCATCGACAGCCTCGCGATGGGGGTCGAAGACGGGAATGTCAGGACGGCCTTCCGTGTCGAAGTCGATGGCAGGCACGTCGCAGAACCGGCCGAGGGCATCTCTGACGGCAGCAACGAGGATCTGCCAGAGGGACTGTTCGTTCTCGAATTTTATCTCGGTCTTCGTCGGGTGGATATTGACGTCGATGTCGGCGGGAGCCACCTCGAAGTACAGCAGATACGGGGGCTGTGTCCCTTCGCCTATCAGCCGTTCGTAGGCCGACAGCACCGCCTTGTGGAAATACGGATGCTTCATATAGCGGCCGTTGACAAAGAGATACTGGTGGGCACCCTTGCGCTTGGCGGCTTCTGGCTTGCCGACGAAACCAGTGATAGTGCCTACCACCGTCTTCACCTCGACGGGCAACAGGTCTTGTCCGTAATGTTTGCCGAAGACGTCGGTGATGCGCTGCAAGAGACTGCCGCTGCGCAGGTTCATCAGCTCACTGTTGCCGGAATGGAGGGTGAAGGCGATGTCGGGATAGACGAGCACAATACGCTCGAAGGCCGACAGGATATTATTCAGCTCCGTGGCATTCGACTTCAGGAACTTCCGACGGACAGGGACATTATAAAAGAGGTTCTCGACCTTGAAATGGCAACCTACGGGACAGGCCACCGGCTCCTGGCTCACCACCTTCGAGGCGGCAATCACCAGACGGGTGCCCACCTCGTCGTCGGCCATGCGTGTGAGCAGCTCCACCTGGGCCACGGCGGCGATCGACGGCAGGGCCTCACCACGGAAACCCATGGTGTGAAGGGCAAAGAGGTCGTCGGCCTTGCGGATCTTCGATGTGGCATGGCGCTCAAAGGCCAGACGGGCGTCGGTCTCCGACATACCCTTGCCGTCGTCAATGACCTGTATCGAGGTACGTCCGGCATCGACGATGACGACGTCGATATGCCGGGCACCGGCATCGACGGCGTTCTCTACCAGCTCCTTGATGACGGAGGCCGGCCGCTGGATAACCTCTCCCGCCGCTATCTGGTTGGCAACGGTATCGGGGAGGAGCTGGATGACGTCACTCATGATTTCTTCTTTTTACGGCTGGCAGCCTGAGGCTTCAGCTCCGTACCAGGCTTCTTCGGGCGCCAGACGAAAATATCTTCCTTGGAGATGGGACGGACGTAGTCAAACCACTCAAAACCTTCCAACCGCTTCTTGTCAGGGGGAATCTGAGACATCGGATAGAGGGTGCCCTCAGCCTTGGGCATCCAGATCTTCTTCATCTTACGATTCTCCATATACATGCGCAACTCGCTGGTCTCGGTATAGTTCAGACCGATAAGCGAACTGTCGGCACTGTCCTCCGGGTAATAGATGATGAGGACATTGTCCTTGGCATGGGCCTCGCTGATGGTCCCGTTCTCAAAGAAGGCGAGCATCTCCTTCGACGACACCTGGTTGTAGTTCTCCATGTCGGGCAGCTGTTCGATAGAAAAGGCCTGATTGACGACATGGGCGTGGTCGACGACGGAATCTTTCATAAAAACCTGGATCTCCTCACCGATAAGCTGCTGCCGCTGGTTCCACACGATAGGGTCACGGTACATCGTCATACAGGAGTCCTGCGAGTTGTAGACCAGCGAGTCGCAGACGGCCTGTACGTCAATACGGTACGCGCGAACCTTATTATACGCGTGTATCTTGCGGTAGACGGAGTCGGTATTGATGTTAAAAGTATATATCTTAAATGTGTCGGCGTGCATATAGAGGGTATCGCGCTGCGAGAAATCCATGACGACGGCCGAGTCAGTACACATGGCATAGCCTCTGAGGTCATCATACTCACCATAGTTACAGGTGAGCATATTGTTGTTGACCGTATCGGTGAAGACGACGTTATAGTAGGCCTTGCTCAGTCCGCTCTTCTCGTCGTGCCAGACGCTGTCGGCCACCAACGTCTTGCCGCCGTTGGTCAGCACCGACCGGTCTAGCAGACGCGCCCTGTCGTTCTTCGTATCGTAATAGCCGCGTTCTGAGTAGATATGGCTGCGACCCGACGTGATGTCGGTAGGTCCGACAATCCGCGCTAAGGAGTTATGGGTGTCGTAATACAGGGTGTCAGTGGTAAGGTACATATCCTTGTTGCGCATCTTCACGTCGAAGTTAAAGACGGCCACCTTCGTCTTGGTGTTGTACTCACCCCAGTCGGAGACAAGGGTGGTCTTACCGTCGACCATCTTACCACCCTCGAAGAAATAGGCATTGTCATACAGACGGTCGAAGTTCAGACTGTCGGTATAGAGCGTCGTGCCGCGGTTCTTCAACACAACATTACGGCGGGCGATGGCCATCTCGTCATTACCGTCGTAGAAAGCATATTCGCTGACCAACGAGAGGGTATCGCCCTGCACCATCTTCACATGGCCGAAAGCCTCGAACGAGTTGCTGGCCTCGTAGAAGTAGGCACTGTCACAGTTCAGCGTAGCTCCCTTATGGCGGAACTGCACCTTACCGTTGAGAATCTGGGCATCGCGGTTCGTCCACTGGTCGTAGTGCAGCACGTCGGCATGGACCAGATAGATGCGCTCGTCCTGCTGCTGCGGGGCACGGCGCGGCCGTTTCTTAGCGGCATAACTCAACGTGCTGGCGAGACAAATCACCAGAAACAACGACAACAGATTGAACGACCTATTTCTCATCACCTCTCAATTCTCACTTCTCACTTCTCACTTCTCACTTCTCACCTCTCACTTCTCACCTCTCACTTCTCACTTCTCACCTCTCACTTCTCACTTCTCACCTCACCCACCCGTGGTATTCAAAGTCGCAATCACGGTAGTCACCATTCATGCGCACATAGGTGGCCTTGATCTTCTCCGTCACCCATTTGTTGATCTTCTCGTTACGCATCTTGTTGAGTACCACGTCTTTCAGTATCTGGAAATCCTCGGTGACGGTGGCCTTGTGTCCTTCGACACGCTTCTTCAGCTTGACAATGGCACAAACGGTCTTGCCGCGCTCGTTGGTCATCTGGAAAGCCTGCGAAATCTCGCCGACCTTCATCGTGTCAACCACACGGGCCACGTCCTGCGGCAGGTCTTGCATACGGAACCTCGACGTACGGCCGCTCTCCGAGGTGTTGGCCATCAGACCGTGGTTGTTACGGGTGTCCTTGTCGTCGGACAGGTAGGCAGCAGCCTCCTCGAAGGTGAATTTCTGGGCGCGCAGCTCGGTGCCGATGGAGTCGAGACGCACGATAGCCTGACTGATAGCCTCATCGCTGACGACAGGCTTGCGCAGGATATGACGCACGTTGATCTTATCACCGCGCTTGTCGATGAGCTGGATGATATGGAAGCCGAACTCCGACTCCACGATCTTGGAGATCTTCTTCGGGTCGGTCAGTCCGAAAGCTACCGTGGCGAAGTTCTGGTCAAGGACGCTACGGCCGGTATAGCCTAACTCACCACCGTTACGGGCGGTACCAGGGTCTTCGGAGTAGAGGCGGGCCAGCGTCGAGAACGAGGTCTCGCCGCGTGTCACACGATCGGTATATTCGCGCAACTCTTCTTTCACACGGTTGATCTCCTCCATCTCTATGCGGGGGGTCTGCGTGATGATCTGCACCTCTACCTCAGTGGGTACAAAGGGTAGACTGTCCTGAGGCAGGTCCTTGAAATAGCGGCGCACCTCGGCAGGGGTCACCTTGACATCGGAGACAAGCTTCTCACGCATCTTCTGGACCATCTGGCGGTCGCGGAAGTCGTCGTGCAGCTGGGCACGCATCTGACTGACAGTCTGCTTCTTATACTCCTCGAGCTTCTCGCGCGAACCGGCCATCTGTATCCAGTATTCTATCTGCTGGTCGATACCTGAGGATATCTCTGCCTCAGTCACCTCGATACTGTCGATGGCGGCCTGGTGGAGGAAGAGCTTCTGGACGGCAATCTGCTCGGGGATGGCACAGTCGGGATTGCCCTTGAAACGGACACCTTCCTGGGCAGCCTGCAGACGCATCTGCTCGATGTCGCTCCGCAGGATGGGCTCATCGCCGACGACCCAGACAACCTCGTCAACGATGGAACCGGGAACGGCGGTGCTGTCGACAGGGCTTGCTGCGACTGAGCCGCTACCTGCAACGAACAGAAGGACAGCTATGATGGTTTTCTTCATATTTTAATGGTTATTGACAGTCTTGAGGACGTCTTCGTTAACGGTGAACGTGTACTTGCGGCGCAACTCGGCCACCCACTCACGCTCCAACTGGTCCTGATAGTCGGCGACCACCTGACCACGAACGTCGGTATAGTCCTCGGGAGCCTTCAGGGTCTTGCCGTAGACGGCATCGATGGGATAGTCCTTGACTTTCGTCACCGTCGTGTCTTTCTTGAAGACGGCACTGTCTACCAAGGCATGGTCGCCAGGCTTGAAGATACCCTTCTCCACACGGATGCGGATGACGGAGTCGCCGTTGAAGGTCTGGCGCAGGGCTTCGTTCCACTGGTCGAACTTCAGTTTCTTCACACACTGCTGCACGGCCTTGACGTCGGCCTGAGTCTTGACGTGGTAGGCGATACCCTTGAAGCGGGGCTTGTCCCACGCGTATTTCTTCTTGTTGGCCTTGAAGTAGCGAGCCAGACCGGCCTCGTCCTTGGCGGCCTTGTCCCACACCAGGCGGTTGCTGATCTCGTAAAGCAACAGACCTTCGTAGTACTCACGGATAAGGTTCTTCATGTCGCTGTCCTTGGCCGACAGTTCGTCGGCTTTCTGGTCCATCACGGCAGCCTGCGTCAGCTTGCCGCCCGACTGGCTTACCAAGGTGTCGACCTTGGCCTGACCGAGACGGTCGCGGATGCCGCGCTGCTCCATGAACTTCAGGATATTCTCCTTGTGGAACTCAAAGGGTTCCATCTGCTTACGGCCTTTCATCAAGATGATATGGTAACCGTAGGGCGACTGCACGATGCCCGACATCTCACCCTCCTTCAGGGCGAAGGCGGCATCTTCGAACTCTTTCACCAACTGACCGCGCGACACGAAGGGCAGCAGACCGCCCTGACGAGCGCTACCGGGGTCCTGACTCACCTTCTTCGCCATCTCAGCGAAGTCGGCACCGGCCTTCAGGGCTTTGTAGATGGAGTCGATGCGCACCTTGGCGGCATCCTGCTCGGCCTGCGTGGCTTTCTGGTCGAGACGCAACAGGATATGAGCCGTCTGGATGAGTCCGTCGGGACCTATCTGCTCCACGGTATTGTCGTAGATATGATGGGCCTCGGCCAGCATATCCTCGTCGGTGACGATGGCCGGCAACACCTGCTGGTCGCGATACTGGGCAAACTCCTGCTTGAACGATGTCAGCGTGTCGTACTTGGCATCGAGGGCAGCAGCCACCTTCATCTTATAGTTCACAAACAGGTCGACATACTCTAAAACGCTCTTCTTGTCGATGACACCCTCGGAGTTGTTCTTATTATATGAATATTCAAACTCGCTGAGCGTCACCGGCTTACCTGCCACGGTCATGACGACGGGATCATTCTCCGCAGGCTTCGGCTGTGCCGAAACAAAAACAGAGGCCACCGACAGCACGGCGGCTATCAGAACTTTCTTTTTCATACGTTTAATCATTGGGACGAGAATAATTCGGAGCCTCAGAGGTGATGGTGATATCGTGCGGATGGCTCTCGTTGACACCGGCATTGGTGATGCGGGTGAACTTGGCTTCGTGCAGGGCATCGATGGTAGCAGCACCACAGTAGCCCATACCCGAACGCAGACCGCCTACCATCTGGTAGATGACCTCCTGCACGGTACCTTTGTAAGGCACGCGACCGGCAATACCCTCGGGCACGAGTTTCTTCACGTCCTTCGTGTCGGCCTGGAAATAGCGGTCCTTAGAACCGTGCTCCATAGCCTCCAAAGAGCCCATACCACGGTATGACTTGAACTTACGGCCGTTGTAGATGATGGTGTCGCCGGGCGACTCCTCGGTACCGGCAACGAGCGAACCGATCATCACGCACGAACCACCGGCAGCCAATGCCTTGACGATGTCGCCGGAGTAGCGCAGACCACCGTCGGCAATCAGGGGCACGTCGGTATCTTTCAGGGCGCTGTAGACATCGTAGACAGCACTCAGCTGGGGCACGCCGACACCGGCGACGACACGGGTGGTGCAGATACTGCCCGGACCGATGCCCACCTTCACGGCGTCGGCACCGTTCTCGACGAGCATCTTGGCAGCGGCACCAGTGGCGATGTTACCCACGACGATGTCGATGCCGGGGAACGAGGCCTTGGCCTCGCGGAGCTTCTCGATGACGCCCTTCGAGTGACCATGGGCCGTGTCGATGACGATGGCGTCGGCACCGGCATTGACCAGTGCCTGCATACGATCCAGCGTGTCGAACGTCACACCGACGCCGGCAGCCACGCGCAGACGGCCTTTATCGTCCTTGCAGGCCATGGGCTTGTCCTTGGCCTTGGTGATGTCCTTATAGGTGATGAGTCCTACCAGACGGTTGTCCTTGTCCACCACCGGCAGTTTCTCAATCTTATTGCTCTGCAGGATGTCGGCAGCGGCCGTCAGGTCGGTCTGCTGATGGGTGGTGACGAGGTTATCCTTCGACATCACCTCGTCGACGGGACGGTCCAAGCGGCGCTCGAAGCGCAGGTCGCGGTTGGTGACGATACCCACCAGGTGGTTCTCATCATCGACCACGGGGATGCCGCCGATATGGTACTCGGCCATGATGTCCAGAGCCTGGGCGACGGTAGAGCCGCGACGGATGGTGACAGGGTCGTAGATCATGCCGTTCTCGGCACGCTTGACGATGGCCACCTCACGGGCCTGGTTCTCTATCGACATGTTCTTGTGGATGACACCGATACCGCCTTCACGGGCGATGGCAATAGCCATCTGACTCTCGGTCACGGTATCCATGGCAGCCGTCACGAACGGCACGTTCAGCTGGATATGACGCGAGAAGCGCGTTTTCAACTCTACCGTCTTAGGCAGCACTTCCGAATAAGCGGGAATCAACAGGACGTCGTCGAATGTCAGGCCGTCCATCACAATTTTGTCTGCAATAAATGAAGCCATAATTTGTACTTTACTTAAAATTGCGTGCAAAGGTACAAAAAAGAAGTGAAAAGAGAAAAGTGAAAAGTGAAAAGTTGCTGCGCCTTGTTGTTTTTTAACGCTTCACTCGTCACTTTTCACTATTCACTATTCTCTATTCACTATTCTCTATTCACTATTCTCTATTCACTATTCTCTATTCACTATTCTCTATTCACTATTCTCTATTCACTATTCACTAGCTCGCGAAGCGAGCGCTCAGTTCGCCATATCCGAAATAAACTTGATACGAACAAGACGTATCTCGTCCTCGTCACCGCCAAGTTCCTGGATGGCGGTCTCTAAGTCGTCGGTCTCGGAGTCGGCGAAGTAGTCGTAGATCTCGTCCACGCGGTCCTCGTCCATCACCTCTTCGAGGAAGTAGTCGATGTTCAGCTTCGTACCGCTATAGACGATGGCCTCCACCTCGTCCAACAGGTCGTCGAAGTCGATGTTCTGGGCCGTGGCAATGTCGTCGAGGGCTATCTGGCGGTCGATGTTCTGGATGATCTTCACCTTCAACAGCGACTTCTTGGCCACCGTCCTGACGCGCAGGTCTACCTGACGCGTGATGTTGTTCTCCTCGCAGTAGCGCTTGATGAGGTCGACAAACTCCTTGGCGTAGGGCTGTTTCACCTTGCCCTCGCCGACGCCCTGGATGCTCTTCAGCTCCTCTAACGTCATCGGATATTCCGTGGCCATCTGCTCTAACGAGACGTCCTGGAAGATGACGTAAGGCGGACGCTCCAACCGCTTCGACACCTTCTTGCGCAGGTCGGTGAGCATACTGCTCAGCACGGGGTCTAAGGCGCTGGTGCCACCGTCGTGGTCGTCGACCATATCGGGATCGTCGACATACTCGTGGTCCTTGACAATCATAAACGACGTGGGCGACTTCAGGTATCTCTTACCGGCAGCGGTCAACTTCAGCAGACCGTAGTTCTCGACGTCTTTCTTCAGGAAACCGGCAATCAGGGCCTGACGGATGACGGGGTTCCACAGTTTCTCGTCAATGCCCTCACCGGCACCGAAGAGGTCGTGGTCCTGGTGCTTGTGGGCAAGGATCTCCTCGGTCTCGCGGCCGACGATGAAGTCCTCGATATAGTCGGAACGGAAATTCTCCTTGACGGCTTCTATCACCTTCAGCGTCAGCACCAACTGGTCCTTGGCCTCTATCTTCGTCTTCGGATGCAGACAGTTGTCGCAGTTGCCACAGTTGTCCTTGTCGTAGGTCTCACCGAAATAGTGGAGCAGCATCTTACGCCGGCAGACGCTGGTCTCGGCGTAGGCGGCCGTCTCCTGCAGCAACTGGCGCCCGATATCTTGTTCGGCAACGGGCTTGCCCTCCATAAACTTGTCGAGCTTACGCAGGTCTTTATACGAGTAGAAAGCTAAGCAGATGCCCTCGCGACCGTCGCGGCCGGCACGGCCTGTCTCCTGATAATAGCCTTCGAGCGATTTCGGGATATCGTAGTGGATGACGAAGCGCACGTCGGGTTTGTCGATGCCCATGCCAAAGGCGATGGTGGCAACGATGACGTCGATGTCCTGCATGAGGAACTGGTCCTGCGTCTGGGCACGGACGTTCGACTCCAGACCGGCATGGTAGGCCAAGGCCTTGATCTCGTTGGCACGCAGGATCTCGGCCAACTCCTCGACCTTCTTACGTGAGAGACAGTAGATGATGCCGCTCTTGCCTGAGTGCTGCTTGATGAACTTGATGATGTCCTTGTCGATGTCTTTCGTCTTCGGACGGACCTCGTAGTACAGGTTCGGACGGTTGAACGACGACTTGAATTCCGTAGCGTCAACGATGCCGAGGTTCTTCTTGATGTCGGTACGCACCTTATCGGTGGCGGTAGCGGTCAGTGCAATGATCGGCGCCTCGCCTATCTCGTTGATAATCGGACGGATACGGCGGTACTCCGGACGGAAATCATGGCCCCACTCCGAGATACAGTGGGCCTCGTCGATGGCGTAGAACGAGATCTTCACCGTCCGCAGGAACTCCACGTTCTCCTCCTTCGTCAGCGACTCGGGAGCGACATACAGCAGCTTCGTGATGCCGGCACGGACGTCGTTCTTCACCTGGTCGATGGCGGTCTTGTTTAACGACGAGTTCAGGTAGTGGGCCGTCCCTTCGTGCTCGCTCATCTGCGAGATGACGTCCACCTGGTTCTTCATCAACGCTATCAGCGGCGAGATGACGATGGCGACGCCCTCTAACAGCAGCGACGGCAACTGGTAGCACAGCGACTTGCCACCACCGGTGGGCATCAGCACAAAGGTGTCCTTACCGTCGAGCACGTTCTGAATGATGGCCTTCTGGTCTCCCTTAAAAGTGTCGAAGCCGAAATATTTCTTCAGGGCTTCTTGTAAATTAGTTTTTTTCGTCATATAGGCTTCCTCCTTTTTCCTCCTTTAGATTTCGAGCAACAAAATAAGTCGAGATACCTCGATCCATATATATTAAGCTACTTGCAAATGCGACTTGTCGAGCTGCTGCTCGGCATACTCGCGCGTCACTTCAAATTTCTTGACTTTTTTCGACGGCACCTCAAACATCGCATCCATCATGATGTTCTCGACGATGGAGCGCAGACCACGGGCACCGAGCTTGTATTCCACAGCCTTGTCAACCATCAGCTCCAAGGCGTCCTGACTGAACGTCAGCGTGATACCGTCCATCTCGAACAGCTTCTCATACTGCTTGATAATCGAGTTCTTCGGCTCTACTAAGATGCGCTCTAAGGCCTTGCGGTCAAGCGGGTTAAGATAGGTCAACACAGGCAGACGACCGATAATCTCGGGTATCAGACCGAACGACTTCAAGTCCTGCGGCGACACGTACTGCATCAGGTCCTCCTTGTCAATTTTACGGACATTCTGCACCGAGTTATAACCGACGACATGGGTGTTCAGACGCTGGGCTATCTTACGCTCGATGCCGTCGAAGGCACCGCCGCAGATAAACAGGATATTGCGGGTGTCGACGTGGATATACTCCTGGTCGGGATGCTTGCGGCCACCCTTCGGCGGCACGTTCACCGTCGTTCCCTCCAACAACTTCAGCAGTCCTTGCTGCACACCCTCGCCACTGACGTCGCGGGTGATGCTGGGGTTGTCGCTCTTACGGGCTATCTTGTCTATCTCGTCGATGAAGACGATGCCGTGCTGCGTGGCCTCGACGTCGTAGTCGGCCACCTGCAACAGACGGGTCAGGATGCTCTCCACGTCCTCGCCGACATAGCCGGCCTCGGTGAACACCGTGGCGTCGACAATGGTAAACGGCACGTCCAACAGTTTAGCTATCGTCCTGGCCAACAGGGTTTTACCTGTTCCCGTAGAGCCTACCATAATGATGTTCGACTTCTCAATCTCCACACCGTTCTTGTCCTCGGGCTGGCGCAGACGCTTGTAGTGGTTATAGACGGCCACACTCAGGTAGCGCTTAGCCTCGTCCTGACCGATGACATACTGATCGAGGTAGTCCTTGATCTCCTTGGGCTTAGGCACGGCTTTCTCTTTCTTACCGCCACCTCTCTTCCCGCCCGACGCCGACTGCGCCAGGTTCTCCTGTGCTATCTGGTAGGCCTGCTGCGCACAGTCTTCGCAGATATAACCGCTGATACCTGATATCAGCAGCCGCACTTCTCTATCGCTTCTTCCACAGAAGCTGCATTGTTTCTTCATTCTTCACTATTCACTATTCACTCTTCACTTTTCACTAGGCCGAAGGCCGCTGTTTCTCACCAGCACCGTATCAATCATACCATATTCACGGGCCTCTTCAGCCGTCATCCAGTAGTTGCGGTCACTATCCTGGTAGACCTTCTCATACGGGGTATGCGAGTGCTCCGAGATAATGGTGTACAGTTCTTTCTTGAACTTCAGAATCTCCTTTGCCTCAATCTCGATATCAGAAGCCTGACCCTGAACACCGCCGAGCGGCTGGTGGATCATCACACGGCTGTGGGGCAGGGCCGAACGCTTGCCTTCCTGTCCGGCGACCAAGAGCACGGCTCCCATCGAGGCGGCCATGCCGGTACAGATGGTGGCCACGTCCGACGAGATGAACTGCATCGTGTCGTAGATGCCCAAGCCGGCGGTCACACTACCGCCTGGGGAGTTGATATACAGCGAGATATCCTTGCCGGAGTCTACCGAGTCAAGGTACAGCAACTGCGCCTGCAGCGTGTTTGCCGTGTAGTCGTCAATCTGCGTGCCGAGGAAGATGATGCGGTCCATCATCAGGCGCGAGTAGACGTCCATCTGCGTGACATTCAACTGACGCTCCTCCAGAATGTAAGGGTTCAAATACTGTGACTGCGCCTGCATCACCTGATCGAAGGTCAGACCGTCCATTCCCAAATGCTTTACTGCGTATTTTCTAAAGTCGTTCATAGTCTATTTTCTAAGCGAGTTACAAAATTAATAAAAAAAAGCGGAAAACCAAAAAGGTTTCCCACTTTTTTTTATTTTTTTGGTTTTTTATTACTCACCACGCATCATCTTGTTGAACTCGTCAAGGGTAACGCTCTTCTCGTCGAGCTTCACGACGGTCTTCAACTTCTCGATGAGCTTCACGTCGACAGCACGGTCGACAAAGCCTTCCACCTGCTCGCGCTTCTTCAGCTGCTCACCGGCATACTGCTCCAGAACATCGTCGGGGACATTCGACATGCCGTACTGCACAAACTGCTGACGCACAGCCTCTTTGGCAACATTCTTAAGGTCGTCGTCCTCAATCTTGATATCGTTGGCGGCCACGAGCTGCTCCTTGATAAGGTGCCAAGCTAACTCCTTGATGCTACCCTCGAAGTTCTTCTCGACGTAGTCCTCGCCCTTGTCCTTGTTGTTGTTCAGCATGACGCGCTTCAGCAGGGCCTCGGGGAACTCTAACTTGCCCACCTTTTTCTCCATATACGCGCGCACGTCGAGCAGGAACTTATAGTCGCTGTTCTGAACGAGCTGAGCCTGCAGCATCTCGCTGATCTTCTGGCGGAAAGCCTGCTCGTCGGCACAGCTGCCCTCACCGAAGACGCGGTCGAAGAGGGCCTGGTTCACCTCGGCGGGCTGGAAGTGGCGGATCTCGGTCACCTGGTAGCTGAAGTCGCTGGTCAGCTCCTTCACGTCGTCCTTCTGCAGCTTCAGCAGGGCGGCCACCTCGGCGTCGTTGTCAGGATAAGCCTTCTTAGGATTGAAGGTAATGATATCACCGGGCTTACAGCCGTCGAAGAGCTTCTTCTGGGCCTCGTCCTTGATGTAGGCGGGCATGATCATACCGCTGTCGACGGTGATGCCGCCCTCGAGGGTGTTGCCCTGCTCGTCCAACTGGCGCAGGTCACCGGTCAGCGTGTCGTTGCCGCCGAAGACGTCGGCCTTCACAAACTCACCGCCCTGCGAGGCGTACATCTGCACCTGGTCGTCGACGAGCTTGTCGTCAACCTTGATGCTGTAGAAAGGCACCTTGTCCTTGCCAGTGAGCTCGGCCTTGAACTCGGGGGCCACGGCGATATCGAAGATGAAGGTCAGCGGACCGTCCTTCTCCAAGTCCTGCGGCTCCTGCTTGTCGCTCGGCAGGGGCTCGCCCAGCATCTGGATGTTATTCTCACGGATATAGGCCATCAGCTTGTCGCCCATCAGGCGATTCACCTCGTCAACCTTCACGGCAGTGCCGTACTGCTTCTTAATCATGCCCATAGGCACCATGCCGGGACGGAATCCGGGCACCTGGGCCTTCTTGCGATAGTTCTTCAGCGTCTTCTCGACAGCTTCCTGATAGTCTTCCTTCTCGATGGTGATGGTCAGCAGACCGTTCACCTTGTCGGGGTTCTCAAACGTAATGTTCATTGCTTTTTTATACCTTATTATATTATATATGCGAATTTTGGGGTGCAAAAGTACACATAAAAAACGAAACCACCAAAAATTTTATTATTTATTAGCATCCCGTCCATCCCGGCCTCTCGCAAAAACGCCACGGCCTCCCGTAAAAAAATACAAGCCTCCCGTAAAAAAAAATAAGCCTCCCGTAAAAAAATATAAGCCTCCCGTAAAAAAATACGAGCCTCCCGTAAAAAAATACAAGCCTCCCGTAAAATCGCCACGCCCATTAAGCGCAAGCGCATACCGGCCAAGAGCCCGCCATCATCGGTTCCCCCGATGATCACAACGCTCACGCCTCGCGCGCGTATATGTTAGCGAAACAGAAAAACAACCCACCCATGTCGCCCATCCCACTCCTATTTAGGAGCGACATGGGCGACATGGGTGGGGTTATTTTAGCTTATGACAACCATATATAAATCACCCTTCGTCCTCCTCGGCCTCCTTCCGCCGCTTCTCCTCGTCCAACAGCTGGAAGTCCTTCTTCTGCAGGACGAAGTTCGAGCCGAGGTACTTCTCTTTCACGATGGGGTTCTCGGCCAGCTCCTCGGGCTTGCCCTTGAACAGGATGCGGCCCTCGAAGAGCAGGTAGGCACGGTCGGTGATGTTCAGTGTCTCGTGGACGTTATGGTCGGTGATGAGGATGCCGATGTTACGGTACTTCAGGCGCCAGACGATATGCTGGATGTCCTCCACGGCGATGGGGTCCACACCGGCGAAAGGCTCGTCGAGCATGATGAACTTCGGCTCGATGGCCAGACAGCGGGCAATCTCCGTTCTACGCCGCTCACCACCGCTGAGCTGGTCGCCGAGGTTCTTGCGGACCTTGCCGAGACGGAACTCCTTGATGAGCTCCTCCAACTTCTCCTCCTGGTACTTACGCGGCTTGCCCGTCATCTCGAGCACACTGAGGATATTGTCCTCGACGCTCATCTTACGGAACACCGACGCCTCCTGTGCCAGGTAGCCGATACCGGCACGGGCACGTTTGTAGACGGGGAAGTCCGTCACCTCCTGGTCGCCCAAGTAGATATGGCCGCCGTTGGGCACGATCAGACCCGTGGTCATATAGAAAGAGGTGGTCTTGCCGGCACCGTTAGGCCCTAACAGTCCCACAATCTCACCCTGACGGACGTCGAAGTTGACGTCGTTCACCACCGTGCGCTTGCCGTAGCGCTTCACTAATCCTTCGGCTCTCAGTACGATACTCTCTTCTTCCATCCTTTTCGATTTTGCGTGCAAAGTTACGAAAAGTCGAGAGCAGAACAAAAGATTTTAATCTTTTTTATGCCGAGACGCAGTAAGTTCGCCATCTTAGATGGCAGAGTTACGCAAAATTTCTCATTTCTCATTTCTCATTTCTCATTTTTTTTGTACCTTTGCACCGAAAATGAGACTATTGAAGAATTGGCTGACCACCTTTGGTCGTTATCTCGTGCTGATGGGACGCACCTTCTCCATACCCGAACGTATGCGTATGTTCTGGAAACAGTACGTCAAGGAGATGGCGCAGCTCGGTGTCGACTCCATCGGCATCGTCCTGCTTATCTCGTTCTTCATCGGCGCCGTCATCTGCATACAGATGAAGGTGAACATCGAGTCGCCGTGGATGCCGCGCTGGGTCGCCGGCTACACCACGCGCGAGATCATGCTCCTCGAGTTCTCCAGCTCCATCATGTGTCTCATCCTCGCCGGCAAGGTGGGCTCGAACATCGCCTCGGAGTTAGGCACGATGCGCGTCACACAGCAGATCGACGCCCTCGACATCATGGGCGTCAACTCGGCCTGCTACCTCATCCTGCCGAAAATCCTGGGCCTGCTGACGCTGATGCCCTTCCTCGTCATCTTCTCGTCGGCCATGGGCATCGTCGGTGCCTACTTCACGGCCTACGGCATGCACATCATCACGCCCGATGACCTGACGCTCGGCCTCCAGCACAACTACATCCCGTGGTTCATGTGGATGTCAATCATCAAGAGCCAGTTCTTCGCCTTCATCATCACCAGCGTCCCCGCCTTCTTCGGCTACACTGTCGAGGGTGGCTCGGTGAACGTCGGCAAGGCGTCGACAGACGCCGTCGTCTCCTCCTCGGTCCTCATCCTCTTCTCCGACGTCTTCCTAACGCAATTGCTGTCATGATTGAAGTCAAGAACCTATACAAGTCCTTCGACGACAAAGAAGTGCTCAAGGACATCTCCACCGTCTTCGAGGATGGCAAGACGAACCTCATCATCGGTCAGTCAGGCTCCGGCAAGACCGTACTGATGAAGAACCTCGTCGGACTCTTCACCCCCACAAGCGGAAAAATCCTCTACGACGGCCGCGACTTCGTTGCCATGACGAAGAAGGAGAAGGTGCTCATGCGTCGCGAGATGGGTATGATCTTCCAGGCAGCAGCACTCTTCGACTCGCTCACCGTCCTCGAGAACGTCATGTTCCCCCTCGACATGTTCTCCACCATGAACCTCCGCGAGCGACAGAAGCGCGCCATGGACTGCCTCGACCGCGTCAACCTCGTAGGCGCCGAACAGAAGTTCCCGGGCGAGATCTCCGGCGGTATGCAGAAGCGCGTGGCCATCGCCCGCGCCATCGTCATGAACCCCAAGTACCTCTTCTGCGACGAGCCGAACTCCGGCCTCGACCCGAAGACCTCTCTCGTCATCGACGACCTCCTCCACGGCATCACCCGCGAGTTCGGCATGACCACCATCATCAACACCCACGACATGAACTCCGTCATGGGCATCGGCGAGAACATCATCTTCATCTACGAGGGTCACAAGGAGTGGCAGGGTGCAAGCCACGAGATCATGGAATCGCCCAACCAGCGCCTCACCGACTTCATCTTCGCCAGCAACCTCCAAAAGAAAATGCGCGACGCCGTCATCGCCAACGGCATTAAAATATAGTCCCCCATCCCACCTCGTCCCACCTCGTTCCACCCCGACCCACCTCATCCCACCCCGTCCCACCTCGTCCCACCCCGTCCCACCTCGTCCCAACCCGTCCCACAAAGTCCCACCAAAAAACAATGCTCACCGCCCTCCTCTCCGCCCTCCTCCTCGCCGCCCTCGCCGCCATCGCCTACCTGTTAGGCCAGAACCGCGCCCTGCGCCGCCGCCTCGCCCTGCTCTCGCCGCTCCTCCCCATCACGCCCGCCCCTGCGGTTTCCCCGCAGCCCTCCCCCTCGTCCTCTTCCCCCACCGACCAGCCCCCCACCGACTCCGCCGCCGTCTTCGAAGCCCTCAACCGCCGCGTCAACGACGAGCGCCTGTTCCTCGACCCCAACTTCGGCCGCGAGGGCCTCTGCGCCGTCAGCGGCTTGCAAAAGGAGCGCATCGGCGAGCTCATCCGCCTCTATGGTGGTGGCGGCAATGTCCAGACCTACCTCAACCGCAAGCGTGTCGCCTATGCCGTGACGCTTATGCTGCAGCATCCGAACTACAGCATGGAGGCCATCGCCGCCGAATGTGGCATCGGCAACCTCTCCACCTTCTACCGTGTCTTCAAGCAAGCCTACGGTGCCTCACCCAACGAATACCGCAAAAAGCTCGCGTAAGGAATCGCCCAATTCCAACAAAAACTCTCCCAAATATCTCCTCTTCGCCGAGCCACGCCAAGACATCCTTTCTTCACATTTATTTTAACCATTAAACCCCTAAAAACCCCGTTCTATCGTTAAAAACGACAAAATGGGAAGAATAAAAAGACAAAATGGGAATTAAAATAGGTTATAAAAAGTACATCCTTTAAACAAATATTATATCTTTGCAGAGATTTTTGAGTAATCAACCAACCGAATTTTATAAAATTATCATTATAATGGCAAAAAAACATTATTACAAAAAAGCATGGTTGCTCCTTGCATTCTTAGGCTTCACCTGCGCGCAGGCGAACGCCCAGGAAGCACGAGACACGCTGGAAGTTCACTTCCGTGTCGGAAATAGCAACCTCGATCTCAACTTCGCCGACAACAAACGGCAGATTGACCAGTTTGTGGAATACGTCAACACACATTATGCTGATGTGCCGGCACAGTACCTGAAACTTGACGTCTACAGCGGTGCCTCTCCCGAGGGTCCCGTAGAAATCAACCGCCGCCTCGGCGAGGAGCGTGGTCTGGCCCTGAAGCAGGCCCTGCTCGATCGTCTCGGCTGGCTCAACGGCCGTATCGCCGTCATCAACCAGGGTGCCCGCTGGGGTGGTCTCTACAAGATGATCGACGAGAGCAACGAGACATGGAAGTACGACGTCCTGAAGATTATCCAGGAAGATCCCTCCGAGGACACTTGGGCACGCGACAACCGTGAGGCTAAGCTGCGCAAGCTCGACCGCGGCCGCATCTGGAGCACGCTGAACACGAAGTACCTGCCTACCCTGCGTTCTTCTGGTTCGGCTGTCATCGCAAAGATTGTCAACCCGCGCGATACCCTTGTTATCCGCGACACCGTATTTTATATCCCCGAGCCCTGCGCACCATACGTAGAGCCGGTCTACCAGAACCACGTTTGGGCCGTGAAGACGAACCTGCTGATGTGGGGCCTCATCACACCTAACATCCAGGTAGAGCGCTCGTTAGGCAAGACCAACCGCTGGAGTATCGAGGGCGAGTTCTTCTGCCCCTGGTTCACCTGGTCACACAACGCCCACGCCCACCAGTTCCTCAACTGGGGCCTGGAACTGCGCTACTGGCTCGGCAACCGCGCTAAGCACCACCGCCTCGACGGCTGGCACATCGGTCCCGCCATCGGCATCGGCTACTACGACTGGGAGTGGAAGCACAGCGAAGGTTACCAGGGTGAATACCTTAATATATATTGTAACATCGGCTACCAGCACCGCTTCGGACGCCACAAGCAGTGGGCTGTCGACGGTGGCATCGGCTTAGGCTATATCCCCACGAAGTACCGCCACTACCTCGGCAGTTCTGTCTTCCCCGTAGGCAAGGAGGAGGAGCAGGACGATCACCTGATGTGGCAGGACACGGGCTGGAAGCATATTATAGGAGCCACGCACGCGAACATTACTATTGCTTATCTCTTCGGCACGAAGAAGAACCCGATGGTACCCACGTCGCGTCCCCTCGATCCCGACTACGTGATGATTCCTTCACACTACTATGAGGAGTCCGACCGCGACGGCTATAACGACGCCGTCTTCGACAAGTCTCTCCGTTTCGACGTTCCCGACGAGGATGCCCAGAAGGCAGAAGCCAAGGCTAAGGCCAAGGCTGAGAAGGAGGCCGCTAAGTTAGCCGAGGCTGAGGCTGAGGCACAGGCCAAGGCTCAGAAGGAAGCCGAGAAGGCAGAGAAGTCTGCTGCTAAGTTAGCTGCTGCCGACGCCAAGGCAAGGGCAAAGGCAGAGGCTAAGGCCGCCAAGGAGGCTGAAAAGGCCGCTAAAGAAGCTGCTAAGTTAGCTGAGGCAGAGAATGAGGTAAAGGCCGACGCCGACAAGGAGGCTGCTAAGGCTGCTGAGGCTGAAGCAAAGGCTAAGGCAGCTGCCGAGAAGGAAGCCGCTAAGGCTGCTGAGGCCGAGGCAAAGGCAAAGGCAAAGGCTGAGCAGGAAGCTGCCAAGGCTAAGGCCAAGGCTGAGAAGGAGGCCGCTAAGTTAGCCGAGGCTGAGGCAAAGGCAAAGGCCGAGCAGGAAGCTGCCAAGGCAAAGGCCGCTGCCGAGAAGGAAGCCGCTAAGGCTGCTGAGGCTGAGGCCAAGGCTAAGGCCGCTGCCGAGAAGGAAGCCGCTAAGGCTGCTGAGCAGGCCGCCAAGGCTAAGGCTGCTGCCGAGAAGGAGGCTGCCAAGATAGCTGAGGCCGAGGCTAAGGCTAAGGCAAAGGCCGAAGAGGAAGCTGCCAAGGCTGCCGCAAAGGCTGAGGCAGAGGCCGCTAAGGCAAAGGCAAAGGCTGACGCCGCAGAGGCAAAGGCCGCAGAGAAAGCAGCCAAGGAGGCCGCCAAGGCCGCCGCTAAAGCTGCCAAGTCTAACGAGTAAAACCGAAAATACAAGTAGCTATGAATAATAATAAGTATATGAAACGCTGCACGAAAGCCGTCACGCTGGCGGCCGCAGCCTTGATGCTCCTGACGACGGCCAGCTGCCGCCGCGACCTCTGGGTCTATCAGGACAACTTTAAGCAGGTGGAGCTCGACATCGACTGGCGTAACTACTACCGCGAGTGGGGTATCAATCCCAACGTACAGCCCGCCACTGACCCCGATGGTATGACCGTCTGGTTCTTCCCCAAGGACGGACGCACGTCGTTCCGCTACACCACCGCAGAGGTGCGCCATTTCGAGGCTTATCTCAGCCGCGACGACTACGACGGACTGGTCATCGACTACTCACCCGAGGAGTATGGCAAGCAGGAGTTCATTGGTATGGACTTCGCCAATACCGCCACGGTGAAGTCGCTGCCCAACAGCTATCAGGCTGACTCTATCCCCGAGCTCTACGGCGAACCCGCCTTCGGCCAGATGCTGAAGAAGAATGCCAACGGTCTCTACGAGATTGCCTGGGAGCCGGAGGACATCGCCAACGACACCATCCACTTCCACGTCAACACCGGTGAGTACGACCGCTATATCCCCTACGAGGAGCGCGACACCTACCAGTCGACGCTGGTCAAGCAGCTCTACAACATGGAGCCTCTCATCATCCCCTGGAACATGCGTATCCGCATCTATATCAAGGGTATCTACTATCTCAACAAGGTCGAAGCATCCATCGCCGGTCTGGCTGACGGTTACAAGCTCGTCGACTGCGTCACAACAGACAACCCCTGTCTGCTGAAGCTCGACGACTGGGAGGTACACCTCGATCCTAACTGCGCTGACTACGACGCACAGGGTGGCCTCGGCTACATTGCCAAGACCTTCAAGACCTGGGGACCGGTGAACTTCACCAATCGCAACTGGGATGTCCATACCCCGCAGCGTGCCCTCAGCAACCGCGAGTACAGCACCGACGCTGCCATCGACGGCTACAGCTACGAGGAACTCTCTGACCGTCCTACGGATCAGATTCGCATCAACGTGAAGTTCTTGCTCCGCGACCGTCAGACCATCCTCTACTACCACTTCAACGTGGGTAACCTCGTCAACGTCTTCCGCAACGAGTACGCCCTGCGTATCGACCTGATGGACGGCTTCTTCGGTCAGCCCGAGCTGCCTTATGTCGAGGCTGTCAACGGTCTGGAGTTCGACGGTGTCGTCGTACCTTGGGAGGAGGAAACACCTGTAGACGTTGTCTTCTAATCTGACAAATAAGGAATGTAACAATCAATATTTATTAACTTAATCAAAATCATCAACAGTATGAAAAAGATTTTCTTATTCGCAGCAGCCGCTGCATTGTTGACCGCTTGCTCAAGCGAGGAGCTGTCAAACTCTGAGGTTGCTCAGCAGAACAATGCTGAGACCCCGGTGGCCTTCAGCATCTACACGCCGCGTAACGTGACACGTGCTGGTCTTCCCAAAGAGATTACTACTGGATCTCTTCAGACCGGTGCCCACAAAGATGCTGGTTTCGGTGTCTTCGGTTACTACACCGACGGTGAGGACTATGCTTCAGCTAACACCTTCCCCAACTTCATGTACAACCAGCAGGTGAAGTGGGACGGCAGCCATTGGAAGTACGAGCCCGTGAAGTACTGGCCGAACGAGTACGGACAGTCAGCTACCTCTGACGACGTCGACCGCGTGACGTTCTTCTCTTATGCTCCTTGGATCACCGTTACACCTTCTACTGGTGTGCCCGTCTTTGAGGAGATGACTACGGACGCACAATTCAATTCTTTCGTGGAGGGTCTGAACATCACCTATGCCAAGACGACTGAGGATGTTGTAAGCGACCAGGCTTCGTACATCAAATATCTGGCTCAGAACTGCTACACGGGTTCTACAGATCCTGCCGACCTGAAGCTCTACATTGAAGAGACTTATCACCACGCTGCATTCGCTGACATAGCCGAAGCCATCACTTATGTTGTTTCGTTAAACCTGAAATACATCAAGAAGGTAGAGACTGTTAAAGTCAACACATTAGCCACGTATCAGGTTTATATTGACGACATCAATGGCTATGCTCCCAACACCACGACTGCTGAGATTGCTAAGACTATGCTCAATGAGCTTAACAAGAAGCAGATTCAGGGTAAGAACATTACCGCTCTGACTAAGAACAACGGCATTGGCGACCCCGTTGCCAAGTACGTTGTTGACGCTGAGCCCAGCAAGTCTGTCGACCTCCTCTGGGGTGTCGCTGCTGCTGACTACACCACCACTTGGGGTCCTGCCAAGGCAGAGGTAAAGAAGGACTTCCCCTTCATCGACCTGCTGAAACCCAACAGTCCTGACGGATCTGCCGCAGCTGACGGTAAGGTTAAGTTCAACCTGCGCCACGCTCTGGCTAAGCTGAACGTCACTGTCGACTATTTCGACGACGGTACTGATTATCATCAGGTTGGCAACCTTGAGGCAAGCAACCAGACCAAGATCTTCATCCGTGCCATCAAGATTGGTGGTTTCACCATGAAGGGTGCCCTGAACCTGAACAATGCTGACAATGGCAAGTATGCAAGCACTGTTATCGGTACTAATACATACGAAGGAACTCCTATTCCTAACTGGAAGGCTTACGACGGCCTGAACGAGATCGAGAACGAGGACGAGGAAGTTTGGTTCAAGGACGGTCGCCGCGACGGCAGCGAGGGTGTCATTGGCGCTGTGGCTTCTAACGAAAAGTACATCGGCATCAACCCCAACCTCATCCAGTCGTCTCCCTATGTGCTGGCCTATGACGCAAACAAGAACATCGCCTTCGATACCGAGTGGTCAACTGTCAACAAGGGTGTCACCAAGACGGCTGTCAACCTCTTCGGCAACGATGCGACAGGATCGAGAAGTGCTGAGCCTATCTATGTCATTCCCCGCAATCAGGACATCGACATCGAGATCATCTACGACGTAGAGACGGTTAACCCGAAGCTCACCGGAACGCTCTCTGACGGCAAGACCAAGGGTCTGAGCATCAAGAACGACATTCGCAAGACAAGTAGAGAGGTGTTCGGCGGCACAGGTAGCCAGTCTATCAAGATGCAGGCTGGTGTCTTCTACACCATCCACATCCACCTCGGTATGACCAGCGTCAAGACTGAAGCTACTGTTCAGGATTGGGATAAGGCTGCTGGCATTGCTGTTCTGCCCGCTAACCAGAACTAATCTTCTCATTTAAGCAAATAAAAACATCAGTTTTAACAAAAAGAAAAAAAGTAACAATTATGAAAAAGATATTTTTATTCGCAGCTACTGCTGCAATGTTGGCTGCATGCTCAAGTGAGGAGCTGACGGGCGTAGAGTCTGCACAGCAGACCACTGCCGACAATGCCATCAATTTCAGCGTCTATACACCGCGCACCGTCACACGTGCTGGCGCTGCTGGAGACAATAATACTGCAGCCATTCAGACAAAAGGTTTCGGTATTCTGGCCTATTATACCGACGACGAGAAGTACGACAAGGAGAACTCTAAGCCCACCTTCATGTACAACACCAAGGTGACCAACTCTGGTAGCGGCTGGGTGTACAACCCCGTGATGTACTGGCCGAACGAGTTCGGTAACACAGCTACGGCTGACTACATCGACTACGTTTCGTTCTTCGCATATGCTCCTTACATCGATGTCACTAACGAGACTGGTATCCCCACCGTCAAGGCTATCACTGATTATGATGCTTTTGCTGCCGCTCTGGGTATCGTCTACACCAAGACGGTGACACCTTTGACAGCAATAACAAGAGCTGAGTTCGAGGCGCGATACAATGGCGGTCATGCATACGGAACCGACGCTGCTTATTATGATGCTGTTAAGGCTCAGACAGGTGCTGCTACTGTTACCAATGACACAGAGGCAGGGGCAGCTCTTCTCGCTGCTGGTCTTGTTAAGACTGAGACCATCACCGTTGACAACCTCGCCAAGTATCAGGCATACATCGGCGCTTCTGACGAGGCTGCTGCCAAGGCTGCTCTCGACAACATCAACAAGGAGCAGATCCAGGGTAAGAACATCACCTCTATCACGAAGAACAGCGCTCAGGGCGACCCCATCGTGAAGTACGTGGTTGATACCGATCCTAAGACCTCTGTCGACCTCCTCTGGGGTGTCGCTGCAGATGATGCTGCAACGAAGTACGCCTCTATTATCAGCGGCTACAATCCTATCATCACAGGCAAGCCCTTCATTGATATGACCAAGCCCAAGAAGCCTGCTACTGACGAACTGAAATGGAACCTCCGTCACGCTCTGTCAAAGCTGAACGTCGATATTCAGTATGTTGCTGACAAGACAACACCTGCATCTACAGCTCCTCTTAATCCAGATGCCGCTTATACTGATGCTGCATCTGAGGAAATCAATGCTGACGAGACTCGTATCTATGTCCGTTGGATTAAGATTGGTGGTTTCGTGGTAAAGGGTGCCCTGAACCTGAACAACAACATTGCCAACAAGGCTAACTGGCTTTCATACGACGGTAACACCGCTCTGACCACTGAGACGGTAACATTCTTCGACGGTCGTAAGGACAGTAAGGAAGGTACTGAGAACGGTGAGGCCGCTAACGAGCAGCCCCAGGGTCTGAACCCCGTCATCGTCGAGAACTACAGCCTCGATCCTGCTGCCAAGACCGCCGGTGTCACCAAGGAACGTGTGAACCTCTTCGGCGTAGGTGCAGCTGCTAACGCTCCTATCTTCGTCATTCCTACTGGTGAGGACATCGACATCGAGATCTGCTACGACGTAGAGACCAAGGACGGCAACTTGACTACCTTCATCTCTGACGGTCTGACTCACGGTACTTCTATCGAGAACAAGATTCGCAAGACCAGTAAGGAGATCTTCAAGACTGCGACACCGGTTAAGATGGAAGACAACAAGTTCTACACCATCCACATCATCCTCGGTATGACCAGCGTGAAGTTCGACGCTTCTGTCAACGAGTTCACCGCAATTCCTGGTGTTGACGTGAACCTGCCGAGCAACGAGTAATCTATCAATCCTCTATACAAGAGAAGCCGCCGCAAAAGGGCGGCGGCCTCTCTTTTTCAAAAACGAAAAAACAAAGCTGAAAAGCGCTCTTTGACATCGCTGGCACAGGAAAAAACAACGGAAAACTTGCACGTTTCCCAGATTTTCCCTATCTTTGCACCGTGAACGCAGAAAGGGAATAGAAAATGAACACGATCATTGTTTATACCACGATTGCTGTATTGGCCGTGATTGCATACCTCGTGATACGCTATCAGGAGAGACGCGACCAACTATCAGAGTCATAAAGTTTCCTACACCAGACAATCCTGAACAAAAGTTGTTTTAGTTGTCTTAGTTGTCTTAGTTGTCGTTAAGAAATCCTGTACAGCAACCTCGGCCCGAAAGGCCAAGGCTGCTTTTTCTGTGCCAACAACATAATTGTCAATAGTTAATTATCAATTATCCATTGTCAATTATCCATTAGAAAAGGTCCTGTCCCCTGCCCTGCCGCAAGGCAAAATGAGGGAGAAAAGAATGCTGCCAACGAAAGGCGGCCCCAAAAGATGAAATAAAAAATAACAAAATATATAAACGTATGAAGAAATACTTAACATTACTTGCTGGCGCCATGTTCCTCACGGCATGCTACAATGATGCAGAAGACATCGCCGGCAAAGACGGCTACCAGCCGTCGACAGACGCCATCGCCTTCGAAGTCAACGAAGACGGAGTGGAGAACGCAACACGTGCCAGCGGTGCCATTTTCAGTAATGACGAGCTGCAGACAAAAGAAATCGGTGTCTTCGCTTCCTACACAGGCAAGCTGAAGTACGAGAACGTCACGGTAATGCCCGACTTCATGTACAACCAGAAGCTCGCTTACGACGGTACCGCCACCGCATGGACATACGCGCCCTTGAAGTACTGGCCCAACGGCCTGGCTGAGACGCCCGAATACCTCAGCTTCTTCGCTTACGCTCCCTACGAGGCTGCCCCTGCAGAAGACAAGTGCATCACCGACATCAGCGACAATAACCTTCAGGGCGACCCCTGGGTGAACTATCGCTTAGCTTCGAAGCCCTGGGACGTTTGGGACTATAGCGATCCCCTTCCTGCCAACTGGGCAAAGACAGAAGATGCCAACCAGATTGACCTGCTCTACGCAACAAAACAGATAGGCGATGCCGCTCCCTACACCTACAAACCCTGGACTGACGTCAGCAAATATAATGATAACGGTACTATTGGTATCGGCACCACTGACAAGGTGAAGTTCACGATGAAGCACGCGCTTGCCAGCATCGGCAACGAGATTACCATCAGAACGAGTGGTGAGCTGAACGGTCTGATTAAGAACTATTCCGAGATTATCGTCGAGGGTATCAAGATTGAATACAAGAACTTGACCACCAAGGCTCGTCTCATCCTGAACAGCGCCGACGGCTCTGCCAACTGGAAAGAGATCATCAGCGGTGAGTTGACAACCACCCGTACCTATCTAAATATGTTCAAGCCTGCTAATCAGCTGACGTTCGACGGTACACCCAGTACTGACGCGAGCATCGCCCCCAATTCTGATCCTAAGCATATCCACTACCTGAATGCAGCAGCAGCTGACGGTGTTCCCGCTGCAGAAAGCATCGAGGGTGACGGTATGTTCTACATCCCCCTGCAGATTGCTGGTACGCCGAAGGCTACAGCTACCGTGACGCTTTACTACCGCGTACACATCCTCGGCCCTGACATCTACAAACCGGCAACAGGAACTGCCCCCGCAGAGGCCACTGCTACCTTCGATCTCGTAAAGGCTCCGCTCGTCATCGATGATATGGCAGGCAAGAAGCAGGGCATCGCCCTCACTCTCGGTAAGGACTACGACCTGATGCACGAAGTATGGACACTCGGCGGCACCGCCACTGAGCCCTCTTACAGCCGTATCAATAAATAACTTAGAAAATAGGAGAAATAAGATATGAAAAAGACAATCATAACACTACTTTGTCTGCTGTCGTTCGGCGTCAGCACTTCATGGGCAGGTAAATTCTATATCAACGATTTGGCAGACCTCGTGATGTTCCGCGACTATGTCTATAGCGGCGAGAAGGACTACGAAGGTGATACCATCTACGTTAATACCGATATCGACGCCAGCTCTACCGTATGGGCATACGGTATTGGACTGTTGCAGGACCCTACGGACGACGAGGTTCCTACTGACGACAGTTCTCTTAATCCCTTCAAGGGTGTCTTCGACGGTCAGGGCTACACCATCAAGGGCCTGAAGATTATCACAACGAATAGGCAACAGACAGCTTTCTTTAATTGCATCAAGGGCGCTACCATCAAGAACGTAAACCTCGAAGACTGTACGTTCTCAGGTAAGGGACACCGCGTAGCAGCTTTAGTTGCCCGCGTATTCCCAACAGTCAACGGTGCCGATGCTGATGATAACAAAATCCTGAATTGTAACATCAAGAATTGTACAATTCTATGTGATCCGGATCTTACGGGTGGACATACGTTGAAAGAAGAAGAAGACTTCAGTATCATTGGTGGTATTGCTGGCACTGTGTCGGGAACAACCATCGAGGGTTGTGCTGTGATTGACTGTAATATTAACGGTACTACCAGAGGAGGAAGCGGTACAGGAAGCGATGAACGCTATTGTGACTGTGCCGGCGGTATTGTTGCACGTGTTAGCGGCAAATGTTCGATCAAGAACAACACGGTGTTTGGCAATACAGAAATTCACGGCAAAGCTAAGGGCGTAGGTGCCATCGTTGGTAAAGAAGGCGAGAATCCTGATGTGGCATACGCAAATAACACATTCGATCAAAATGTGAATGTGTATTATTATAATGTATCTTCATCCGAATGGATTAAGGTTACGAAAAACAAGAGCTATAATGTGAGTGATAATAGTGAATACAGCACCAACACATTCCGCGGATTTAACCTGCCTGATTATTTATCATCTACTCCTACTGACGAAAAGGCTGGCATCACACAGGCTACTAACGACATATCCAGTGCTACTATCTATTTAGAAGTAACAGAAAGTTCTGGAACTAAAGAGCAGAGATATGCTACCTATACAGGGAGTGCTATCACTCCTGCTGTGAAAGTCAAACTGGGTGGATCAGATTTGGATGCAGCCAACTATTCAATAACCTACGACGAACTGGTTGAGCCAGGTATCTACCCCTACGGTGTAAAGATTACAGGTAAAGGGTCGTACTATGGTTATGTCTATGCTGACTTCACCGTCTGCAAGTCTATAGATCCCAACAAGAGTGTGACAGCCGCACAAATCACTACTGACCCAGCTACCCCCAATGCCACGGACTTACTGCCCGCACGTACCTATACGGGTTCTGCACTGCCTTCAGCCTTCACTGTCTATGATTTCGGCGAAGAGCTGGTACAGGGTGTTGACTACAAGCTGTGGTATAAACCAGACGGCGCCAGCGATTATTCATTAGTTGCTCCTACCGGTAGCGAAACCGCTGTGACGAAAGTAACAGTCAAAATCGAAGGTCTTGGCATCTACTCAGAAGAGTTCCTGAGAGATTATTACATCGTACCGGTCACGATGACAGAC
Source organism: uncultured Prevotellaceae bacterium (assembly GCA_900321965.1). Taxonomy (GTDB): domain Bacteria; phylum Bacteroidota; class Bacteroidia; order Bacteroidales; family Bacteroidaceae; genus Prevotella. Next base: position 76,974 of record ONYA01000004.1, read on the forward strand.
GCAACAGCAAGTGCAGATACCAAGATTCAGTATGGTCTCGTCGACAAGACAAACACCGTGACTGTCAAGGGCTACACAGGCACTGATGCCGGCACTGATATCACCGTGCCTTTGACGATGACTCCGGAAAATGGCCCAGTCTTCAACGTAGTGGGTGTCGATGCACTGAACACAACTTACATCAACAGCGTAACACTGCCTTATTCTATCACCGACATCAAGGATGGTGCTTTCAACGGCGCAACAAACCTGCACTGGATTGATGTCTCACAAGCTACGGGCTTCGTACCGTCAACCCTGAGCCGTACGGCTACAGCTGCTCCGTTCTATGGTGTCAACAAGCGCGCACTCATCTTCCTCAACGGTACAATCGTAGAAGGCGAGAACTACGTCTATAATGTAGGTAGTGCCTATCAGTGCGACGTACTGAAGATTTACGACGACACTGAGGGCAATCAGCAGGGCTTCGAAGGTGATGACGACGCAGCGAAACTCTTCAATGCGAAGTGGGGCTTCCAAAACCCGATTCCGTTCACTGCCAATACAGTCACGAACACGCGTAAGCTGAATGCTACTGTCAGTGGCAAGCAGCAGGGTTACACCATCAGTCTGCCTTACGAGATGCCTCAGTCAAGTAAGTTCAAGGCTTACCAATTGTCTTACTCAAAGGGAGCAACGACCATTGGTTCAGAGAACTTTGATCCTGTCGTAGGCTTTGAAGAGTATACAACCAACCCCATCCCGGCTAAAGCTCAATTATTGATCATTCCTTCCGAAAGCGGACAGATCTTAAGCACAACTGACGCTAAGGTTGCCCAAACTTACGACAAGGCGTTGACGACTCCGAGTAAATACATAAATTATACGTCTGTTATTACATCCAGTGCAAAATCTGGAGAGCAGAAGTTCGATATGCTTGGCACGATGGAGTATCTTACAGGTACTACAGATATGTACATCATGCAGAAGGACAACGTGTGGAATAAGTGTACAGCCACAGATTATCCTGGACCATGTGTCCTGCCGATGCGTGCATACATCAAGGCCACTGCATCACCCGCACGTCTCTACACTGTCTTCACCAACGCCGACGGCAGCACGACAGCTATCGAGGGTCTGCAGATTGACGCCAACGACAAGGCCGAGGTCTACGACCTGCAGGGCCGCAAGGTTGCAGCTCCGCAGCGTAACGGTCTCTACATCGTCAACGGTAAGAAGGTAGTCATGAAGTAATTCCACTTCCACACTATAAACAAAAACGGCAGGCCCCACAGCCTGCCGTTTTTTTTGTTTGTGCTGCAGACTCCAGAACTCTAGAACTCCAGAATCAAAAATAAATTTGGAAGTTTCAATAGAAATCACTATCTTTGCAGCGAGAATATAGTTGAATGGTATGTCAAGAAAAGAATGTATAGAGGTTCTGAACGCTTGCAGGAGCATCTTGCAAGACAAATATGGCATCCTGTCACTCCGACTTTTCGGATCAACAGCCAGAGATGAACAAAACAGTGATAGTGATGTAGACTTGTTTGTAGAAACGCAAACACCCAACCCATTTTTACTGATGGAGGCAAGGGACTTTCTGGAAGCATCAACAGGACGGTCTGTTGATATTGTCCGCAATCATCGTAATCTCAACCCAAGACTAAAAAAACGCATTGAAAGAGATGGAATCACTGTCTTCTGAACATAAGGAATTAGCACTTGATATTCTCTACGACATACAGACTGCCATAGAGAGATTACGCGAAAGGACAAGACGCATACACGATGTGGATGATTTCCTCGGTTCACCAGAAGGAATGATTCTATTAGACGCTACATGTATGTTACTGATTGCTATTGGGGAAAGTTTGAAAAACCTGGATAAAGTGACAGAAGGAAAACTGTTAGAAACCTATCCATCAATTCCTTGGAAACAAGTAAAGGGGATAAGAGACATCATCTCACACCATTACTTCGATGTTGACCCAGCACAAGTCCTGTGGATTGTAACCAATGAGGTCAATCCTTTGGAAAAAGCAATCAATCATTTTATTAATTTGCTTAACGAATAAAGAAGTCTCATTGGCCTCCCATACCCCTCTGTAGTCATTGTGACGAGATAGATGCACCGTGAGGCATAGTCGTGGGGGTGCCACGGGGTGGCAGCATAGAGATTCGGTTATCGCATGCGCCAGCGGTCAGTGCCTCAGCACCACCAATGCTACCGTCAGCCAGACTGTCAAGTACGAATCAGGAGAATGGAAATACGAAGCCTGCACTGCAGATCCCGCTTCTTCATCTGCTGTAAGCGGACAGAGTCTTTACAAGCTTACAGGCTCGATGCAGTATAAGGAAGGTGTCGCTGCAGAGGGTAAGTATATTATGCAGGGCAACAACGTATGGGGTCAGATTGCTGCTGGTGCAGGCTATTCGGAAACAGATCCCTCCTGCATCCTGCCGATGCGTGCTTACATCGAGACTAACGGTACTGCTACCGCACGTCTGTTCTCTACCTTCAACAATGCTGACGGTTCAACGACAGTCGTCAAGGGTCTGCAGATTGACGCCAACGACAAGGCCGAGGTCTACGACCTGCAGGGCCGCAAGGTCAGCGCTCCGCAGCGTAACGGTCTCTACATCGTCAACGGTAAGAAGGTTGTCATGAAGTAATCAACACTTCCATACCATAACAAAAAAACGGCGGGCCGTGTGGCCTGCCGTTTTTTTTGCGCAACAAAATTTGGTAGTTAAAATATTAATGCTTATCTTTGCAAGCGAGAATCGAAATATCAGACAATTATCATTATGGCAAGACCGATTAAAGAAACACCTATCCTATATGGTGAGGAGGCACGGCGATTTGAAATGCAGATGCTTAATCCTAAACCTATTTCACGTGAAAGGGAGGAGAGCATCCGGCGTGACTACGAATTCATGCGTGACAGATGTGTCAACTGTTCCTTCTAATAAATGGATAGGAAAAACATACAATTACGTCGACTTGGAGAGACTGACAAGATTGACAAGTTCGACTGTGGCGATGAGGACTTAAATGACTTCATCCATACTGATGCGCCCCTCTACTACAAAGTACGCTTAGCTACCAGCTATGTTTTAGAAGATATTATCAGCGGAGAGGTTTACGGTTATTTTAGTCTTGCTCACGACCGAATCTCCCTTACAGACTTCCCTAGTAATTCTGCCTATAATCGATTCCGCAAGCGTTTCTTCGCTCAGGGTAAAATGTTTAAGAGTTACCCAGCACTGAAGATTTGCCGCCTCGCTACCAACAAAAATTGTCATGGTGAAGGTATAGGCAGGATGATTGTTAACCTTATTATTGGATCATACAGGAAAGACAACAAGGCTGGATGTCGTTTTATCACCGTTGACGCCTATGCCGACGCATTACCTTTTTATGACAAGATGGGGTTTTCACCGCTTTCAAAGGAAGATGAAGGAGCGGCTACACGCCTCCTCTATTTTGATTTGGAAAGCGTTAGCTCATCAAGTCTATAGCCCCTCAACAAAAGCAGACGTTAGTTATTTCAGCCACGGATAAACACGGATGACACGGATTTAGTATTATAAGCCGCGAAATCTGCGTAATCCTTGGCAAGAAAAGCATCAAATATGGACAAAGAGTCATTCCTTAAACGCAAGGCGTATGCAGGACCTGTCAAGCCGTCGATGCTCAGACGGCGCATAGGCTTTTTTCATTTCCACCAGTCGTCTTTCGTACGACAGAGGGCCTGAGCCACGCAGTTCATCGTCTTACACTCAGCGACGCTGATCTCCTCTTCGGCACGACGATAGTGATAATGCCAAGGTGTTACCATCAGCAGAAGGCCTTCAGAACAGAGGAGGAGCCGGCGCTCTGAGGGGTGATAAAGCTCAGGAAAGCCGTTGTCGGCAATGATGATGACAGGAAAACCACGGCTAAGGGCCGTGTCGATGATATCTTGCTCGCCTTTGGCAATGCGGCCAGAGACAAGGACGGCGTCAGCTGCCGCCGCTTCTAAGCAGCGCTGCTTCTGCTCCTCGAAGCGCCAGGCATCCCTACGATGACAGACAACGGGCAAGAGGCGGCGCTGGAGGAGCTGGCGGTCGCCATAGCTATCGCAGATGATAAAGGTCTTTTCGTGGGTTGTTGTCAGGAGGCGGCTGCTGAGGAGGCGCCACGTCTCGTCGGTGATCTGGGAGGGGTGGCACTCGCGCTGCAGGAAGCCCCGGAGGGCGGGCAGCGAGACGGCGGTATCGATGCCGCCGCGCTGCGTCTGCAGGCGCTGGCGGTCTGAGGAGCGGAGGAGGCGGCTGCGCGGGTTATTGTGGATATAGCGGCGCTGCTGCTCGAGCTGCCCTTCGCGGAGCGGCTGCACGTCGACGTAGCCCTCGCTGAAGAGCGAGGGGCGGCCGGTAGAGGCGCGGGAGGGCGGGCGCTGGCCTTGCGGGAGCTGTTCTTGCGGGAGCGGCTCTTGCGGGAGAACCGCAAGAGGCGCGCCGCCGCCGGAAAGGGGCGGGCCACTTGGGGCAGGCGGGCTGCCTGCTGGGCCCGCTGAGGCGGGTTCGCCCCGCCGGTCAATGGGGGCGGTGAGGCCGCGGAGCTGCCAGAAGCGGCGGTTGCAGCCCTTCTTGAAGCCGGCGATGACCTGGCCCAGATGGGTGGCGCGGCCATTGCTGCTGACGATATTTCTACGAACGACAACGATGGCATGCAGATGGTCAGGCATGACGATATGATCCTGAATCTCTACCATGGGATAATGAGCGGTGATGCTCGTGGTCAGCTCTTGCTCTACCATCATACCGATATCGGTCAGCGATACCCTCGGCGCCCGCGGATCGCCGTCGGGCTTGGAGGCATCGCCGATGACAGTGCCGAGCAACGGACCTAAGGCCTCATTCACCTTGATGGTTATATGATAGGTACCGGCCCAGGAATAGTTCTTCGCCTGACCACGCCACCCCATGTGATGGCTGCCATTATCCTTGCTATCCATCAGCGTTACGGTTAAGTGTTATGCTTATTTCATCCGCCAACTGCCGTTGTGCTCCACCATGGGCACAACGATCTCCTCCTGCGTGGAGTCGCCATAGCAGAGGAGGAGGAAGACGGAGGTGTAGTGGTCGAGGCTGTCGGTACGGACATTGGAGACGCTGACGGCGGTGATGCCGTCGTGCTTCTCCTGCTGCTGGGCCATAAACTGGCGGTAGCCCGTGAGCAACTGCTCACGGTAGCTGTCGGGGAGGGAGTCGCTCCCTACCCTACCCTGTAAGAACTGCTCGTACTCACCGGCTAACAGGTGGCGGTAGTAGCCCTCGGCGGCCAAGGCCGCCTGCTGCTCGGGGGAAAGACGGGCGCACTGCGTGCTAACGAAGAGTGAAAAGAGGATAGTGAATAGTGCCGGCAGCACCATCCTGATTTTTACCTTACACATGCTTATCATCACTATTCACTATAACCATTCACCCGCGTAGCGACTATTTCTGGCGGATAAAGACGTTGATGGGGGAGCCGGTGAGGGTCCAGTTCTCGCGAATCTTGTTTTCGAGGAAGCGGCGGTAGGGCTCCTTGACGTACTGCGGCAGGTTGGCGTAGAACACGAAGGTGGGAATCTGCGTGTCGGGCACCTGTGCCACATATTTGATCTTGATATACTTTCCCTTGACCGACGGCGGCGGCGTCTGCTCGATGAGCGGCAGCATCACCTCGTTGAGCTTCGTCGTGCCGATACGCACCTTGCGGTTCAGGTAGACGTCCTTGGCGGTCTCCAGGACCTTGAAAATACGCTGTTTCGTCAACGCTGACGCGAAGATGATGGGGAAGTCGACGAATGGTGCCATACGCTGGCGAATGGCCGTCTCAAAGGTTTTGATGACTTCCTGCGACTTGTCCTCGACGAGGTCCCACTTATTGACGACGACGACGAGCGACTTGTTGTTCTTCTGGATGAGCTGGAAGATGTTCATATCCTGGGCCTCGATGCCGCGCGTGGCGTCGATCATGAGGATACAGACGTCGCTGTTCTCGATAGCACGGATGGAGCGCATGACGCTGTAGAACTCCAGGTCCTCATTGACCTTGTTCTTACGGCGTATGCCAGCGGTGTCGACGAGGTAGAAGTCGAAGCCGAACTTATCGTAGCGCGTATAGATACTGTCGCGGGTGGTGCCGGCGATGTCGGTGACGATATGGCGGTCCTCGCCGATGAAGGCGTTGATGAGCGACGACTTGCCGGCGTTAGGCCGGCCTACGACGGCAAAGCGTGGTATGCCGTCCTCAGTGTCGTCCTTCGTCTTCTCGGGCAGCATCTCGAGCACCTTGTCGAGCAGGTCGCCGGTACCGCTGCCGGTGGCGGCGCTGATGCAGTAAGGGTCGCCTAAGCCGAGCTTGAAGAAGTCGTACTGGTAGTAGAGGTCCTTACCGTCGTCGGCCTTGTTGGCGACGAGCAGCACAGGCAGCTTGGCGCGGCGCAGGATCTGTGCCACGTCCATATCCCAGTCGGTGACACCGTTCTTGATGTCGCAGAGGAAGAGTACGAGGTCGGCCTCCTCGGTGGCTACAAGCACCTGTTTGCGTATCTCCTCCTCGAAGATATCATCGCTGTTGACGACCCAGCCGCCGGTATCGACGACAGAGAACTCACGTCCGCACCACTCGCACTTGCCATACTGGCGGTCGCGTGTTGTGCCGGCCTCGTCGCTGACGATAGCCTGGCGGGAGTTGGTCAGACGGTTAAATAAGGTGGACTTGCCGACGTTCGGTCGTCCTACTATCGCTACTAGATTTCCCATATTTCAATTTTTCTTTTTTTCGGTTTTTCGTTATAACGGTTAATCGATTAAACGGATAAACGAGTTAGCGGATGAACGATTAAACGATTAAACGACTAACGACTAAACGATATTTCGACATTTACTCCGGGTTATAGCCGAAATTGTCGAGTTCTTTCTTTGACGAGCGCCAGTCCTTGTCGACCTTGACGAAGATCTCGAGGTAGATGTGCTTGTCGAAGAACTTTTCGAGGGTTTTGCGGGCCTCTGTGCTGACCTTCTTCAGGGCGACGCCCTGATGGCCGATGATGATGCCCTTCTGCGAGTCGCGCTCCACGTAGATGACGGCGTTGATGTGTATCTGACGGTCGTCCTCCTTAAAGCGCTCCACGACGACCTCTACCGAGTAGGGAATCTCCTTGTCGTAGTAGAGCAGGATCTTCTCGCGGATAATCTCCGAGACGAAGAAGCGGGCGGGCTTGTCCGTCAGCTGGTCTTTGTCGAAGAATGCGGGACTCTCCGGCAGCAACTGCTGGATGCGCTTCAGGAGCATGTCGACGCCGAACTTGTTCTTAGCGGAGATCGGCAGGATCTCGGCGTTGGGGAGCAGGGCGTGCCAGTGGTCGACGATGTCAGCCAAGAGTACAGACTCTCCCCCGGCCCCTCCCTGTGAGGGAGGGGAGTAGATACCTTGCACGCCCTTACCTTTCGCAGAACCCTGCACATCCTCTTTCGAAGCAGAGTAATTACTCCCCTCCCTCACAGGGAGGGGCCGGGGGAGGGTCTTCAGCTCATCAATCTTATTTATCAGCAAGATGACCGGGATGGTCATCCGCTGCACCTTCTCGAGGAACTCCATGTTCTTCTCCGGGTTCTCCACCACGTCGGTGACGTAGAGGAGGATGTCGGCATCCTGCAGGGCCGACTCCGAGAAGGCGAGCATTGACTCCTGGAGCTTGTAGTTAGGCTTGAGCACGCCCGGCGTGTCGCTGAACACGATCTGCATGTCCGGCGTGTTGACGATACCCATGATGCGGTGGCGCGTGGTCTGGGCCTTGAACGTAGCTATTGAAATACGCTCACCAACCAGCTGGTTCATGAGCGTACTTTTACCTACATTGGGATTTCCAACGATATTGACGAATCCTGCCTTATGCACCTTAGTCATTTACATTTTGACTATTTACGATTTACTATTTTGTGTCAGCATCATACGCCCACTTATAGTAAGAGGCACCGTGGACGAAACCGGCACCGAAAGCGGTGAAGATGAGGTTATCACCCTTCTTCAGCAGGTGCTCGTAGTCCCAGAGAGCGAGCGGGATGGTCGCTGCCGACGTATTGCCGTAATGCTCGATATTGACAAGCACCTGGTCCATCGTCAGGTCCAAACGCTTGGCGACGGCCTCGATGATGCGCATATTAGCCTGATGAGGCACGACAAAGCGGATGTTGTCCTTGTTCAGACCGTTGCGCTCAGCAATGAGGGCGCAATCGTCGCTCATGTTCGTCACCGCATAGCGGAAGACGGTGCGTCCCTCCTGATAGAGGTAGTGCAGACGGTGGTCGACGGTGAAGTGGCTGGGAGGACAGACAGAGCCTCCGGCCTTCATGTGGAGGAAGGGCAGACCCTTGCCGTCGCAGCGGAAATGGCTGTCTATGACGCCGATATTCTCCTCCTCGGTGGCCTCTACGAGCACGGCAGCGGCGCCGTCGCCGAAGAGGGGACACGTCTGGCGGTCCTTGTAATCGGTGACCGACGACATCTTGTCGGCACCGATAACGATGACCTTCTTCACGCGGCCACTCTGAATCATCATAGCAGCCTGGTCGAGGGCATAGAGGAATCCGCAGCAGGCGCCCCAGAAGTCGAAGGCGTAGGCGTTCTTCAGACCAATCTTTCCCAGTACGATGCTCGCCGTAGAGGGGAACTTGTAGTCTGCCGTCGACGTTGCCAGAATGAGGGCGTCGATGGTGTCGGGATCCACCCCGGTCTTCTTGATGAGCTGCTTGGCAGCCTTGCGCGCCATATAGCTCGTGCCGAGGCCTTCCTCGGAGAGTATGCGGCGCTCCTTGATGCCCACGCGCGTCATAATCCACTCGTCATTGGTATCCACCATGCGCGACAGTTCCTCGTTGGTGAGGACGTAGTCGGGCACGTAGCCACCGACGCCTGTGATGATAGCGCTGTATCTGCTCATTATTCAGCTACTTCGTCCTCTTTCTTGATAGCCACCTTGCCACGGTAGTAACCGCAAGTGGGGCATACGGTGTGGTACACATAGTAAGCACCGCAGTTGGGGCATACGGCGAGCGTAGGAGCTACAGCCTTGTCATGGGTACGACGCTTGAGGGTACGAGTCTTCGATTGTCTTCTTTTAGGATGTGCCATTTTAATTTACAATTTAACTATTTACAATTTAACGATTTACAATTTACAATTCAATTTTTTAATTTTAGCTCTGCGAGCTTACTCCATCGGGGGTCTACAGGCTGGCCGGACTCCTCATCGCCGCTTCGGTCGGCTGACAGCTCTTCCAGAGCCTTCGTCATAGCAGGGTTGCACTTACCAGTTGCGTGCACGTGCTGGATGGGTATTGCCAGTGCTATAAACTCATAGATGAACCACGACGTGTCGAGTATTCCTTCGTCCTCGTCAACAATCACGGTTTCATCGTCCTCAGAGTCGTTGCTTCCGAGCTTGACGACCAGTCGGTTGTCAGTCTCTATGGGCTGTTCCATCAGGTCGAGGCATCGGTCGCAAGTGATGTCTATGCTGCCAACGGTGTGGAACAGGAGTTCAAAAAAGCCGGATGCCTTGCGTATAGACAGCGACACATGCAACGCTCCACTCTCCACTTCCGTCTGGTCCAAAGCGTCGAAGAACTGCTTATCCACGTCCCACTCACAGGTTGTCACCTCGCTCGTAAGTCCTTTCAAATCAATCTTATAACGCTCTAAACTACACATATTCACACTTTTAGGGTGCAAAGGTACGAAGAAATAGGGAAATAGCCAAATTTTTCCACAATTTTTTACTTTTCCCCCTTTTAAATATTTAAACCACGAATTACACGAATTTCACGAAACTTGTCGAAGACTCACGAGTGCTCGCAGTAATTTTGGCTGCGCGTTGTTATTAATTTATACAAGTTTCGCAAGTGATTAATTTACCACAGATTTCGCAGATTTCACAGATTTTGGCTGCGCATCGTCATGCTATTGCACAGATTTCTTAT
>ONYA01000078.1 GCA_900321965.1 uncultured Prevotellaceae bacterium
CTCGGCAGAGACTTCCTTGTAAGTGACTTTGGAAAGTGCTGCGTATTTAGTCAGCAACTCACCGAAAGAACGGTAAAAATCTGTAGTACAATCCATTTTTTTGATATAAATAAATGTTAATATTCTTAATTTCATTAAAAACGCTTTCCACATAAGGAAAGTGCGGTTTTGGGGAAAATGCTTAATTTCGCAACGAAAATCTATACGTTTAACCAAAACCGAAATGTATGACAGTAAACTTAGAATCGAACGAAGAGGGCCTGATGGCCGTCGAGAATGAACTGCAACAGGCAGCGACTGACAAACAGCTGCTGGCCCGATGGACGAAACTGGAGAAACTCCGTATCACTCCCGAGATGGAGATACCGCCCATGGAATTCCTGTTTGAGATGTTTCACAAACCTTGTTTCCCCCGGGGGGAGCTGGTGGCGGTCACCGGCAAGGCGAAATCGGGAAAGACATTCCTGTCGTCCATCCTCATGGCTCTATGCTTTCAGGAAAAGGTGTTAGGAGTCAGACGGCTCACGCCACCCCTCCACGCCCTGTGGTTTGACACCGAGCAGAGCGACGAGTCGACACAGGACATCCTGCGCAACAGGATTATGAGACTGGCCCGGGCCAACCCGTCGGAGGATACCCCGTCTGTCTTTGGAGAGGACTCTATTCCACCTGGGATGTTCGATGTGTTCAACGTCCGCTGCGCGTTCTGGCAGGAGCGTCTGCCCCTGCTCGAGGCTGCCATCGGCAAATTCCAGCCTGACCTGGTGATGCTCGACGGCATACGCGACCTGGTGGACGACATCAACGACGGGGCAAAGGCACAGAACATCCTTGAACGGCTCATGAACTTAGCCTCCAAATGGCACTGCTGCATTGTCTGCATACTGCACCAGAACAAGGCGCAGGAAGACCGGTCGATGCGCGGATGGATGGGCACGGAACTCAAGAACAAGGCCTTCGAGACGTATGAGTGCTCAAAGAAGGAGGGCATATTCAGCGTCAAGCAGCTTGACTCACGAAAGCAGGAGATAGCAGACCTGCTGCAGTTCTCGGTCGATGAGCGGGGACTGCCCAGGATGCTTACGGAACAGGAGGTACGGTCAGGAACGGCCACCACCGGCAATGCTCCATCAGCGGAGAGCGTGGTGAGACCGACATTCAACGAGCGGTATGTCCTGGAACGCAAGCAGAACTTCGTGACGTTCGACCTGAGACTGCTCTTCGGCGATGCGCTCGCCGGATGTACCAGCGTGGAGGACATCAAACTGCGGGACCGGGTGATGGAGATGGCTTGCATGACGTCGCCGAACCTGTATTACTCTGTACTCAAGAAGGCTATCAAGGAGGGCATCGTCTCGCAGTCGTTCGACAGCTACAACCGCCCGCTATACTCTTTAGCTTAATAGCTTAAAGCTTAATAGCTAATAATATATATAGCTTAGCTTGCTTAGCAAGCAAAAGCGCAAATCAAGATGGTGAAGCTAAAAGATATTCTTACGCCTGCATTCAAGAAGCCTGTCGGGATGTCGCGGAAACTGGTCTCCCGGTGCCTCTCCACCGACAGTCGTTTCTGCCGCGAAGTGGTGGCATCGGGACTGCTCACGGAAGAACAGATGCTAAGGGCGGCTGCTCAATACCTCTTGGGCCGCAGCCGCAGAGGCGAGACCGTGTTCTGGATGATTGACAGATACGGCATCATGCGGGACGGACAAGTGGGGGACACCTGGGTGTCGCTGCTGATGAAGGCCAACGGACGGCTGTCGGAGTGCTGGCACTCCACGCCCTGCCTGTTTGGAGAGCACCTATTGAAGTCCCCTTCTGACACCCCTTGTCTAAGGGAAGAATCAGGGGCTGTGGCGATGGTGGAGTCAGCACGGTCGGCGGTCGTACTCTCCGAACTGTTTCCGAAATACACCTGGATGGCAACCATGTTGCTGGCTAATCTGAACGAATGGCAGTTCTGGCCACTCAAGGGACATAAGGTCATCTGTTTTCCTGCTACCGACACGAGCGGTGACAACTACCTCCTCTGGGTTGAGACGGCGCGGCAGGCTCAGTCACATTACGGCATAGACATCACGGTCAGCGACTTCCTGGAGCGGCGTGCATCGCCTGAGCAGAAGGAGGACGGCATTGACATCTTGAAATATCTATTTCGAGTCAAGAAATAAGAGCTTAAAGTTCACCGACTTTTTGGCAAAAACTCACCGACTTTTTGTGGAAAAGTCACCGAGTTTTTAACGAGAACCATGTAGCTACTTAGTCATCTCGACCCGTCAGGTTATAAAGAACAAAAATCTTCAAAAATCTAACACAAATCTTTCACTGTGTTACATAACCATAACGTTAACAGGAAAAATTATCACTTATCAATTGTCAATTATCAATTTCCAAAATGAAAGCAATGACGAAATCAGAGTTGGCCGACAAG